>JBBRDJ010000009.1:0-59333 GCA_038203945.1 Gemmatimonadales bacterium
CGTGATGCGCGCGTCGGTGATCAGCCCCCGGTCCCCGACGAACACCACGCGCGTCAAGCCGAAGCGGTCGCGCGCTTTCGTCACCGCGGCCTGGAGGGTCTTGGGATCACTCGTATTCCCCGGAAACACTTCGACCGCGACAGGGCAGCCCTCGGCCGTGCACAACAAACCGATCACGATCTGCGGCTGCCACCCGGTGCCATCGCGATTGTGGCCCAGTTTGGCGAGCGGACTCGTATGCCCTTCGAAATAGCTCGACGTGACGTCGTACAGCAGGAGCGTGCCGTCGGCCAGATGCTGCGTGGCGAGTTTCGCTTCGATGCGCACTTGCCGCGCCTCGACCCAATCGAGCGCCGCATACAACGCCTCCGCGTCGACGTCCGTGAGCCCGAGCTCCTGGCCCAACGTATTCCCGGTGGTCTCGGCGTCGAGCCCGCGCGCGGTGGCGAGTTTGGAGCCGGGCGCGATGAGGCGCGCCACAATCATCGCGACCACCAACGTGCGCTCGGGCGAGAGACGCGCAAGCTTGCGCACCATGCCCAACACGGCCGCGACATGGCCATGCGGCCAACTGCGCTCGATCTCCAGCTGGGCGTCGGCGCTGATCAGCGTCTCGCCGCGCAGGATGCGGCGCATCGCCTCGATCTGCACCGCCGAGAGCGACGACAGATTGGCCAAGGTCCGCTTGTGAATCTTGCCGTCCTCGCGCCATGCCTCGCACAGCAACACCGCGGGCGGGGACGTGCGATTCGGGACGATGTCAATGAATATGAGAACATGTACACGGATACTTTACTGCAGCCGCAAGCCATTTACATGGCAACAATAAAACGCTGCCTTCTCACTCGTAACTCATGTTGTCGCAATAGGATCGGCACCACAACACCCTCATTTCCCACCGAACTTCGGCCTAGCTGCAGCCGCACGTGCTGGTGCTCGACGAAATCGGCTACCTCGCGCACGCCGCCGACGAACCGAATGTGCTGTATCGGGTCGTCAATGAACGCTACCTCCGACAGCTCCCCATCCTCGTGACCACCAATAAACCGCTGGCGGCGTGGGGTCATGTGCTGCATGATGGGGATCTGGCCGAAGCGATCCTCGACCGCTTGCTCGAACGCGGGACGCATTTCGCAATGCGCGGCCGCTCCTACCGCACCCGCCACCTCAAGGAGACCGAGAGCGTCGACGCCCCCGACGCGTAGCCCCTGCCACGGCTCAGCCTGCGACAAAATATCGAGAAAAAGTGCGCCAGCTTACAGAGAACTCACACCAGCTCGATCCGATTGGAGCGCCGAACCGGTTCGGCCTCAATTGGCGCCGCAAGTGGGCAAAAACGTGCACCAACTGGTCGCCAAACAGAAACGGCCACATCCCAAAAAGGACGCAGCCGTTTCGCAAATCGTTGTTATTTAAGGACTTATAGAGCGGGCGACCGGACTCGAACCGGCGACGTCCAGCTTGGGAAGCTGGCATTCTACCAACTGAATTACACCCGCGATTCCACCTGCACCCGCAAGCTATCCGCCAATCACCATGAACGCTACGGTCCAACCGGGCGGCGAGTTAACAATCACGGCGAACCACCGGCCTTCATCGAAGACCAGCGCGCACACGCCACGTCCCTCGGTGGTGAAACCGTCTCCCACTGGCTGCCAGAGACCTTCGGTGCGCACTTCCGCAATAAAGCAGGCCAGCAGCGGAGGGTTGGCGGGGTTGGTTCCAAAGGCAAACGGCAGCGCCTGCTCCGCATAGCCCGAGCTGTCGATCGTCACGAAGTACGTGGTGCGCGTGGCACCAGAGGGCCCGGGCGGCCCTGCAGGTCCTTCCGGACCAACCGGGCCAGCGGGACCCTCGGCTCCACTGCAGCCCATGGCCAGCGTACAGCCCAGCAGTAGCGTGATAGCGTGAACAAACGTACGGCGCATACATGTCCCTTATCGGCGCGTACAAACCGCCGAACTATTTAAAGTGGAAAGCTGTGGGGCCGCTCGTTCAGCGCATGACAAGCGTGACCGGTCACGCAGAACCAACCCTTTGGCCCATACCCCACAAACGGGAAAGTGGGTGGGCGGGCGATCCGTTTGCACACTGACGCGTCGCCGCAATGACCGGCGCATTGCGCTGTGCTGGGGCGCCAAACACAAACGGCCACCCAAGCGGTGGCCGTTTTCACACAAAACATTATCGATGTTTGATTTATATAACAAGAGCCACAGATCGGGATTGAACCGATGACCGCCCGATTACGAATCGGGTGCTCTACCACTGAGCTACTGTGGCGAGGACCAGCCACGCCGGTCACTGCTAACGTGCAAAGTGCTGCCAAAGGTTCTACAAAAAGTGCGGCGAGGCTTGTGGCCTCCAACTACAAAAGCCGAGACGTGCATGCCCTGGCGCGGATTCGAACCGCGACGCCTTTCGGCACCACCCCCTCAAGATGGCGTGTCTACCAGTTTCACCACCAGGGCAATCCGTCCTGCACATACAAACTGCACATACAACCTGCGTATGCAACCCGCACACACAACCCGCAATAATCTCTCGGTACTCCAACCTACGGGAGCGACGGGGCTCGAACCCGCGACCTCTCGAGTGACAGTCGAGTGCTCTAACCAAACTGAGCTACGCCCCCAACAATGCTGCACCTGCACACCAACTTTGACTGCTCAAGGCCCGCCGTAGGGCACACTGCCCACCGGCATAGCCTCAACGGGAATCGAACCCGTCTCTCCACCTTGAAAGGGTGGCGTCCTAACCGATAGACGATGAGGCCATTTGCAGCGGAGTCGCCTTTCGGTCAGCACCATCTGCGAACTCAAGTAGCGGTAACGGGATTCGAACCCGTGTTCCAGCCTTGAGAGGGCTGTGTCCTAGTCCCCTAGACGATACCGCCGTTCATTTCACACACTGACCCGAAAAAGCGCCAGCCACACAACATACACCCGGACAGGCCCGGAGGGAATCGAACCCCCAACCGCCGGTTTTGGAGACCGGTGCTCTACCAATTGAGCTACGGACCTAGACACGGCACCTGCCGCGCACTACCAGGGTGACCGACGGGGATTGAACCCGCAACCCCCGGAACCACAATCCGGTGCTCTAACCAATTGAGCTACGGCCACCATGCTCGCTCACGCGAGGTCCTGCTATGCCGTACGCCTGCACAATCCTGCACCAGCAACCCAGAGCCCCAAAGTGTAATCGTGCAACGGCTGCGTATCAAGCGGTACGCACGAAGCAGGTCACACCAGATCAGTCTTTCGCACGATCAAGGTATTCACCGGTGGCCGGATTCACGCGAACCCGCGTGCCCTGCTCCACAAACTCCGGCACGTTGACCGTCACGCCATTCTCCAGCTTGGCAGGCTTGGACGACGCGGTCTTGGTTGCTCCACGCACCACGGGTGCGGTTTCCACAATCTCATAAGTCAATGAGTTCGGCAGCTGAATACCGATCGGCTTGCCATCGTAATACTCAGCCAGAATCTTCATCCCCGGCTGCATCCACGGCGCGTTGTCACCCAACGATTCCGCATCGAGTTCAAACTGGTCGTAGTCGGCCGAGTTCATGAAGTGATACGACTCGCCGCCCTGATACAGGAACTCGAGCTCGCGCGTTTCCATGGCGGCCTTTTCAATCGTGTCGGCCGCGCGAAACCGATGATCAAACGATGACCCGGTGCGCAGGTTCTTGAGCTTGGCCTGCACCATCGCGCGCAAGTTACCCGGCGTGTGGTGGCGAAACTCGATGATGCGGCAGGGGTCACCGTTGAACACGAGCACCATGCCGCGGCGAATCTGCGTAGCTGTAAGCGCCATATAAAAACCGTTTGGAACAGAGAATCAGGAGGCCTTCGGAGAGAAAGGTGCCTGGAGCACGACACACTTTCCGCATAGCCTCAAAATTTACCGGAACAAGCTCTGCAGGGCAACCACGACCGCGTTCAGACGACGTTCCTCGGTGCCCGGCTTGGGTACGGCCTCCTTGACTCGCGTGTCATGGCGAAACCGCACGTCCAGATAACGCCGACCAGCCGCCAGCGCCGCCGGTGAAACGTGTGACAATGGCACTTTGGTAAAACGCACCACCTGTTGGTATTGCGAGGCCAGACCCACAAGCAACCCACACATCAGCCCAAGCGCCTCGTCACTCGCGATCAGACTGATGCGCAATGTTTCAGCATCGACCATCTCCACGTCCACCACAGGCAGGGACAACGTGGGCACGAGCGGTTGCAGCTCTTCCTGCACAATCGCATTGAGATTCAGACAGCACGTGTGCGCCGTCGTATGCGACCGCAACACCGGTGAAAGCCCCTTGGTAAGCGGAGCCATTGCCCGCTCACCGATCAGGCGATATGCGTCGGCCAGCGGCAGCGACAGCACATCGGCGGTGGCGGCCACCAACGCTTCCACCCGGGACACACTGCCCGCCGAAAAACCCAACGATTGCCGAAGTTCAGCCGCTCGCGCATGGATTCGCGTGGCCGTCGGTTCATCGGCAAAGCTGTCGACTGCCTCATTCACCAGCGCGAGCAATGGCTGCATGCCGATCGGGTAACCATGAGTTGAAGAAAACGACGTGGCGAGCCAGAAAGCCATACTGCCGGTGTCGCGCCTGTCAGATCATATAAATATCGGCTTCCCACGTTCCCAACTTCACCGAGAGTCGAGACTTCTTCGGAATCTCAACCCGGCGTTACCCCGGCCTCGCCCGGTCGCTGTTCCACACTACCTGCTGCCGTTGAGCTCTCGCAGAAGCGGCGCCAGCGCCTCCCACATCGTGGCCGCCACAATCTCTGAACCGCGTTCGTTGGGATGAATGCCGTCCGTTTGATTCATGGCCGGATCGCCGGCCACCCGGTCCAGCAGAAACGGCAACAGCGGCACGCCTCCCTCTTTCGCGGCGTCCGCGTACGCCGCGCGGAACCGTGTGGTGTACGACGTGCCGAGATTGGGCGGAGCCTCCATTTGCACGAGCACGATGCGTGCACCCGGTTGCTTGGCCCGCACCCGCTCGATCAGTGCCACCAGCGTTGCCTGCGTGGTATCCGGATCCACACCTCGCAACCCGTCATTGGCACCGACTTCCAGCACGACCAGATCAGCCGGCTCACCCAACACCCAGTCGGCCCGACGCAGCGCACCGGCCGAGGTCTCGCCGCTCAAACCGGCATTCACGATCTCAGCACGGACACCGGCGCTGTCCGCCAGGCGTTGCACCAGTGCGGGCCAGGCGCTGTCGGGGTCCAGACCCAAGCCCGCTGTCAGGCTGGTGCCCAAAATCACCACACGTGGTCCCTGCGTACGATCCAACACGTTGCCAGTGGGTGCGCCGTCTGCAGTTGCCCGATCCGCACCGGCTGGCGTTAGTTCACTCGTCGGTTGTTCGGCGGCTTCACCTCCGCACGCCACCATCGCGGCGCACAGCAGTAGCCATCGTGCGCTTCGTCCTGCTTTGATCTTCGACTCCAGTCGCATGCTCGTTGCTCGCGCGTTATCCAAAGATTATGCCAGTGGCGACAAGCCACTCACAGTACTGCACGATGTCTCATTCGAGCTCGCGCGTGGTGCCTATGTATCTATCGTGGGTCCATCGGGATCCGGCAAGACAACCCTGCTGGGCCTGCTGGCCGGTCTCGATACCCCGACCCGGGGCTCGGTGTTGCTGGATGGCGTCGATATGGGCAAACTCGGCGAAGACGCGCGCGCTGCACTACGCGGCGAAAAAGTCGGTTTTGTGTTTCAGAGCTTTCAGCTGATTCCAACCCTCACGGCACTCGAAAATGTGCAGGTCCCGCTGGAACTGCGCGGCGAAGTGAGCACGGCGGAAGCGGCCAAACGCTCCAATGCACTGCTCGATCGCGTTGGACTGCATGGTCGCAGCCACCACTTTCCTACGCAACTCTCGGGCGGCGAACAGCAACGCGTTGCGCTCGCACGCGCCTTCGTAAACGCGCCGCAAATTCTCTTTGCCGATGAACCCACCGGCAATCTGGATGGTGCCACCGGTGCGCGCATTGTTGAACTCATCGAAGAGCTCAACCGCGAACGTGGAACAACGGTTGTGTTGGTGACACACGATGCCGCACTGGCCGAGCGCACGCAACGCACCATTCGTCTGGCCGACGGCGCGGTGATCGAAGACATCACGCGCGATCCGGCGCTGGTATGAGCACACCGGGATTGCGCCCGGCCGCATTGGCCCGCTTGGCGTGGCGTGAAAGCCGCACTGCGCGTCGTCGTCTGGCACTTTACATGTCGTCCATTGCACTCGGCGTGGCCGCACTGGTGGCCATTGATTCGTTTGCCGGCAATGTCACGCGTTCCATTCGTGAACAGTCACGTTCGCTGCTTGGCGGCGATTTGCAGGTGTCTTCACGCGCCATCTTTCCGGCGGTCGTGGATACAATGCTCGACTCGCTCACCACGGCCGGTGTAGCCTCTGCCAGCGTGACGTCGTTTGCGTCCATGGCATTGGCACAGTCGACAGGTAATACGCGCCTGGTACAGGTGCGTGCGGTATCCGACGGTTATCCGTTTTATGGCACCATTGGAACGCAACCCCTCGGGCAGTGGTCGCGCGCGCACGGCAATGATCCGGTGGTGTTCGTTGATCCCGCGCTGCTTGTCTCGCTCGACGCGCAGGTGGGCGATTCGATGCGGCTGGGCCAGCAGATGTTCGTGATTGCCGCGTCGCTCGAAAACGTGCCCGGTGACGCCGGCATTACCGCCGTGATCGGTCCGCGCGTATTTGTATCGTCGCGCTGGCTCGACAACATGAAGTTGCTGCAGGCAGGCAGCCGAGCGGAGTACGAGGCCGTGCTTCGCTTGCCGCCACAAGACAATGGGACGCGCGCCGGAGAGCAGTTGGCGCGTGCGCTGCGCCGCCGGATTGATCCGGGCAGCGCCGATCGTGTAGCCGAAGACGCCACGCGTGAACGCGCTTCAGCGGCTCTTGGCGGTGGTGAACGTCTCGACGACTCTGTGAGCGTAGGGGAAGGTGTACAGGAGGCCGCTGCAGGGATCACCCGTGTACGTGTGCGCACGGTTGTTGACACGGAACGCGACTTCACCGAGGCCGTGTCCCGCCTGGCCGATTTTCTGTCGGTGATTGGCCTGATTGCGCTGCTGCTCGGTGGCATTGGCGTGGCCAGCGGCATTCATGCGTTTGTGGTGTCCAAAATCGACACCGTGGCTGTGCTGCGGTGTCTTGGTGCGAGCAGCAAGCAAGTGCTCGCATTGTACGTGCTGCAAGCGGGAACGATGGGTCTCGTGGGCGCCGCCGCCGGAACCGCGCTGGGCGTGGGCATTCAGCTTGCACTTCCGGGTTTGGTGAAGGAGTTCCTGCCGCTGGATGTCGCGCCCACGATTGAATGGCGTGCGGTGGCAATGGGATTGGGCATTGGTGTGTGGGTCGCGCTGATCTTTTCACTGCGTCCGTTGCTCGCGCTTCGCCGAGTGTCGCCACTGCAGGCGTTGCGCCGTGCGACAGATGAAAATGCACTGCCACGCGAATGGACTGACCCGGCGCGATTGCTTGTGGATATTGCACTTGTCGCCAGCCTCATTGGCATCGCGGTGGCGCGTACCGGCAGTTGGAGAGACGGATTTTTTGTCACGTTGGGCATTGCGGCGGCGGTACTCGTGCTGTGGGGCGCGGCCACGGTGCTCATCTACCTCGCGCGCCGCAGCGTGCGCAGCACGTGGCCGTTTGCGTTCCGACAGGGTGTGGCCAACCTGTATCGTCCGGCCAATCAGACGCGCGCGGTGACATTGGCGCTGGGGTTCGGTGCGTTCCTGCTGGCCACGGTGTATCTCGTGCAGAGCAACCTGCTCAAGCGATTTGAAGTGGCCGACATGGCGGCGGCCGGCAACCTGCTGTTCTTCGATGTGCAGGACGATCAGGTCAACGCCCTCGACTCACTGGTGCGTCGTGGTGGGCATCCGGTTGTTGAGCGCACAGCAATTGTGACCATGCGCGTGGCGGCGATAAATGGTGAAAGTGCCCAACGCCTGATGAACGACAGCACGGTAGACCGTCCGCGTTGGGTGTTGCGTCGAGAGTACCGGTCGTCGTACCGCGACTCGCTCTCACCGTCGGAGAAAGTGGTTGCCGGTGTGTGGACAGCCGACTCAGCCACACGCGAACGTCGTCGTGGAAGTAACGGACCGTTTGAGGTGTCGCTGGAAGAAGGGGTTGCCACTGACCTGATGGTCACACTCGGCGACACGATCACGTGGGACGTGCAGGGCGTACGCGTGAACACCGTGGTCACCAGCATTCGCACCGTGAACTGGGCGCGATTTGAAACCAACTTCTTTGCCATCTTTGCGCCGGAGGCACTGCGTGCTGCGCCGCAACAGCACGTGCTGATTGCCGACATCGCCGATCCCACCACACTGGCTCGGGTGCAGCGCGACGCCATTCGTCAGTTCCCGAACGTGTCGAGTCTCGATCTGTCGGTTATTCGCAGCACGATCAAGGGCATTACCGATCGGGTAACGATCGCCATTCGTTTTCTTGGTGTGTTCTGTCTGGCAATCGGTATTCCGGTGTTGTTCAGTGCTGTGGCCGCGACACGTCGCGCCCGACTGCGCGAAGGCGTGTTGCTGCGAACACTCGGAGCGTCGCGTTCGCTGGTGCAACGAGTGCTGTTCGCAGAGTATGCCGCCCTGGGTGTGCTCGGTGCCGTAACGGGCATGGCGTTGGCGTTTGGCGGTGCGTGGGCGCTCATGCGCTTTGTGTTTGACGGCACCTTTATACCAGCGTGGGGCGCGGCGGCTGGCATCATGACGGCCACCGTGGTGCTCACGGTGGGCATCGGCTTGCTCACCAGTCGCGATGTGCACCGCGAAACGCCCATGACCGTGCTGCGCGACGCGTAAACGGCGCGGCGATGTCAGCGCGCGCGGGTGATCAATCCGTGCGCTGACATTGCGGCGTTACCTTCGCCGATGTACACGCGCGTGCCCGCATACGGCTGCAACTGCATGGGTACACGTGCCAGTGATCGTTCACCACCCTGCGTCAGGCGCAGGGTCCACTGGCCGTCTGCATTGTTGAGAATGCCATCAAGCACCGGTACACCGTTACGCGCTCGCACAATAAACGATGCCACCACGAGGTCACGGGGACTCACGCGCACACCGCGTACCACAACCTCGAGTCCCTCGAGCCGCAACAACTCGCTGGTGGCCATACCGGTGAGCGATACAGGCATGCTGGCCATGGGTGTGTCGAGCATCAGCCGGTACATCGGTGATTCCCCCTCGAGCACTACAATTCCCCGCAGCGAATCGCGTGCAGCGCGATCACGCGATGAATCCATCCGCCCGATCAGATCACGCGCGGCAGCGCGTGCCATGGAATCGCCGCGCGCTTGCGCCCGCCGGGTCATGCCCTCGCCGGTTCCGCTGCTCGACGCCTCCGGCACTTTCATGGGCACCGGCTCGGTCGGCAGCGCGGCCTCCTTCGCCAGACGCGAGAGCAACGATGCATCGAGTTGCCCGCTGGCGACCATCTCAAGCGTGTCAGCAAACGCGGCTTCGGTCGCGATCGCTCGGGCCATCGAATCGCCACGACGTGAAGCGGCTTCGAGGCCGGCGGCATCGCGCGGCAGCTCAGCTCCATCGTTGCTCCCACATCCCGCGAGCAACACAAACGCAAACACCACGTGCAGCACCATGCTGCAACGCGCGCCTATTTTCTCGCCGGCGTGAGCGAGCAACGCCGAACCAGACAACCGGTCGCAATACACACGGAGTTTCATCTGTGCATTTTGCGCGTACGACAGTGTAGTGCGCCAGTCCTGACGTCAAAGGCACAGCTTGTCACAATACGCCGACAATGCCCGGAGTGTGACGGTGGGTGACGTGAGGCACGGGCGTGCGTCCTCTGGGTGTGATGCCCACTAACCCTTTGACTCCGTCCGGCACCACCTCCGTTGAGGAGTCGTGGATCGATGCCAACGAGCGCGCACTCGCGTTCTGTCACGCGGCACAGTGGTCGGCTGCGGCCGAACTGTGGACAGCAGCGCTCGCGCAGGCGCCGTCATTTGCCATGGCGCCGGATACGCACGCGCTGTTGCTCTCGAATCTCGCGCAGGCGCTATTCCGCACTGAGAATCGCGAAGGCGCCGCAGAAATGGGACGCCGATCGCTGGCCGCGCGTTTACTCTGCTGCGACAGCGATGGCGATGCACCCATCGCACGCGCCCGAGCCGATCTCGCCGTGTATCTCACCGCAAGCGGGCAAACCGGAGAAGCGTTTGCGATGCTCGATCGCGCTCGGCAATCACTTGAGCTGCACTATGGCGATGAAGACCCGGTGCTGGCGAGTGTGCTCGAGAACCTGGCGCGCCTGGCACTGATAACAAACGAGCCGGCCAACGCCGAGCCATTGCTGATGCGTTTGCACGCACTGCTCGACACCAGTGGGGATGATCCTTCACGGATCGAGCCATTGCTCGCGCGAGTGGCCTGGGCGCGCAGTACGAACGCCGAGTGTGATCCCGAACCGCCGTATGATGATGTGTTCCCGTCGATCGTGCAGGATACGCGCGAAATCATGGATGACGAAACGCATCCGGACGACGCGCTGGAGCTGATCGATATCGCAGTGTGCGCCGACGATGCCATTGAACTCATCGATGTGATGACGATTCCGGATGTCGCACTGGAACTGCTCGATGTCACAGAGTCTGCCGCCGATGAGTTCGAGCTGATCGACGACGTCATGCACGCGCCCATGAGTTCACCCAGCGCGCAATCGATTCGCAGCGAGGGACTGATTGAGCCGGGATCGCATACCACGCCAAGTTGGACGGCACGAACGAACCCACTGGGATTCGAAATCCAGTACGGCGTACCTGCCGACGAGTCGTACGCTGCCCCGCCGCACGTACTCCGCGACGAATAGCTGCCACCAGCCGACGATCAGTTCTTGTGTCGGAACGTGATGCGACCGCGCGTGAGGTCGTACGGCGACACTTCTACGGTGACCCGGTCACCGGCCAGTACACGAATGCGGTTGCGTCGCATGTTGCCGGCCAGCGTTGTCAGTACTGCGTGGCCACTCTGCACGGTTACGCGAAAAGTTGCATTGGGCAGCAACTCGCTGACGACACCTTCAAGTTCGATTGCGTCCTGCTTACTCATGTAGTCCCTGTGAAATTCAGGTGCGCGCGCCCCAGTGCGGAGCCAAAGGGAGTGCACCGCTCCCGACCAACCCTTTAATATATCAGCTTCCGGTGGTACCGTGCTACCGTTGGCGTCTGTCCTGATGGCCCGCCGTGCCTTGGGCGGCCCTGCCCTGTGCTTCTTCAAAGGCCCTCCGTGAGCCCCACTCAGCCTGATTTCACTCCCCAACCCGACCAGGTGCTCGTACTTGGCGCAGGCTGGCTGGGTTACCCCTTGGCACAAGACTGGGCCAATGACGGTGCGGCTGTGACCACCGTGCGCCGCAGCGCTCACGAGCCGGTGCGCGGTGGCACCGCCGAACAGTTCGATCTGGGCCAGCTGGGCAACGATCGATCCGGGCCACTTGCTGATACGCACGGCATCGTACCGGACGTGTTCACGCACGCCAACATTATCGTAGCCGCCGTGGCGCCGGATCGGATGCGTGGCGACAACCACGACAGCACGTACCCGGTTGCCGCACGTGCCGCCATCCGTATCGCGCATGCGGCGGGGGCGCGCGTGCTGATCTGGGTATCCAGCACCGGCGTGTACGGACACACCGATGGGCGCGAGGTAGATGAATCGGCCGAACGCACGGGCAACGACGCGCTCTGTCTCGCCGAAGATTTGATCCTCGACGCCGGCAGCGCTAGACTGCGCACCAGCGTGCTGCGCGTGGCGGGATTGTACGGACCTGGGCGGGATCCCGCGCCGAGATTTCGCGATGTGAACGCAATCACCGGGCGGTTGGGCCATTGGCTCAACCTCGCGTGGCGTGATGACGTGATCGGGGCGATTCGTTGTGTAGCCGATCATGCGCTGCGGCACGCGGGCACAGACGTGTTGACGCCAAGCGTGCTCAACGTGGCCGACGGCACACCGCTCACCAATGGCGAGTGCGCTCGCCTGGTGGCGCTGGCCGAAGGACGCACGGTGGCGCTTCCCGCCAATGACGGAAACGAGGCGCCACCGGCACGATCCAACCAACGCATTCGGGTGGACGCGCTGCGCGCCCTCGGCTGGGTGCCGCAGGTACCCAATTTGCACGCGGGGTTGGTGCAGCTCGGCTACACGCGACTCAACACATCGGCGCAACCGTACGGACCACAAACGGCCGACATTCGCGCCTTCCTGCGTGATCTGGCGGCGTTGTCGGCGGCACAACACGCGCAGGTGTGCGCGCTGTGGGAGGCGGCTCGTGTAGATCCGGCCTTCGCACGCGCTGATCGTGCGCTGGGTGAAGCCGTGGTGCGTCTGCATCGCGAGAGCGAGCGCGACGCGGCGGCCGCGCCATTGCTGCAGATGTTGCGAGGGTCGGACTCGGACACGAGCGACGCACCGCTGGATCCGATCGCTGAACCGGCGCTGGCGGCACTGATGGCGCTCGTGGTGCGGGACACACTGCCGGAGGATGTGTTTCGTCTGCTCGTGCAACCGGTGAACGCCGTGTTCACCGGCTCCGCGCGTCTGTTCAGCTAACCGTATCCTGTCGCGGTTCGGCGTTCAGATCAAAGCGCGGAATTTGCGCGCGGAATGCCGAGCCGTCTTCCCGGACAAAGCGATAGTTGCCTTCCATCCAGCCCTGCGGCGACTTGAGCACGCAGAAGCTACGGTACTCGTGCACTTCACCCGGCAAGAGATGCGGCTGTTCACCGACCACCCCGTCGCCTTCTACCACGCTGTCTCCGGCCACCGGATCGTGAATGCGCCAATGACGCGTGCGCAGCTGTGCCGCCACGGACCCGACATTCTCAATACGGATGTGATACGCGAACACGTATTGCCCGAGCACCGGACTTGATTGTTCGGCGAGATACGACGGGCGAACGGTGATGCGAATGCCATCCGTTTCCCGATAGTAAAACGGTCGTGCTGTGGTCACTGAACTCGCTCCTCACCAATACGATTAACGGTAGACACCACAATGTCGAGTGGATCAACGGCGCCAGGCGCACGCCACGCCACGGCCGTTCCGGGAATAACCTGCGCCTGCCATCCGTCGGTGGAGCGCGTGCGCACCACCCACAACCACGGTCGGTCGCCCGACGCCGTCGTCAGCTGCACCGTGCGCACGCCGTCGGCATCACGCCCCAAAGCCACACGCGGCGCGGGCGGCGCGGGGGCCTTCATCCACGGAGAGTGCGGAACCAGCGCCGGAACACGATACGGACCGGTGGACAACGCGTCGTTCATGTTGGCCTGGTTGCTCACAAAGGAGCGCATCGAAAAGTGCACATTCCCGCTTGCCCCAGGATGAACGCGAGTGACCTGAATCTGATCCAGCAACTCGGAGACGTCAAACGATCCGGTGCCGCGTCCGCCCGCACGCGATGTGAAGTTGCCGGGCCACAGGTGACGACGCTGCCGGTTTTCCTTGGACCACCACTCCAACAGTACCGGATATTTTTGTCCTTCCTTGTACGTGGGCCAATACAGTTGCGGCGAGAAATAGTCGCCCCACCCTTCGTTGATCCATTTTCGCGCGTCGGCGTACAGCTTGTCGTATGCATCGAGCCCACGAACCGTGGCCGGTGATCCGGGACGCCAGATACCGAACGGACTGATACCGAACTTGACCCATGGCTTGGTAGCGCGAATGCCTTCGGCCAGCTCCCGGACGAGTTGATTCACATTGTCTCGCCGCCAGTCGTCACGCGACATTTTCCCGCCCGACGCACGGTAGCGGGACCAGCTGGTTTCATCCGGGAACGGTGTGTCACCACGACCGCGTGAAACCGGGATGGGATACGGGTAGAAGTAGTCATCGATGTGCACGCCGTCTATGTCGTAACGCGTGACCACATCGAGCACTACGTTGAGTGTGCGCTCACGCACTCTGGCCTCGCCCGGATCCATCCACAAAAACCGGCCATATGTTTTCACGAGCGCCGGATTGGTTCGTCCAATGTGATTTGTGGCCAGCGCGCTTTTGGACGCGTCGTTGCGCGCCCGATACGGATTGAACCACGCGTGCAACTCGAGGCCACGCGCGTGTGCTTCACGCACGGCGAACTCCAGCGGATCGTACAACGGTTTGGGCGCGACACCCTGTGTGCCGGTGAGGTACTCCGACCACGGTTCGATGTCCGACTGATAGAGCGCATCGGCGTGCGGACGCACTTGAAACACAATGGCATTGAGACGCAGCTCAACCGCCCGATCAAGAATTGTGAGCAACTCGCGCTGCTGCTGCGCAACTGGCAAGCCGGGCTTTGACGGCCAATCGATGTTGGCCACCGTGGCCACCCACACACCGCGAAACTCGCGCATGACCGGTGGCGCGTCGTTTGCGGACGCGGGTAGCTTCGAACCGTTCATGCTCTGCGCACGCATTACCACACCGGTGCCCAACGCCATGAGTGCAGTGGCCATCAGCGCCAGCCCGCGCCTCACGCGATGCATACCCATTGTTTGAGGCTTCACGACAGGACCGCGTCGTTGACAAGGGCTGCGGCACGGCCCGTTGCTTCGGCGTGATTCGCAGTCAACGTTTGCAGTTGCTCACGCCCGTGCAGCCTCTGTATCTGCTGCATCTGCTGTAGCTGCAGCAGCACCCGACCGGCGCGCACCGCCGCTTCTGCGGTGCGTTCCGGCGACTGAATAAACGACACACGAAAAAACCCCTCGCCGCCGGCACCGAATCCGCTCCCCGGCATGACAATCACCCCCTCGTCCTCGCGCAGCCGATCGGCAAAATCGGCACTGCTAATTCCGGACGGCAATGCGAGCCACAAATACATGGCCGCACGCGGTGATTCGCACGCAAAGCCGGCGGCACGAAACGCCTGCACGGCGGCATCGCGACGCTCCTGAAACACGGCCACATTCTGCGGCACAAACGCAGTGCGCGCATTGAGTGCGGCCGCCGCGGCCGCCTGGATGGGCAGGAATGTACCCGTGTCGACAAAACTCTTGACTCGCGTGAGCGCACCCACCAGCTCCGCACGCCCCACCGCCCAGCCGCATCTCCAACCAGTCATGTTGAATGTCTTGGAGACCGAGTGAAACTCGATCGCCACATCGCGCGCACCCTCAATCTCAAAGATGCTGGGTGGCACGTATCCGTTGTACGACATTTCAGCGTAGGCGTTGTCGTACACCAGCAAAATGTCGCGCTCGCGACAAATGCGCACCACGCGCTGCAGATAGTCACGCGGCGCAATCGCACCGGTGGGATTGTTGGGGTAGTTGAGGTACAACACCCGCGTGCGGTCGAGCACCGACGTGGGTATGGAGTCGAGTTCGATGAGAAACTTGTTGGCCGGTGTGAGCGCCACCACGTACGGTTCGGCGTCGGCGAGCAGCGTGCCACCCACGTAGGCCGCGTAGGCCGGATCGGGAACGATGGCCACATCGCCGAGCTGCAGGAACGCCAGCGCCACATGCGAGAGGCCTTCCTTGCTGCCAATGAGTGGTACGACCTCACTGATGGGATCGAAGGTTTGCCCAAAGCGCTCGTGCATGTAGCGCACGATGGCTTCACGATAGGGCATGTGTCCCATGGCGAAGCCGTAGCGATGCATGGCCGGCACCGTGAGTGCATGCGCGAGCGCGGCCAAAGCCTCCGGTGGCGCGGCCAGATCCGCATCACCGGCGCCGAGATCGATCACATCAACGCCAGCGGCCATGAGGGCGCGTTTACGAGCGGGAATATGGGCCAGCGGGTATGGCGGCAGCGTATCAAAACGCGCGGAAAAACGCGGCATCAGGATGTGGGAGGATTGAACTGTGCGTGCTGCGTGTCGATCCAGCTTTGGTGATACCGCTCGTCTTCAAACGCGATCGCGGCCCGGGCGACCTTGAGCGGTTTGAACGAGTCCATCATCACCGCGAGCTCGTTGGTGTACTTGGCGCCGATTGATGCTTCGGCGCGTCCCGGATGCGGTCCGTGTGGCAGACCGTCGGGGTGATGCGTGATGGATCCGTACTCAATGCCTTTCCGGCTCATGAACTCGCTTGACGCATAAAACAACACTTCGTCAGAATCCACATTGCTGTGGTTGTACGGCGCCGGCAGCGCCTGTGGATCGAAGTCGTATGGACGGGGGCAGAACGAGCAAATCACAAACCCATCACCCTGAAATGTCTGGTGCACCGGCGGTGGCTGATGAATGCGGCCCACGATGGGTTCAAAATCGTGAATGCTGAAAATCCAGGGATAGAAGTAGCCATCCCAACCCACCACGTCAAACGGATGATGGTCGAGCACGAGTTCATTGAGCGCGTCGTATTGCTTGACATAAATCGGGAACTCACCCTTTTCATCGCGCGGTTCGGCAAACTGCGGACGTTTGATGTCACGCTCCGAGTACGGCGCGCCTTCGAGCAGCTGTCCGAACTCGTTGCGATATCGCCTGGGAAAGCGCACGTGACCACGACTTTCCATGACCAGCATCTTCGTGGGCCCCTTGCCTGTATCAAGTCGCCAACGGTGCGTGATGTTGCGGTGAATCACCACGTAGTCGCCCGAGGTGTACGGCAAATCGCCAAACACCGACTCCAGTACGCCGGATCCTTCGGCGATGTAGACGACTTCGTCGGCCTGTGAGTTGCGATAGAAGTGCGAGTCGAGTTGGTCAGGCTCAACGTAGAGCATGCCAATGTCGGCGTTGAACAACAGCGGTACGCGACTAGTGGTGGGCGATCCTCCTGGCGCAACACGCGACGTCAAAAAATGACGGTGCCGGAGTGAGGTGGTGTCATCGGCTTCCCACACCAGATCACGGATTTTCTGCGCCCGCAGCACCGTGGTGGGCGGATGCACGTGATAGAGCAACGACGACGTACCCACAAACCCTTCGTGCCCCATCAGCTCTTCGGCGTACAGACCACCATCGGGACGACGGAATACGATGTGCCGTTTGCGCGGCATACTGCCAATGGCGTGATAGATGGGCATTACAAGTTTCCGCGGAGTTCCTGTTCGCGTTCAATCGACTCAAAGAGCGCTCTAAAGTTGCCTTTGCCAAACCCTTTGGCACCCTTGCGCTGAATGATCTCAAAGAAGAGTGTGGGTCGGTCTTGCACGGGCCGTGTGAAGATCTGCAGCAGGTAGCCTTCGTCATCACGGTCCACAAGAATGCCCAGCCGTTCGAGTTCATCCAGCGGTTCGTCAATGGTGCCCACGCGGTCCTGCAGTTCGAGATAATACGTGGTAGGCGTACGCAAAAACTCTACGCCGCGTGCCTGCAGCGCGCTCACGGTCTCGATGATGTCGTCGGTGGCTACGGCAATGTGCTGCACCCCCGGCCCGCCATAGAAATCGAGATATTCCTCAATCTGCGACTTTTTCTTGCCCGAGGCTGGTTCGTTGATCGGAAACTTGATGCGACCGTTGCCATTGGACATCACTTTGGACATGAGCGCGGAATATTCGGTAGAGATGTCCTTGTCGTCGAAGGTGAGCAGGTTGTGAAAGCCCAGCACGCGTTCGTAGAAGCCCACCCACTCGTTCATACGTCCCAGCTCGACATTGCCCACGCAGTGGTCCACATATTTGAGGCCCACCGGTGGCGCCTGATACTGCGACGTCAGGGGTACGAAGCCCGGCAGGAACAGGCCGCGATAGTTGCGCCGCTCCACGATGGAGTGGATGGTGTCGCCGTAGGTTGCAATGGCTGCGATCACGACTTCGCCGTAGTCGTCGGTGTGCACCGTGGGTTCCTGCACCGACGTCGCGCCGCGGTCCACCGCTTTGGTCCACGCGTCGCGCGCGTCGTCCACCCAGAAGGCGAGGTCGCGCACACCGTCCCCGTGCATCCGCACATGATCGGCAATGAATCCATCCGGACCGAGCGGTGAGGTGAGCACGAGACGAACCTTGTCCTGCTGCAACAGGTAGCTGGCGCGATCTCGCACGCCTGTTTCGGGACCGCGATAGCCAATGAGTTGAAATCCGAAGGCAGCGCGGTAGAACATGGAGGACTGGCGCGCATTGCCAACGAAAAACTCGATGTAGTCGGTGCCGTTGATCGGAAACGTATCGTGCGTGCCGACGGCGGCTTCGGGAGCGGAGGTAGTGGCCATGTTGGACGCTCGGGACTGAGGGCAAAAATGCGGTGGCGAGGCTCTCACCGCGCCGCGTAAGTCCTGTGGGTGCAACATAATACCCGGAAGCAGGCGCGGGGGGGCTCCACGTGCCGCGAAACGACCGCTCAGTGGCCGTGGGCAGGCCGCCACCGCCGCCACCGCCGCCACCGCGTGCCACCAGATGCCTCCAGATGCCACCAGATGCCACCAGATGCCACCAGATGCCACCACATCCCCCCGGAAACTCCGCTACAGCGACAGCTCCACCCGATCCCGATACAGCGCCAGCGACTCGGGATTGGCCAGCGCCTCAACGTTTTTCACCGCGCGTCCATGGATCACATCGCGCACCGCTAATTCGCTGATTTTTCCGCTGCGCGTGCGCGGAATGTCGGTGACGGCCACAATCACTCGCGGCACGTGATGCGGGCTGGTGGCTGAACGAATGCGCTGCTGCAGGCGCGCGACCAGGGCCTGGTCAAGCGTTGCGTCTGATCGAAGCACGACGAACAAGACAATCCGGGCATCCGTAAGCGACGTGCCATGTGGCGTGTGCTCCGTGACCACGCTTTCGAGCACTTCGGGCACCGTGTCCACCTGCCGATAAATCTCCGAGGTGCCAATACGCACCCCGCCCGGGTTGAGCGTCGCATCGCTGCGCCCGTGAATTACCAGGCCATCGTGTTCCGTGATCTCAGCCCAATCGCCGTGTCGCCAGACACCGGGGAAGTGATCAAAATACGCGGCCTTGTACTTCGCACCGTCCGGGTCATTCCAGAATCGCACGGGCATGCTGGGAAATGGCGCCGTACACACCAGCTCACCCGGTTGGCCACGTACCGATTTGCCGTCATCGTCAAAGACGTCAACGGCCATGCCCAGTCCGCGCATTTGCAGCTCACCGCGATACACGGGCTCCGTGGGATCGCCAAGCGCGAAACACGACACGATGTCTGTGCCGCCGCTGATGCTACACAGCTGCACATCGTGTTTCACATCACGATACACGAAATCGTACGAGTGTTCGGCCAATGGACTGCCGGTGGACAGTATGGTGCGCAAGCGCGGCAGCGGTGCCACTGTACGTGGCGTGACGCCCTGCTTCTCGAGCGCCGACAGATATTTGGCGCTGGTGCCAAACACCGACACACCCTCCTCTTCGGCCATGCGCCAAAGGATGGCCGGATCATCGGGCGGGATTGGTGCGCCGTCGTACAGTACGATCGTACTGCCAACAGCGAGCGCCGACACGAGCCAGTTCCACATCATCCATCCGCATGTGGTGAAATAGAAGATGCTGTCACTGCTGCGCAGATTGGTGTGCAACACATGTTCCTTCATGTGCTGCAGCAACGTGCCGCCCGCGCCATGCACAATGCACTTGGGGAGGCCGGTCGTGCCGGACGAGTACAGGATGTAGAGCGGATGATCGAACGGGAGCCGAGTGAAGGCGAGTGGTGCGGCGTCGTTCTCGCGACACATCACGTCGGGCCAGTAGTGCGCGTTGGCAATATGCGCCAGCGAGGGCAGCGGGGTATCCGCAGGCGATTGCGGTGGCAACCGCGTCGTGCTCGATGCGTGTGATGGCCGCAAGCGTTGGCTTGCCGACGGCGATGGCTCGTTGACAGACTCACCGCTCGCGACGCTGCTCAGCGACTGCTCCGGTACAACCCACACCGCACGAACCGTTGGCAACCGCTCCACCACGTCAGCAATGCGTTCGAGAAGTTCGAAGCGTTTACCCGCATAGCGATACGCTTGCGCCACGATCAACACCACCGGCTCGATCTGCCCGAAGCGATCCACCACCCCATCCACGCCGAAGTCCGGTGAACACGACGACCAGACGGCGCCCAGCGACGTCGCCGCCAACATCGCGACCACCGTCTCCCGAATGTTGGGCATCCAGGCCGCCACCCGATCACCCTCGCCTACGCCCGCACGCCGCAATGCATGGGCGCATTCGGCGACCGCTTGCGCGAGTTGCGCATACGACACGCGCTCCGTGAGTCCCTGTTCGGTCCAGCACACAAGCGCTGGATGCCCATCGCGACGTTGCAACAAGTGTTCGGCGTAGTTAAGCCGCGCGCCCGGAAACCATTCAGGACCCAGTTCGGATGTGGGCGGTGCCATGCGCTGTGCACCACGCAGCACCATGTCGTACTGTGATCCATCGGATCGTATGTTGGCCTGCACGTTTGCAAACGTCCACCACGCTCCCCAGAATACCTCGGCGTGCTCTACGCTCCAGCGCCAGAGCACGTGACTGTCAATGCGTTCAGACGGCACTACACCTTTGTGCGCCAACCAGGAGATAAAGCGCGCCAGCTCGCTCTCATCACGTTGCGCCCGCGTAGGCGACCACACCGGAGCGCCTTCGTTCACGCTGGCTCGTCCGGCGGCAACTCACGCGCGACGGTCACAGCGTCGCACGTAGGTCCGTGAGTCTCGCAGTACCAGCCATGCCGATCGTGAAAGATCAGGTGCGGTGACTCGACGCTTCGCATGCGTACGCGAATCACCGCCAACGCGGCCGTTCGCGGACCCGCTACGGCCACCGGATCGAGGCGCTCCACGATCGGTTGTTCGGGAAACATGTCCATCTGTTTCGCGGGGAGCGCAGATGGCGTGGAGGACGACGATTGGCGGGAGCGTGGAGCTGGAGACATGCTGGTCACATGATAGTACGTGATCTTGGGTAAAAGTACGAGATGGTACGTGATAGTCAGCTGAGGTTCAAAGCACGTTGCACCAGCTCATCCACGCCACGCCGATCTATCTTACCCGACCCCAGTTTTGGCAGCGTGATGGCAAAGACCACATGACGCGGCACCTTGTAGCCGGCCAGCCGAGCACGGACTTCCTGTTTGAGCGAGTCGGCGGTAAGCGGCGCCTGTTCTTTGCACACGACTACCGCACACCCCACTTCGCCCCAGCGAGCATCGGGAACGGAAACAACGGACACTTCGGCAACACCCGTGCAGCTCAACAACGCTGCCTCCACTTCGCCCGGGAACACGTTTTCCCCACCGGAGATGAACATTTCTTTCGCACGCCCACGAATGGCCCACACGCCGTCATCGCGACGCACCACCAGATCGCCCGTACGCAGCCAACCGTCGGCGGTCATGGCGTCGGCCGTACGCTCGGGGGAGTTGAAATATCCGCCAAACATCTGTGGTCCGCGTAACTGCAGCTCACCAATATCGTTGTCCGTGAGGGGCGAACCGTCCATGTCCCGGACACGCATGTGCAGAAAGGGCATCGGATGGCCCACGGTGGCCGGATTCGCACGCGCCAACTCGTCGGTGGTGGTGAAACAGTTGGGTCCACACTCGGTCAGTCCGTAGCCCTCTCGAAACGTGTATCCGGCGCTCCACACCGCCGTGCGCACCCGCTCCGGACACGGTGCACCACCGGAAATGAACCAACGAAGATCAGGCAACGGCTCGCCCCAGGCCCGTCGGTCACGCAACAGATCAAGCTGCGTTGGCACACCAAACGCTACCGTCACGCGTTGTGCGCGCAGCATGTCGAGATAGCGATCCGGATCGAATGCGTCAAAGAGCACGACACGACCACCGCAGTAAAGCAGTGGTAGTGTGAATACTCCCCAGCCACCGGTGTGGAACAGCGGCGTGGCGAGCGGGCCCACATCATGCGATGTGAGCCGCCACGCAGTATTGGTTGCCACGGCATTCCAGTGCAACTGACGGTGTGGCATGATCACACCCTTGGGCACGCCGGTACTCCCCGATGTGTACAGCAGCATGGCAGGCGTTTCAGCGGTCGCTATTGCGCCACGTGTGTGAGCGCCTTCAGGGGCGCGGTTAGTACGCGCAAACAGCGCCTCGACATCACGATCGAGATCACACCATGTGGGATTACGCACGTTCGTCACCTGCACCGCACGTTCGGCGATTGCACGAAACCGCTCTTCGCCCAGCATCACCGTGGGTGCGGCATCGGCAAGAACCAACGCCAGTTCCGGCGCGGCCAATCGCCAGTTGAGCGGAACAAGCATCGCCCCCATGCGATTCGCCGCCGCAAGCAACGGGATGTACTCCATGCGATTGCGGGCCAGCACCGCAATCCGGTCACCGGCCGTCGCGCCCAGATGCAGCAATACGGCGCTCCAGCGATCGCTCAGCGCATCCAGCTCGCCGTATGCATAGTCCCGGTCCTTCTCCACATCTGAGATCGCGATACGCTGCGGATCATGCGCGGCCCACCACGCGATGGGGTCAAAGATCCCGGCGTCCGGCGCGTACACCAACGGAGCCGACCACGTCTTCATTGTTTGGCGCGCGTTCCAGCGGGACGTCGCAGAGCACGAGCAGCGCACAACACGATGGGCCGCATTACGCCTCCCCGGCGGCAGGAGGAGACAGCGTGGGAGCCGCAGCGACAGCAGCGGCAGGCATGAGCACTACGGCCTCACCATCGATCACGACCGCCCCATTCTGGTTGCGGCACACGGTAGCGAGACGAACGCGTCGGCGTCGCGCGTGGATCTCGAGGATCTCGACCCGCGCGGTAATCGTGTCGCCAATGCGCACCGGCGACCGAAACGTGAGCGACTGCGTCAAGTAGATCGCACCAGGTCCGGGCACGCCATTGGCAATCGCAGCGGAGATAAAACCCGCAGACAGCATGCCGTGCGCGATGCGACTCCCAAACGAACTCCGCCCCGCAGCCACAGCGTTGATATGCACCGGATTAAAGTCACCCGTGATACCGGCGTACAGCACGACATCCGTTTCCGTGACTGTCTTGTGCCACTCTGACGCGTCACCAACCGTCAGCGCTTCAAACTCCATGGTCACACCTCCATGACGGCGCGCACGTCGGGCGCCAACGTTGCGTTCGCAGTTGCACGCGTGAACCACGACACCACAAAAAACACAAGTAGCGACGACACCAGCGCGATGGCAGACGCCGTGACGCCCGATGGAAAGGAGAATCGCTTGAGATGGGCCAGTGTTTCAAGCGACAGCGTAATGACAAGACCGGTGGCAATTGACGAGACGGCACCGGCACGCGTGGCACCACGCCAGTTCAGACCCACGGCCAGCGCTGGAACAAGCGTACTCGCAAACAGCCCCCAACCAAAAATGCCGAGGAACGCCACCAGAGTTCCTGAAGCTTGTGCAACCACAGCCGCCACCAACGCAATGACAACCGTCCAGAACCGACCCCACCTGAGTTCGTTGGACAGTCGGGCACCAAACGCCACCGGCAGATCATGTGTGAGGGCGGCGGCACCAATGCTCATGAACGAGTTCACAGTGCTCATGATTGCGGCGGCGACGCTGGCCAACACCAGTGCCGCCAATGGAACGGGTGTGAAACGAAGCAGGAACGCCGGTGTCGCATCGTCGGGAGTGGCCAGTGCCGGTGTCGCACCACTGAGTACCAACGACTTCATGGACAATCCTACCCCAACAAACAACAAGAGCGACACGAACAGCGCCGCGGTCATGAGCAGTGGGAACCACTTCAATTTTCGCGCGTCGCGCAGCATGAAGAACTTATGGATCACGTGTGGCTGACCGAGCGAACCCAGGCCAAACACGAAGTAGAAACTGAGCGCCGCCAGCGGAGTCAGCTTGCCCCACGGTGACAGCAGCGCGGCATCGGCTGCGAGAATCGTGCGTGATATACCGCTGAAACCACCACTGACTTCGAGCGCATACCAGAACACCATGCCCGACGCGATCGCCATGAGCGACCCCTGAAACACATCGTTGTAAATGCCGGCCAGGATACCTCCCGACACCGAGTAGCCGAGCACGATGGCAGTACCAACCCAGATAGACACGGCGATCCCTGGCTCAAAGATCGCGTCGATCACCAAGCCGAGTGCGAGGATGTTGGTGGCCATGTACCCGACCACGGCAATAATAATGGCGACTGCTGACAATCCCTGCGCCAAACGCGAGTCGTAGCGCGCCGCGATTGCATCGGGGATGGTCATCATCTCCCGTACTTCGGCCAGCAGACGAAGTCGCTTGGCCATCACCCACGCGCCCATGGAGTTTGTGAGCGCCACGGGCAAGATGATGAACACCGCGCCAAGCCCGACGGAATACACGAGTCCGGGTCCACCAATGAATGCAAAACCCGACACTGTAGCCGCCATGGACGCAATGGCCAGGGTAAACAGACCAATACCCTGCCCTGCTACGAAAAAGTCCCTCGCGGATCGTGTGCGTCTCGCCGCCCAGGTGCCGATGGCGGCCACCACTGCGAAATACGCCAGCGCCACGCCGCCAATGATGGGCTGCGACAGTGGCGGCAAAGGAGCCGCTTGCGCGACCAGCGCCAATGAGGTTGTCAGTGACGTCAGGAGTGGCATCACGATTGCGCTGCTCCCTTTGGCCGCGCTCCAGGAAGACGGGCGGCACGAACGCGCGCGATGTCATCGTCGGTGAGTGTGAGCGCGTCAAATGTGAACGCGTACACAACAGGCAGCATGAACAGCGGCAGCAGTCCAACCCCAAACAGAATCACGGCAGCACGACGCGGCAGCCCCAACCAAAGCGGTGTATCCGCTGTTTCAGCCGGCAACCACAGCGCAAGCAGAAAGCCACCGGAAACAAGCACGAACACCACCACAAACGGAACGGCCAGCAGGCCGATGCCTCGGCCAGCCCGCACCGCGCCCAGCACCATGGTCGCGAACATGCAGGCGGGCACAGCCACCGCCATGACCCACGGTCCAACGCGCGCCACGGGCGCTGGAAAAAAGGCTGCGGCATACGCGATCGCGATGCCACACACACCAATCACCAGCGCACGAAGCGCGACGTTCCGGGTTGAGCTCACTGCGTACCCTGAACCGCGGAATTACTGCCCAAGCACCAGCGCGAAAATCAGCGGCGCCACGATGGACGCGTCGGACTCCACGATAAACTTGGGCGTGTCCACGCCCAGCTTGCCCCACGTGATCTTCTCGTTGGGCACGGCGCCTGAATACGAGCCGTAGCTTGTGGTGCTGTCCGAGATCTGACAGAAGTAGCCCCACAACGGTACACTCGTACGCTGCAAATCCTGGTGCAGCATGGGCACAACGCAAATTGGGAAATCACCGGCAATGCCGCCGCCGATCTGGAAAAACCCAATCGTCGTGTCCTTGGTGGTCTCCGTGTACCACTCGGCCAGATGCATCATGTACTCAATGCCCGTGCGCACGGTGTGCACGTTCTTCACACTGCCGTCGATCACGTGACTGGCGAAGATGTTGCCCAGCGTCGCGTCTTCCCAGCCGGGTACGTAAATCGGCAGGTTGGCCTGCGCGGCAGCCAGCAGCCACGAGTTTCTGGGATCAATCTGGTAGTACTGCTCGAGCGCGCCGCTGAGCAGAATGCGGTACATGAACTCGTGCGGAAAGTAGCGATTTCCGGACTGATCAGCGGTTTGCCATTCCTTGAGAATCGCCGCTTCAATGCGACGAATGGCTTCTTCTTCGGGAATGCACGTGTCGGTGACGCGATTGAGATGACGCGCCAATAGCGCCTCTTCATCCTGCGGCGTGAGATCGCGGTAATTGGGCACGCGCACATAGTGATCGTGCGCCACCAGGTTGAACACATCTTCTTCGAGGTTGGCGCCCGTGCACGTAATCGCGTGCACCTTGCCGGCGCGAATCATGTCCGCCAGCGACAGGCCGAGCTCGGCGCTGCTCATGGCACCAGCGAGCGTGACCATCATCTTGCCGCCGTTGTCGATGTGGCGGGTATAGCCATCCGCTGCATCAATCAGTGCAGCGGCGTTGAAATGACGGAAATGATGACGAAGAAACGCCGAGACCGGCGCTGATGTTTGCTGAGCCATGATCGGACAAGAAAGAGGCAACGACATAGCACGCGCAATCACGCGGCGATGACAGCGTTCGGCCGCGCAGTGACACGCGTCGATACGCTACCAATCTAGTGCCCCGACTCGCCCTGCGTGGTACGTCGGCCGGCGGCGGCAACAGCGGAACTGCGCAACGCCAGCCAACTCGCACCGCCAGCCAGTGCGATGGCGACCGCACCGTAGCCGTACAGCATGGCGGCAAACGCCAGCGCCATGCAGCCCAGCGCCAGCGCTCGCAGTCGTTTCCCGCTTTCGAACGCGTTGGAGAGCATCGAAGCTCCATCCGTCCCTTCGCGTTCGATCGCGGATTGCGAACCTGAGGCACCCACAGGCAACGGATGAGGCGTGCCTGCCGCGCCCAAGGCAAGCGCTGCGGCCGCATTCGTGGCCGGATCGAGCGGCATGGAGCCCATCGCAGCGCCCAGCCCAGCCGCGCTGAACAGCGCCGCTGGCGATGGTGTCGGCGGCGAGTTGGGCACGTCGAACCATGCTTCTCGCTGTTCGTGCGCCGAGCCGACAGTGCGATGCAGCGTCACACCATTCTGCACGCTCACGTCTTGGGCGCCGTTGAACGCCGCATTCGCTTCTGCGCGTTGCGATTGTGCCAGCAACAGCGACAGTCCAACCCGCAGCGGTGTAATCAGCGAGTCGGCGATACGGGCGGCACTTGGCTGAATTGCCCCGTCGCGGATAAGCGACGGATTCTCAGCATCACCAAATGATGCCAACGATGCGGTTGCTCCGTCGGCGCCCTGCGGCGTGGCGCTGCGCGGTGACAACGGTGCCCCATCTCGCATCGCATCCAACGGTGAGGATGTCATTCCTCTGCGCGCACCGGTCACCAGATGTCGCAACGCATCCCGGATGCTGGCGCTTTCGCTGGTGGGCAGCTTATGCAACAACGCGTCAGCCAGATCGATGTCGCCGCCTCGCAACGCCCGCAGCAGCAATGACCTTGGTCCCGGTGACGCCAATGTTTGCAGAACTGGCGACTCACCGCGCGACGGTGTGATGTGCCATCGCCCGTGCGGATCGGTACGGGCGTCAAATGCACGACCCTCTGGTGCGCCGTGCTCAACCGCCATCACGCCCAACACTGCCGCGAGCACCGAGCGCACAGCGGCCAGAGTTTCCGGTCGGTTGGATTGATCGAACGTGCCGCCAGTGGCCACCGACTGCAGCAATCCGCGCACGTCACGACGCACTTCCACCAGCGCACCGTGGGCGAGTTGTGCGCCCACCGTCTGCAGTGCCTGCTGCAATGGAGTGAGCGTTGCATCAGACGACGGGGTCGCGCTGATCGGCGAACTCCACGGTGTTGCTGACCGTGTGGCATTGACCGTCGCCGACGTGACGGCCTGTCGTGCCCAGGCCAGCAGTGTAGACGTCTCGTCGCTCAGCGGAATGGTGCTCAGGAGTGCTTGTGCACGGGCACGGTCGCCTGCACGCGCGAAGAGAATGGCGTTCCACGACTGCAACACCGGTTCGGCCGGCAAACGCGCCTGCGCCGACGCCAGGGCGTCACGCGCGCCGCGTGCGTCCCCCAGTCCGCTTCGTACGACGGACTGCAGAAACAGCAGCGCCACCGAACCACCACGAGGAATGAGTGCTTGCTGCAGTACACGGTCGGCCTCACCCGGCAGACCAAGCAGCGCCAGCGCCGCAGCGCGGTAATACCAACCGCCCTCGGTGCGCATGGCACCATCCCAGGCTTCGTCGAGCGCTGCCAGCGCGTCGCCCGGGTCACCACGTACGAGCGCGGCTCGCGCACGTTCAAGCACGGTGGCCAAGGCCACGGCACTAGGCTGCTCACGCGGCACCAGCTCATCCGCGCCACCTCGCAGCAGCGCGGCAAGATCAACACCCGTGCGCGAAGGATCAAACCGTCGCCCTTCCGAGCTGTCGTCAGGAGGCGACACCGGACGCACCGCCGGCACCCCGGATACGCCCGCCACCGCACCGCCCGTGTTGGCCCCTGTGATCGGAGGTGTAGTCGGAAGCAGGCGATCAGCCGGATTTATCGGGCGCAGGTGCATGGCATGAGTGTCGACGGCAAGCCCACCGTTCTGAAGCGGGCCGCGGCTGTTACGCCCAGCGCCCGTTGGGAAAGGTCGCCGTTATACCAACGCGTCGACCAGTGCCTCCTGAATGGAGACCGGACTGTAGAACTGCTGATCGGCGTGTTGCCGATACGCACGACCGTCGGCGTCGAGAATCAGAGGGCGACGCGTCACATGATGCTCATACATGCGCAGCCGGCCAACATCGTCGGGGCCATCAACAAAACCGACGAACCAGAAGGCGTTCGCCGCTTCACGCGCACCTTCTCCGTATTCACGAACCAGTGCACAATCAAGCGGAATCCAATCAGGTGGATGAAAAACCATGTGTGGTGATTAGGGGAGTCGTTGCACAAGAGACGCCCGCCGTCGCACACAGTCACGTTCGCATCACCGTCAGGGCACAGTCGTTTTGCGCAGCGACGAAGCGGTGCGTTGGCCCTGATTTGTTACCAAAGCTCGCACGCGATCTATTGCACCGGAGCTGTCTCCAACTCGCGTGTGTTGCCCAACGAAGGCTGCCGCATCATCGAGTGATTCACGCGCTTCAGGAAGGAAGCCAGTGAGAAACTGCCATACGTGCGGCACACCAGGCCAGCTGCGCGATTCCACGGTCACACCCGCGAGTCGGGCGCGCTCCACGAGACGCAGTCCGTCGTCGCGTAGCAGTTCATGCTGTCCCACGTGCACGCACATCGGTGGCAGCCCCTGCAGGTCAGCATACAGCGGCGACACGTCGGGAGATCGCAAGTTCTGAGCGGGGGCGTACAGTTCGGCGGCCGCGCGCAGCTGCGATGGTATGAACATCGCACATCGTTCGGCATTTTCGGTGAGCGAATCACCCGTGCAGGCCAGATCAACCCAGGGACTGAACGCGACGTACGCCGCAGGCAATGGCAGACCCGAGTCACGACACGCAAGCATCGCCGACAGTGCCAGTCCACCACCCGCCGAATCGCCCGCGAAAATCACCGAGGCCGGATCGACGCCCAGCTCATCAAGCATCCAGCGCCACGTTGCGACGACATCATTGCGTCCGCCGGGACAGGCAGTTTCCGGAGCGAGCCGGTAATCGGGCACAACCGCGACGGCGTGCCATTCGCGCGCCAGTCGGGCGGCCAACGGACGATGCGTTGCTGGCGAGCACGCGATGTAACCGCCGCCGTGCACGTAGAGCACCACGCGCTCCACCACGCGCTCGTTCTTGTGCGGCGGAACCAATACTTCCAGTTGATGCGCATCGAGCGCGATCTCATGCCGTTCCACAGCCGGAGTAATCGCGGCGCGCATCCACAGCGGCCGCCCGATGCGCGTGCGGGCCCAGTCCACATCTACTGGCCGGTGGGCATGCCGCTTGAAGCGCCACCGGATCGCGAAATCAGCAATGCGCAGACGCCAATGAGCGAACTCATCCGTGACAAGCAACCGAGGCGATGCAGATTTCTGGCTCATATCACGCTGATCAGGGAAAACCCGTACGCGTGTCGGGAATTGTTCGCTGGCGGTTTTTGCACGCGTGATGAATGATACGTAGACGAGCCGAGTGTCGGCGATGTTTTGTGTGTTGCCCTTCAGCAGGGAACGCCTCATGATTCTGATCACTGCCGCCGACGGAATTGTCGGGCGCCACGTCGTACACGACCTGCGCCGCCAGGAGGCACCATTGCGTGCGCTCGTGACGTCTCGCAGCGCGATCTGCAACGGTGAGTTCACTGGTGTGGAGCTGCTCTCCGGCGATCTGAGCGACCACGAGGTGCTCGACCATGCGATGCGCGGCGTGAGCACTGTGGTGCTGATCAGCCGCGCTCATCCGGATCAGGTGATTCACGAACGCAACCTGATTGACGCCGCGCTTCGTCACCGCACGCACCGCATTGTCAAACTCTCAAGCGTAGGCGCCTCGGCACACGCGCCGTTTCGGCTGGGGCGGTGGCACTGGCAAACCGAACGCCTGCTTTCCGCGTCGGCACTGGAGTGGACCGTGGTCCGCGCTCATCGCCCCATGCAGCATGTGTACACGCAGCTTGGCAGTCTGCTGGGGCAGCACGCGTTTTATGGCTGTCAGGGCAACGCCGCAGCGGCCGACGTCGATGTGCGTGACGTGGCCGCCATGCTCGCCGCACTCACGCTTGACGAATCGCACCACGGATCCGTGCTCGACGTGTCCGGACCGGAGGCGCTGACGCCGCAACGGTGCGCCGCGTTGCTGAGCAAGCAGATGGGTCATCCGGTCGAGTACGTGGACTGCGAAGCGGCTGACTTTGTTCATGGTCAAATGGCCGGTGGCGTTCCACGCTGGCAGGCCGAAGACCGCGCCGCATGGCAAAGGAGCGCGGTCGGCGGTGCATTTACCGAAACCTCAACCGCTGTGACGGCGGTGACCGGACGCCAGCCGCGAACGTTCGAAGCGTTCGCCGCCGAGTTTTCGACGGCTGTGCGATATGCGAACGCGCCCGCCGCGCGCACGGGCGCGGAACAGCGCAACCAGGGTTTCACGACGCGCACCTGACGCTTTCTGGCGTTTCGTGAGTTCTCCTGACGTTTCCTGACGTTTCCTGACGTTTCCTGACGCCGAGAGGTCGCGGTCTCGTTGACAAAAAGGATTTACAACCAGCGACGCACCCGTCGCGTGTACGCGAGGTATTCATCGCCGAAGCGTCGCGTGAGATAACGTTCCTCTCGGGAGATCACGCCCCAGTAGAGGAGTCCGATGCTGAGCGGCAGCAGCACGAGGCCCCAAGCATTGGGGCGACCCCACGCGTAGGCCAGCTGCAGGCCCAAAAAGGCCACGTAGATCGGGTTTCGGGAGACAGCGTAGGCGCCGCTGGAGACAATGCTGCGCGTGGGCTTCCATGGCTCCACCGGCGTGCGCACGTGACGCATCCCAACGATTGCGGCGGCCGCGAGCGCGAGGGATGCCGTGGCAAGCACGGCGGAAACAATCCATCGCCACGACTGGTCTCGACCGGCGAAGGACAGTGGATAGAAATGCTGCAGTGCTTCGGAGAGAAGCAGAGCGGGCAGCATCAGCAGCGGCGGCGGCGCCACCACGCCGGCGGTTTCGCGCCTTGGCTCCGATGGGCCAGAATGTGTGGGTTGCGGTTTCACCCGCAGGAACTTGCTATCTGTCGCGACTCATTGCCATGACGTCAATGCCCTTGACCTTGAGTCGTTCGGCGAGACTGGACTTGTCCACCGCTTTTGTGTAGGCCTCGAGCGGGTCAACTTCGCCGGCGTTGATCAGATCCATGAGCGCATCGTTCAACATGATCATGCCGAGCCGCTTGTTGGTTTGCATGATCGACGGGATCTGTATCGTTTTACCCTCACGAATGAGATTGGAGATCGCCGGATTGACGATCATCACCTCCCGTGCGGCCACCCGCCCCCCACCGTTTCGCTTGAGCAGTGTCTGCGAGACCACACCTTTGAGCGACTCGGCCAGCATGACGCGAATCTGCTCCTGCCGGTCGGCCGGAAACTGATCGATGATGCGATCAACGGTGCCGGCGGCAGTCGCGGTGTGCAGCGTTCCGAACACAAGATGACCCGTCTCCGCCGTCTCAATGGCAATCGCGACCGTTTCGAGATCGCGCAACTCACCCACCAGCACGACGTCCGGATCTTCACGCAACGCCGCCCGCAGCGCGCTCTTGAAAGTGTTGGTGTGCACGCCCACCTGTCGCTGCGTGATCAGACACTTTTTGTTTTGATGGACGAACTCAATCGGATCTTCGATCGTGATGATATGATCGCTTCGTGTGCTGTTGATCAGATCAATGAGGGCACACATGGTGGTGGACTTGCCGGACCCCGTTGGACCGGTCACAAGGACCAGCCCTTTGCTCAGATAGCACAGCTGTCGCACTTCCGGACTGATGCCCATTTCGTCCACCGTGACGGTGGTCGCGGCAATTGTGCGGAACACTGCGGCGGTACCCTTCCGATCCTTCAACACATTGGCGCGAAAGCGGGAGACACCTTCGATCTCATGTGCGAAGTCGGTGTCCGACTGCTCCGCAAACTCGACCTGATTTCGCTGCGGCATGGCCGAGATCACCATTTCGGTGAGTCGCGCATCGGTGAGCGCCAACTCGCCCTCCATGCGTATCAGGTCGCCGCGTTGGCGGAGCACCGGCGGCTCTCCCACGCGCAGGTGCAAGTCGGCCGCGCCGGCTTGCACCTGGTTTCGCAGCAACCGTTCCAGATCGGCCAGGGCGAGTTCCCGCGACGCGTAGGCACGCCAGATGCGATCCGAGGCTCGGCGGAGTGGGTGTGAGGGTGCGGCCGGCGATGGCGCAGACGATTCCGCCGTCGGTTGCGCTGCGATGGGGGTGCGTTCGGCGGCGGTATCGCCGTTTCGGGCAGCGTCTTCGGCGCGGTTGCTCCGGCCAGTGGGGAGGGCAGTGGCCAAGCCCGCCACAGGCGCACTCGCTGCTGGCAAGCCAACGCTCGGCATCCCGTCGCTCGGCAAGCTGTGGCTCGGCAATCCGTCGATAGGCAATCCGTGGTTTGGCGAATCGGTCGATCGACGTGCCAGCACCACCTCGAGGCGATGCGGCGCGACTGACGGTTCGCTGACATCCACCTGCACTCGACGACCGTCTGAGAGCGTCACCTCCGTTGGCCAGACTTGCGGCGACGTGTCACCACTGGCGCGCTGGTCGAGCATGCGCACGATTTGATCGCGCGCCAACGGGTCCTTGCTAACCTGCACGAGCAGGTCGCCCTTGCGCAGCCGAACGGGCTCCCCCTCGCGGAGCAGCACATCGTCCATGCCGCGTTGGTGCAACACGTGCAGAATTGTTTCGAGCGTGGAAGAAAGGCGCGTCATCGGGTCCCATCGTAGAGGTCACTCGAGGGACGCGACCAAATGCATCGTCGTCACACTCGCGGCGCATTTCTGGCACAGCCGTCACAGAAGCGGCGCACGCGGCGCACGCGGCGCACGCGGCGCACGCGGCACACGCGGCACACGCGGCACACGCGGCACACGCCACAAACGAGAATCGGCCGAACCGCAGGAATGCGATTCGGCCGATTTTCTGATGTCGGGATGGGCCTGATAGGAGTTGAACCTATGACCTCACGCTTATCAGGCGTGCGCTCTAACCACCTGAGCTACAGGCCCGGCATCCGCCCGGACGCACTGCACCAACGCACCACACTCCGGGACAGACCTACAACGGTAAACGGCACACGGCCCGCCGTCAACGCTGTGTGATCATCGCACGCCTTCGAGGCAGGTGAAGTCGCGCCAGGCGAGAGTTATGAGCCTGGGTCGAAATGCTCAGTCTTCGTCGACCGGACGACCGGGACGGTCATCTTCGTCATCGTCTTCATCGTACTCGTCATCGAGATCGACGAGGAGATCGTCTTCCTCCTCGTCATCATCGTCATCGTCATCGTCATCGTCATCGTCATCGTCATCATCATCATCGTCATCATCGTCGAGATCATCATCGTCGTCGAGATCATCGTCGTCGGCGAAGTCGACATCATCGTCGTCGGAACCTGCGTCGTCTTCGTCATCGTCAGCCGCGAATCCGAAAGCACGACCGGCCACGAGCGGATCGGTCAAGCGCGACGCGTCACGATCATCATCCAACGCATCCCACGACCACGACCCGAACAGCTCCTGCATGAGGGAAATCTCCAGAAGAGTGCCAAAAGAAAGAAGAAAAACGACGAGCCAGAAGCGGACGCCGTATCAACCATCCCGCACCGCGCGGGCGCCACGTAGAATCGCACGCCCGCCGTGCACGGGGGAGTATCGACAGGTTGCACGCAGGCCGCAACTGGGATGCGGAGAAATCATGCGGCGAGTTGCACCGCGACACGTGACCAGCGTGAGGAATCGGGCCCGAATGGGCATGATTTCCGGCGCGCCGTGCGGCGCAATCCCTCGGCGCGCCGTGCGGCAACAAATATTCGAGCGCTGGGTGCGGCGCGATTACCAGGGCGTGGGCGAGCGGCCGACCGTGGCGTACGGCACATCGTCCGGTGCGCCGCCAAACGGCCAATCGTGGGCGCCACGAGCGAAGGCTGGTCGCGATTGCGAATTCACGTAGGCGGCCACGTCCATCGCGTCCTGCGGATCCATGCCGGGGTTGTCGTAGGGCATGTTCGCCGCGACGAACGCGGCCATGGTACGCACGCGTCCCATGCCGGCACCGATGGAATACGATCGTGCCCCCCAAACGGGCGGCGCCAGCGGTGTGCCTTCGCCGGCGGCTCCGTGGCAGCGCGCGCACGACGCCACATACACCGAGTCGCCCCGCGCCGTGTTGGCCGTTTCCAGGCGTACTGGCGGCGATCCTTGGCCCACAATTCGATGGCCGCTCGCGACCCCGGTGGACAAAAACGCGAAATACGACACGATGGCCTGCATCGACGGATCGTCAGCCGGCAACGCGCGTCCGGCAAGACTGCGCTCGAGACAATCGTTTACGCGATCTTCGATCGTGTTGATTTTGGCGTTGCGCGTGCGGTACTGCGGAAAGCGCGCCATGACGCCGACCCAAGGCAATGCGTTGGCACGGCGACCGTCGTCCAGATGACAGCTGGTGCAGCGCAGGTCGTTACCGACAAAACCCGGCAGACTGTCCTTCGTTGCGGTGAGAATCGCGTGTCCTCGTCGCACCTGGGCACCGTGCGCCGAGTCGGGCAGCGTGTCGGCGCGGGGAACGTTGTCCGGCCAAGGCACCGGAATCCGGGCCACCAATGTCTCCGCTCCACCTTTCGCAGCGGCTGCGCTTGCAGCGGGCCCAGCAGGTTTCAACGGCACACCATCCGGCGACCAACAACCACCAACCACGCAGAGTGCGAGCACTCCAGTTGTCAGACGCCGGATCATGTCATCGCTCCTTATGCTCGATCCCGCTTGGCATCACGGTTTGTGCGCTTGCGATCGCTGGCCAGCAGCGTACGCTTGCGCAGTCGGATGCTTTGGGGCGTGATCTCAATGAGTTCGTCTTCTTCGATGTACTCAAGCGCCGACTCCAGCGTGAGCTGACGCGGTGGCTCGAGAATCATTGCTTCATCGGACGACTTGCTGCGCATGTTGGTGAGCTTCTTCTCCTTGGTGGGATTCACATCCATGTCTCCCGGACGCGCATTCTCGCCAATGATCATGCCTTCGTACACCGCCGCACCCGGATCGACAAAGAGCACCGACCGTTCGGCCAGACTCCAGAGCGCAAAGGCTACCGTGACGCCGTGTTCCATGGACACCATCGTGCCGCGCATACGACCCGCCAACGGGCCCGCCCACTCACCGTACTCCAGGAACCGGTGATGCATGAGGCCCATGCCGCGCGTATCGGTGAGGAACTCCGAGCGGTAGCCAAACAAACCGCGCGCCGGAATCCTGTACTGCAAGCGCACCAGTCCCTGCCCCGGATTGCGCATCTCAATCATTTCCGCCTTGCGTGGGCCGAGTTTTTCAAACACCACGCCCATGTACTCTTCCGGCACGTCAATGGAGAGTTCTTCGTACGGCTCAAGCTTCTGGCCCTTCTCTCCAACGCGCGTAATGACCTTGGGGCGTGACACCTGGAACTCAAAGCCTTCGCGGCGCATCGTTTCCATGAGAATGGAGAGATGCAACTCTCCACGCCCCGAGACGGTCCACGTGTCGGTGGCGGCCGTTTCCTCAACGCGTAGTGCGACATTGCGCTCGAGCTCCTTGAACAGGCGCTCACGCAGCTGACGCGACGTGACGAACTTGCCTTCCTTGCCCGCGAAGGGTGAGTTGTTCACCAGGAAGTCCACGGAAATTGTGGGCTCCTCAACCGTGATCCCTTCGAGGCGCTCAGGGTGCGCCGGATCGGTCACCGTGTCGCCGATATCCACGCCATCGAGACCTGCCAGACACACGATTTCGCCCGCCACCGCCTTGTCCGTTTCCACGCGCTCGAGGCCGGAGAAACCAAACAGTTTGGTGACGCGCGACTGCTCCGGCTTTTTGGTGGTGTCCATGGAGTTGAGCAGCACCTGCTCACCCACCTTCACCGTCCCGCGCTCGATGCGACCGATCGCAATGCGTCCCACAAATGCGTTGTAGTCAATGGTGGAGACAAGCATCTGAAACGGCGCCGCCGCATCGCTGGGCGGCGGTGGCACGATGCGCACAATCGTTTCGAACAGCGGCGTGAGATCCTGTAGCGGCTGATCAAGTTCCATCGTGGCTGTGCCGTCGCGTCCCGAACCGTACACGGTCACGAAATCGAGCTGCTGATCATTGGCTTCGAGCTCAATGAACAGCGACAGCACTTCGTCATGCACGCGGTGTGGATCGGCGCCCGGTCGATCGATCTTGTTGATCATGACGATGGGCGTGCGCCCAAGCTCCAACGCCTTGCGCAGCACGAAGCGCGTCTGCGGCATCGGACCATCGAAGGCATCGACGACAAGCAACACGGCATCCACCATGCGCAAGATTCGCTCGACCTCGCCACCAAAATCGGCGTGTCCCGGCGTGTCCACGATGTTGATTTTCGTGTCGCGCCAGACCACCGACGTGTTCTTGGCCAGAATGGTAATGCCGCGCTCTTTTTCGAGCGGATTGGAGTCCATAACCCGCTCTTCGACAACCTGGTTGTCTCGGAACGCTCCGGCCTGGCGGAGCATCTTGTCGACGAGAGTGGTCTTCCCGTGGTCGACGTGGGCGACGATGGCGATATTGCGAATTTCCATAGCCTGAAAAGATACGGTGTCCGGCCACGATCGGGCAGTGGGGGGTACGTCACGGAATGGTTGTGCTTGACCATTTCATCCGTCTGTCCTAGCGTTGGGGTCCACCCGTAGAGTCCCACCCGTTCTCACGGAGGACGTCCGATGCAAAAGAAAGATGAGCTTGTGGCCAGTTCCCCCCGCTATCCAACCGGCCGAGGCTACGGTCACGACTACATGCGGGGCGGCGAAGTGTTTGGCGGGTATGGGTACGCCGAACGTCCGGAGTACGAACGACGACGCGGCGACCCGGCTCTTCCTTCCGACGACCAGTCACCGTCACTGCTCACGCCAGGCTAGTGGTTCGTCCGCTGGCAGCAAGTAGCCCGACTCGTCGCCCCACCAGTCGCCACAAACGCCTCGGCCAGCACTCGCGCTGACCGGGGCGTTTGGCTTTCGGTACAGTGCCCATGACCGTCGACGCTGCTCCCGTGCGCTACGCGGCCAACGGCCGCACCACTCGCCAGGCATCGCGCAACAGCGTCACCGCGGCCCGCAGGACGAGCGCACTCACGAGCAGCGAGGCAATGGGGTCGGCGGCCAACCAACCAAGCTGACGAATCAACAGCGCCGCGACAATTGTACCCACCGAACCGAGCAGATCGCCAAGCACGTGCACGTACGCCCCGCGCGCATTGAGATTGTTGCCCACCACCGGCTTGAGCATGAGCGCGGCCACGATGTTGACCACCAGACCCGCGGTGGCCACGCCGAGCATAAACCCGGTTTCTACCGCTTCCGGCGACTGCATGCGAGTGAGCGCCTCCGCAACGATCGCGGTACAGACAACCAGCAGCACAACCGCGTTTACGATTGCGGCCCAGGCCTCGCGGCGCTCAAAGCGCGCGTGCTGCGAGGTATCACCGCTCTGACGCGCATTCCAGTAGGCCACGGCGAGCGCGAGAGCCAGTGCCCCGGCGTCGGTAAGCATGTGGCCCGCGTCGGCCAGCAGCGCCAGCGAGTTGGCCATGAGCCCGCCAACCACTTCCACGAGCATGAACGAAACGGTGATGGCAAACGCACCGAACAGGCGTCGGCGCACATCCGGGTTTCCGCGCCGCACGGCATCGAGCGCCGCCGAGTGGACACAATCCTGGCCGTGGGCGTGGCCCGCGACCGGCCGCGGCGCCGGCGCCGGCGCGTTGGTGTTAGACATGGATCAGTTACAGGCGCGCGGCAACGTGCGGAGTCATACGCGTAGCACAGCCCGATCGGCCACGCACAACCGCGCCGCCAAGCGCACCGATTCGCGGAAACTGCTGTGATCCACTCGGCCCGTACCGACAATATCAATGGCCGTGCCATGATCGGGCGATGTGCGCGGAAAAGGCAAACCGAGCGTCACATTCACAGCCGAACCAAACGACGCCACCTTGATGGCGGTCATGCCCACATCGTGCACTGGCGCGAGCACAGCATCAAACTCACCTCGCAGCGCACGCACAAACACCGTGTCGGCAGGCAACGGGCCAACCAAACCCGCTTTCTTCGCCGCCGGCGCCAGCACCCGATCATCTTCGTCGCCAAAGCGCCCGTGATCGCCAGCGTGCGGATTGAGCGCACACAGCGCCAACCTTGGCTCGGCGATTTCATACAACGCGCGCAGTCCAGCGCGTGTGCGGTCAGCGGTGGCGATGATCAACGCTTCAGTCACCGCGTCGGGTGCGTCGCGCAGTGCGAGGTGCGTGGTAACGAGCACCACGCGCAGTCTGTCACTGGCCAGCATCATGGTGGTCTCGCAACCGGCCAGCGCGCCCAGCATTTCAGTGTGGCCCGGCCAGTTGTAGCCGCCGTCGGCGAGGGCGCGCTTGTCGATGGGCGCGGTAACAATGCCCGCGACATTGCCTTTCAGTGCCAGCGCGACGGCACGCTCGATCGCGAGTCCGGACAGTACACCGGCCAGCGCACGGTCGGCGTTTGGGTTGCCCGACGGCGTCCATTGCCCCACTGACTCGTGCACCCCACACACCAACTGCTCGGCGCCAATCACCCACGGATCGATGTCCGCGCCAGCAACAAGCTCCCGCCACACGACCGGATCGAGCACACCGGCTATCAGCTCGGGCCCAACGCCGCGCGGGTCGCCGAGCGTGATTGCAAGGCGCATGCGTTCTACAACCGGATTGAAACGTAGGTCTCCTTGCGCATGACATCGAGCATTCGGCGCAAACTATACGCTTGTTGCATACGAGCACGCATATCACGGCGTGCTTCGTCCATGGACATGGGACCGGCCGGTGTTACACGCGACAACTTGAGTACCACCCACTTGTTGGCACCGGCGGACGGATCGGGGATGGGAAACGGACCGACGATCTGATCCCGGCCCGAGGTGCCGATGGCGGTGCCGTACGCCTCCGGCAAATCGGTGGTGCGCACCTCCGGAATGATCGCGTCCTCGCCACCGCGCTCATCGTGATAACGCGCGCGCAGCGAGTCGAAGGTGATACCCTGCTCCCACATTGCACGTACGCTGTCGGCCAGCAGTCGAGCGCGGTCTTCATCGCTGGAATCAACTGCCGCACGAATAAGAATGTGACGCGCTTTGACTTCCGCCGGCTGCACGCGATCCACCCGGATGAGATGCCAACCGAAGCGCGATTCAACCGGCGGGCTGACGATGCCGGGATTGATCATGAACATGACGCGATCAAACTCCGGAACCATCACGCCGCGGCGATTCCATCCCAGATCACCACCGTTGGCCGCACTACCGTCTTCCGAAAACTGCCGTGCCGCTTCTTCAAACCCGGTGGGCTTGTCGCGCAGCTCCTGATACAACGAGTCGATGAGCGCCCGTGCGCGAGTTCGCGATTCCTCGCCGGCAGCGGTGGGAATGACAATCTGCTGAAAGCCCACCGTAGCCGGTCGCTCCGGCAGTTTGCCCTCGTAGGCCGCGAGTTCTTCATTGACTTCGCGCTCGCTCACATTCACGGTCACCAGCTTGCCGTTGCGGCGCAGCGCGGCCATGTACGACTCCTGCAACTGCCGACGGCGCAGGTCGTCGAGCTGTCGGGAGCGATATTCATCCGGTGTGCCAAAGCCGGCTTCTACGAGCGCGTCGCGATAGGCCTGATCGGTGGGGAAGTTGCCGCGGATCTGTTTGATCTGCTCCTCGGCCATCGTGGCAATTTCACCCTCATCGACCAGAATGGTGGTGTCAAGCTTGGCACGCTGCACCACCACTTCCATATCGATGAGCTGCTCGAGCACATCACGCCGCAGCTTCTCGCGCGCTGCCGAATCGGGCGGTGCGGGAATTTGCTGGGCGGCGATGGCCGCTTCAATGTCCGACGTCAGAATGGCCGTCGAACCGACAACAGCGGCGATACGGTCAATGGGAAACGCCCCGCCAGGTAGTGACGTGGCGGCGCGCTGCTGCGCTGGCTCCTGAGAGGAGAGCAGCGAAAATGGAGCGAGCACACTGATGGCCAGCGCACAACAGGCAGCGCGCAGCGCCGAGGGGCGAACTGCCGCTGGGCGACAGGCCGCAGACCGTGCGGCAAAACGAGGAGATTTCATTAGAAGACGCATGTCAGAAATGTACCCGCTATTCGCGGCATCGGGTCCGCAAACGCACCAAACGCATCAGGGACCGCCAGTAGTGGCGGCCCCTGGTTGCGACAGCACTCCGGCCGTTTAGTTGGACGGTGGCGGTGTCATAAGCGCGGAATCCGGAGGCGTCATCATGCCTGGATTCATTGGCGGCGTTTGCGGCGCCGAATCAACCGAAGCCCGAAGCGCCTTGGCTTTTTCGACGGCACGTTCCAGCCCCGCGTCGTTCACCACAAACTCGTATTTCGACTGCAACGCGCGTGCAACCGGATACGCGACGTCGGCAAACTGCGCTTCGTTCTTCACCAACCGGGCGAAGTACGCATCGACGCGGCTGCCGGCCAGCTTCTCCCGCTCGGCCGGCGAGGATGCGGAGTCAGAGAGCAACGCCGGCTCAACGCCCATTGTTGCCCACGCGACGGTGAGGTTGTTGCGGAACGCCATGCGCAAGTTGCTGAGTTCAGCCGTGTCCACCGTGACCTTGGCACTGTCCGCCTTGAGCAGCAGCAGTTCATTGCGCACGATCGTACGCACGAAACGATCAGCAATGCTGTCTGGCGCGTTGATCAGCTGCGGACGCAACTGCTGCTGTGGCGGATAGGCGGCCACCCAGTCGGCCAGACGAGCCGCCGTGAGCTTTCCACCCTTGTATTCCGCGATCGTGGTGTTCTTGTCGCGGAAGCTCAGCGGATCGCGCGCAATATCCTTGGTGAGACCGGGCGCATTCTCGGCCAGCGTGATAGCCGAGCTCTTTTCGAGCTTGTCGAGATACAGGCTTTCGGCCTGTACCAGGCGACGCTGGCCACCCATCTCTGCCACTTCGCCACTCACTTCTGAAAACGGCTTGCGATAAATAACGTGAAAGCCAAATGACGTGCGCACGACCGGCGAGATTTCGCCTGGCTCGAGCGCCAGCACGGCCGTTTCAAAATCCGGCACCATGGCGTTGCGTGGGAAGACACCCAGGTCACCACCGCGATCACCGGCTCCCGGCTCATCGCTGCGTGCGGCGAGGCGCACGAAGTTTGCCGGCGTGGCTTCAGCACGAATACCTTCGGCCTTCTTGCGTGCTGCTTCAATCGCGGCCGGTGTCGCGTCGGCCTCGACCTGCACCAGGATGTGACGGGCGGACATGAGTTCACCAGCCGCATACCGGTCGGCATCGGACGGACCGCCGGCCGTGTCAAACGACTTGGAGACATCTTCGTACAGCGTGCGAACGCGCATGTTGTCGATGGCCGACCACAATCCGGCGTCCATCACTTGTGGCGACGTCATGGTGTCGCCACGCGCGGCCGCCAGTCCGGCCAGCTGATAGTTGACCCACAGTTCGGCCACGCTACGCGCGACTTCCGTTTCGAGCGGCGCCTGCGATGAGCTCAGCACCTCCGCCAGCTCGTCTACTGTCATTTCCTGCTCACCCACTTTGGCGGCAGTGTCAACACCGACCGACGACCCACAGGCAACCGCCAGGGCCGCCGCAAAGAACGCTATGGTCGATACACGATACACTTTCATGAACACTACTCCGAAGATCGGGCGTTGGACGGTGGCAGGCGAAAGAACGAACCGCCGCCCATGGTGAGGGGAGAAACTGCGAAAGTACAAGCGTTACACAACCAGGGCGCGCAAGGCACGCACCAGACCATCGAGCATCTCTGCGCCCCCGAGACGAACGAGCTTGAGCGCGAGAGGATTGGTACGCCGCACGTCCACCTGAAACTGCACATCATGGAAGGCGGCCGATAATCCCTTGAGACGAGGGACTGCATCGCCGCGAAAGTTAACACGGGCATCGGACCCTCGCACAAGCACCCCGTCTATCCCAAGCGCCGCGCCCAGCACACGCAGGAGCGTGCTGGCAAACAGTGCTTCTGCAACGGCGGGCAACGGTCCAAATCGGTCGCGCACTTCTACGCGCAGATCGTCAATCGCACTGGCCGTGCGACACACGGTGAGGCGTCTGTAGATGTCGAGCTTCGCGTCCTGGGCCGGAATAAAGTCGTCCGGCAGGTACGCGGGCTCGTCGAGCGAGACCTCGGCTGGCACGAATGGCCGGGCGCCCTGTTCCTGAGACAGCTGGCGCACCGTCTCATCGAGCAGGCGCAAATAGAGGTCAAAACCCACCGCATGCACGAACCCCGATTGTTCGGCGCCCAGCAGGTTACCGGCACCGCGCAACTCCATGTCCTTCAGGGCAATACGATAGCCAGATCCGAGTTCGGTGTGATGCTCCAGCACTTGCAATCGCCGTTCTGCGTCGTCATCGATCTGATCCGGCGCAATCAGATAGCAGTATGCACGGCGGTGCGAGCGGCCAACGCGTCCGCGCAGCTGATACAACTGTGCCAATCCGAAGTGATCGGCGCGATTGACGAACATGGTGTTGGCATTGGGTACATCCAGACCGCTTTCCACAATGAGCGTGGAGACAAGCATGTCCACCTCGCCCGACACGAACTTTTTCATCACCGCTTCGAGCTCGCGCTCCTTCATTTGCCCGTGACCCACGGCAATGCGGGCACGCGGCACGAGGCGCTGCAGGTGGTCGGCAATGGCCACGATCGTCTCAATACGATTGTGCACAAAGAACACCTGTCCGCCCCGATCGAGCTCACGCGAGATGCCTTCTTCCAGCAGCCCGTCGTCCCATGGCTCTACGAACGTGAGCACGGGCGAACGGTCGCGTGGCGGTGTCTGCATGAGCGTCATGTCACGCAGTCCGGCCAATGACTGATGCAGTGTACGCGGGATGGGCGTGGCGGTCAGCGTGAGCACATCGGTTTCAAGCTTGAGCTGTTTGAGTCGCTCCTTGTGCTTCACACCAAACCGATGTTCTTCATCCACCACGATCAACCCGAGATTGGCAAACGTCACATCGGGGCTCAGCAACCGATGCGTGCCAATCACAATGTCGATTTTGCCATTCTTGAGCTGCTCGATGACCGCGGCCTGTTCCTTGGCCGTTTGAAAGCGCGACATCACATCGACTTTTACCGGAAAGTCGGCTAGACGGTCACTGAAGCTGCGGCCGTGCTGTTCGGCCAGGATCGTGGTTGGCACCAACACGGCGACTTGCCGACCGTTCTGCACGGCTTTGAAGGCCGCACGGATCGCAATCTCGGTTTTACCATATCCCACGTCACCCACAAGTAGGCGATCCATGGGACGCTCGCCTTCCATATCGCGCTTGACGTCTTCGGTGGCTTTGCGCTGATCGGGCGTGTCTTCAAACAGGAACGAACTCTCGAGCTGCCGCTGCCACGCACCATCGGCAGAATGCGACGGACGCGCCGCTACCTTGCGTCGGGCGTAGAGTTCGAGCAGCTCTTGCGTCATCTCGAAAATCGCGGCTCGCGTTTTTTCCCGCTGCGCCGCCCACTTCTTGCCGCCCAGCCGATGCAATCGCGGCGGCGGCATGTCACCGCCCACATCGCTCGCCGAACGATACCGTTCGATCTGATCAATGCGGTACAGCGGCACGTTCAGCCGATCACCGCCTTCGTATTCAATGACGGCCGCTTCAATGGTCTGGTCGCGAAAGAAGACGCGCTCGATACCGCGATAGAGTCCGATGCCGTGCTCCAGATGCACGACGTAGTCGCCCGGCTTGAGCGCACCAATGGTGTCGAGCGATGCCCCGGTGCCGTATCGTCGAGCGCGACGCAATCGTCGATCGCGCCGAAAAATCTCGTGATCGGTGAGCACGCGAATGCGGCCTGGCACCACGAAGCCGCCGTCCAGCACACCGATGGTCAGTGCAGCCGGTGTGGGCCCGTCTTCGCCAAGCAATTCGTCAAGTCGTTCGGACTGACCGGCGTTGTCGCACAGAATGACCGTTGGCAGTCCATCGCGCACCAGTCGGCGCAACACACGCAGGTCACGTGAAATCGACTCAGGCGCACTGATGCCAAACCGGATGTCAGCCGCCAACGCGTCGACATCGCGTGACACCGTTGGTGCGTCTTCATCATCACGTGTGCGACGTTCCGACTTGCGCAGCAACGCACCAGCCGCAGGTGCAAGGCGCAGTGTCGCAAAGCGCGACAACGCCGCACTGATTTCCTGCGGACTGCGGAATAGTGCGTCGCGCGGCGGGGCTTCTTCACCACGTCGGCGCGCCAAATCAATGTGATGCGCGCTTTCGTCCCACGTGCGTTGCAACTCCGGCTGCACCGCGCTGCCGGCCGGCACCACCACAATCGTGTCGGGACCAAAGAGCTCCACCAGCGAAACGCGTTCTGTGCCTGTGGCACTCTCGCGTACACGCCCGTCTACCGGCAGCACGAGCGCCATCTCGGCTGGGCGAGTGGTGCGCTGCGTATTTAAATCAAAATGGCGCAGTTCAATGACATCGTTACCCCAGAACTCCAGGCGCACCGGCTCGGACATGCCAAAGCCGTACACGTCAAAAATGCCGCCGCGTACCGAGAACTGCGCGACGTCCTCCACCATGGACACACGTTCAAACCCGATCGATTCAAGATGGGCCGACAGCTCTTCCGGCCGACGCACATCACCTTTGCGCAGCTCCAGTCGCGCCTCGCGCAACGCGGCCGGCAAGGCCGTGCGCTCAAGTAATGCCCGCGACGTGGTGAGCAACACGCGCACCGCACTTCGGCCGAGTTGCTCCAGCGTTTCCACGCGCTCGCCCGCCACTTCAGCGTGCGGCTCCACTTCACCAAAACCCTCGCGCGGTGGATACAGCGCCACCGGGATGTCATCCACCAGCGTCTGCAGGTCGGCCAGCCAGCGTTCGGCGTCCGACAGCTGATCGGTAACGACTACGAAAGCCCGATGCGACAGTTCGCGCGCGAGGGCGGCCACAAACACGGCGTCGGACGAACCAGCCAGTCCGCCAATCCGCAGTGATTCGCCGGCCGACGGCAGCTGTGCACGCACATCATGATAGGCCGGCAGTCCGGAGACGATATCGAGAAGTCGGGGCAGTGCCATGGCTACCGACCGCGTGCCGCGACAGTGCCCGGTGAGCGCGTGGGCGCGCCCGGGAAAGCGACCGCCGTCACGCCCGCACAGGTGCCGAGCGCGGGCCCCACAGGCCGCGCGCCACCAGCGCTTCGATCGCCAGCGCTACCACTGCAATGAGAACCAATGGCCAGGTGATCGGGCGTCCACCGACACGACGAAACACCGCCGAGTTGACCGCACCTGGATTGTTTATCACCTGCACCGTGGTGCCGGTTACCCGCTCCTGCCACACCCCTGCTCCCCACGCATCCACCTCAGACTCTTCAATTTGCGGATTCACCACCAGCGCTCCGATTTGGCGCGCGCCTCGGCGAACAAGGTACACACCGGAACGACCGGGAACGGTAAGGCGGTTGCCGATCACCGGCTGCAGCGTACCGTCGGGCAGCTCAAGCGCATCGACACCGGGCGGGAGCGCGATGGTATCGTCGGGTGCGGCGTAGATCAGCACGCCGCCATCACCAAGCGTTTGCCCGAGCACGTCACGAAGCCAGGGCACGAAGGCGGCCTGCACTGGGGCCGCCGTGGCCGCAAGCGTGAGGGGAGATGCGATCAGCACGTAGTCGGGACCCGCCACCATCCACGGAGCGCCACCGGCCACGGCGATAACCTGTCCCGTGTCGGCGGTGGCCGCGGTGGCCGCGGTGGCCGCTTTGGCCGCTCGCGAAAGGCGATAGCGCAGCGAAACGCGCGCACCGGCCAGCGCGAAGTCCGATGCATTCAAGTCAGCCGCGTTGCTGAGCTGCACCGTGTCGCGCAGTGCCGCACCAAACCGCCAAGGAATGCCCGCCAGCTCCAGCGCGCGATTGGCCGCCACCAAACCGAGTGGGTCGTCGGGAGCAATGCGCAGCGCCGGACCATCGTGTGCATCAGACGCACTGATCACCGCCACGTTGCCTGATGCCTTTGTGGTCGCGCGACGCAGTCGGCCGTCGGCTACGAGCGCGTCAACCGCTGCCGCTACGAACGGACCAGCACTCGGCGAGACCGTGACTGCCGGCGGCGCGCTGGCCAGTACCGCAAAGGCGCGTGCATTGTCACCGGGAAAATCATCCGCGTCCAGCTCAACGCGTCCAGCCAGCCACCCCGTTTCGGTGGCCTGTGCAGCGGCATCGATGGTGATCGGTGTGTTGAAAGACGCCGGACTCGAGGTGCCTCGGGCGATCGTGCGGTCGCCAATGAGTACGCGCCACGCCGCCGAATCGGGAGCGCTGATGGTCGCGGAGACGCGTCCGTTGGGCACCCAGCGCGGCGGATCGACGGTCACTTGGTGCACAGCGCGATTGGGCGGCAGCGCAACGTCGGGTGCGTGAACGACTACCGGTACGCCGCCGGCCTCTATCAGTGAATCGGTGAGCGCGCCTGCAGACGAGCGCTGTCCGTCCGTGAGGAGCAGCACGACGGGCTCGCGCGGCGCACCCGCACCAACCAGGGTGAGTGCCCGTTGCAGCGCTCCCGGGAGGTCGCCGCGTCCCTCGGCTACCGTCGTTTCGTTGACCGCCAGCGTCAGTGCGGCCGCGTCGCCGGCGACTACGCGTCCACCGCTCGTGACCAGCCATGCACGGTCAGCGGGAGTGAGTTCGCGAATCAGGTCGGTGGCCCGCTCCTGCAGCGTGGAGAAGACGGTTCGTCCATTCACGACGGCGCCAGTGCTCATGGATTGATCGAGCACGATGGCTAGAGCCAGCGGCGGGTGACCGGCGCCTCCAACACGAGCCATGGGACGGGCCACAGCGGCCACCAGCGCGAGCACCGCGAGCAATCGCAGCAGCAACAGCCAGCGATTGCGCACCGTGTGTTCGCGACTGTGCTCACGCTGCGTCTGTTGCAAAAAACGCAGCGCGGGAAACTCGACGCGGCGGGTGATGCGCCGACGCAGCAAGTGCACCAGCAAGGGTACACCGGCCAGAGCCACCAACCCCAGGAAAAACGGCGCGAGAAAACTCACGCGATGGGCATCCCGCCGCGGCCCGATGCGCGCACGAGCGCCCGCATGCCCAAACCATAAGGTTCGTCCGTCATGGCCAGCGCGTACCGAGCACCCACTTGCAGCACACTACTGCGCCACGAGGCCAGCGCACGCTGCACCGTTTCCTGGTATTCCGCCCGGATTTCCGACGGTGTGGCCGGAATGGACTCGTCCGATTCCGGATCGGTGAACAGCGCCTCCGCCCCGTCGGGGAAATCGCGCTCCATGGGATCGAGCACGTGCAACACCAGTACTTCATGACCGCGGGCGCGAATGGTGCGCAATTGCTCAATCACCGGCTCCTGGTCTACCAACAGATCGGACACCAGCACCACAAAACCCGGGCGACGCACCAGATGCACCGCCTGCGCAAGCGCCGGCACCAGATCGCTTCCTCCTCCGGGCCCAGGAGAGGCCAGCGCGGCGGCCAGTCGAAACCACTGTCCGGTGCGTGTGGTGGGTGGCACCACCGAACGCAAACTGTCATCGGCACGCACCAGTCCCACCGCGTCACGCTGACGTAGCAGCAAAAGGGCCAGCGCCCCGAGCATCTGTTCGGCGTAGGCCAGTTTGGTGATTCGTGTGGACGCGCCGCTCCAGCGCATGGAAGCGCTCACATCGAGCACCAGCATGGCGCGAGTGTTGGTTTCCTCTTCAAACTGCTTGACCACCCAGCGATCGGCGCGCGCGGCAATGCGCCAGTCGAGATAGCGCAGATCGTCGCCGGGCTGATAGGGGCGATGTTCGGCGAACTCCACGGAAAAGCCCTTGCGTGGAGAGCGGTGCAAGCCGGTGAGAAAGCCGTCCACGACCCACCGCGCCACCAACTCGAGATTTCCGAGGGCAGCGAGAGCGGCAGGATCGACAAGGTCAGCGCGGGAAGGAGCCATGCAGCGGGAATAGTGGCGAAGCGACGCGCCCAGACCAAGCGGCAGCGCGTATCAACGGAGGTCCAATGATGCGGCGAAGCATGCAACGGTTTCACCCCCACGGTGTAACAATGTTAGCTTGGCATAGCCCAGCGCGTGCCGCTACAATCCTGTTTCCCACCGTGAGGTCTGGCCATGCAAATCTTCGGAATGCTTCCGACCCACCGGCGGAGTGCGACGCTCGCGCTGGCTGGGGCACTATTGAGCCCGATAGCATCCGTGATCGCGCAAGATGCGCTTCCGAAAGTGCGGCTCACGCAGATGGTCGATCCGCAGTGGGGGTTCGGCAGCGAGGCGCGGGTGCGTCTTGATCGCGATGCCTTTCTGATCGTTTTCGAGTTCGGCGCTGATGGAAGAGCGCGTCTGGTCTATCCAGAAAGTCCGCGAGACAGCCCGTACACAGTTGGTGGCACGTCGGTTCTCGCAAGTCTGCCGAGCGCGGACGCCATGTTTGTTCGGACGGCGAGTATTCGTATTCCGTCGCTGGTAGCTTTGGCGTCAGATCTCGCCCCCGACCTCTCCAGCTTCACCGCCGAGGGGCGAGTCTGGGATTTCGACTATGAGATTCCGCGCGGCACCACGCGCGTTGAAATGATTCGTGCATTGGCCGCCATCATTTACGGTGGTGAGGATATGCCGTACTCATTTGAGCTTCAAGAGCTGGCGCCTCAACTCTCAGCGTTCGCCGTCAACACACTCAACTCGTGCGGGCACATTTTTGGCTCGGAAATCTCGCCACAGTTCAACTCTTTTCTCTGGCAGGCTTTTGGTCCGTACGCACTGGGGGCGTTCCCGCGCGGCGGTGTTTCGCCGTGGTTTTCCACGGTCGGTGGCGGCTCCAGATTCGGCCTCTTTCCGCTGGGCTTTCGACGCCACGTAAACAGCGGTTTGTGGGGTCGGTTTGGCGCAGGCTGCCAACCATTAAATCGCCAGCGCCCGTTCTACATCGTCGACAATCGGCCGACGCCGCAGGACACCCCGGGTGAGAATCCGGACGATATGCGTTTGATCCCCGTTCCCACAGACCGCGACCCCAATGCACCGCCAGCCACGATCCCGGGCGTGGGGATCACTCCCGCGACTCCGTTGCCCAAGGCGGCGCGCGCTCAGCCGGTCAAGGACGCAGTCGCGAAGGCAAGCGACCAGAAGCCCCTGCCGCTGGTTCGGACGGAGGCGAACGGTTTGGTGCAGCGCGCGCAGGTCGTGGAGTTTATTCGCCGCTTGACCATAGAACAGCAGATGGGCGTAAGCCCTAGCGTCGCCGCTGGAAACGCTTGGGCGCGCCGGGGACCGAACAGCGGTTCCAGTTCATCAGGCCAATTTTATGGCAGGCGACGGGCTTCGGCGAGTGGAAGTGGTAGTTCGGGTGTTGGCTCCAAGGGTAGCGCCGGCGGCAGCGAAGGATCCGTTGGCTCGGGCAGTTCGTCGGGCGGCGGCGCCGGACGCGGTGGCTCCGCTGGCGGCGGTCGTGCGGGCAGCGGCGGGCGCACACCGCCCGGTTGAGTTCACCCCGTGTGGCCGGTCTGTATCAGGGGCCGCAGCTACTGATGATCGTAAATCAGCGGCCCCACCTGCTTGGATCCATGGGTGGGGCCGCTACGTTTCTACATACCGGCCTGTGCGCGGTGCGTCTGCCCGCGATTGTGCCATTGGTGGTTCGTGATTGGCCACCGTTCCTCGTTGCTCCCAGTGTCCGTGCAGCTCGACCGTATTCGCAACTTCTGCATTGTCGCCCACATCGACCACGGTAAGTCTACCTTGGCCGATCGCCTGATCGAACACACCGGGACGCTGCAAAAACGGGAGATGAAAGCGCAGATCCTTGATACACTCGATCTCGAACGCGAACGTGGCATCACGATCAAGCTCAACGCGGTGCGCATGGCCTACGCGGCAGCGGACGGCATCACGTACGAGCTCAACCTGATCGACACGCCGGGCCACGTAGACTTCACCTACGAAGTCTCGCGCTCGCTGGCGGCCTGTGAAGGGGCGATCCTGGTAGTGGACGCCTCGCAGGGCATTCAGGCGCAGACGCTGTCGAACCTGTTCCTGGCGCTCGACGCGGGTTTGGAAATCATTCCAGTGCTCAACAAAATCGACCTGCCGGGCGCTGAACCGGAGCGTCGGCGCGCCGAAATCGTGGAGCTGATTGGCTGCGCTCCCGAAGACGTGCTGTCGGTGAGCGCCAAGGAAGGCGTGGGCGTGCCCGAGTTGTTGGCCAAGGTGGTGGAGCGCGTGCCACCGCCCACGGGCAATCTCGACGGCCCACTGCGCGCCCTCATTTTCGACTCGTATTACGACAAGTACCGTGGTGCCATCCCGAGCATTCGCGTGGTGGACGGCGTGCTCAAAAAGGGCATGAAAATCACCTTCGGCACGTCGGACAACGTGTACGAAGTATCCGAAGTCGGTTCCCTCCAGCCTCGGCAGACACCGGTCGCCACGTTGGGAGCGGGTGAGGTGGGTTACGTGATTGCGTCGGTGCGATCGGTCCGGGAAACGCGAGCCGGCGACACGATTTTTGATGCATCCAATCGCGCCACCGAGGCTCTGCCTGGCTATCGAGAAGTGCGTAGCTTTGTGTTCGCCGGCATTTTTCCAACCGATACGCAATCTTACGAAACACTGCGTGACGCGCTGGAAAAAATGAAGCTCAATGACGCATCGCTGCAGTATGAGCCCGAGACATCTACCGCACTTGGCTTTGGCTTTCGCTGCGGATTTCTTGGACTGCTGCACATGGAGATCGTGCAGGAGCGCCTCGAGCGCGAGTACGATCTGGATCTGGTCACTACGGTGCCCAGCGTGGAGTACGTCGTGCACCTCACCGACGGCACCACCATCAACGTTGAAAATCCCGCGCTCATGCCGCCGGCCGTCACGATCTCGAGCATTGAAGAGCCGTACGTGAAGGCGCGCATCATGTGTCCCACGGAATACATCGGCGCGATCATGACGCTCGGCAACGATCGGCGCGGCGTTTACAAGAACATGACGTACGTAGACACCGCGCGGGTTGAGTTCGACTGGGAGTTTCCGCTCGGCGAAATTATTCTCGATTTCTTTGACCGGCTCAAGAGCGTGAGTCGCGGCTACGCGTCGCTCGACTATGAGCTGATCGAAAATCGCGAAAGCAAACTGGTGCGTCTGGATATGCTGATCAACGGCGATCCAATTGATGCGTTCTCCGTGATCACGCACGCCGACAAGGCCTACGAATGGGGTCGGAAGGTGGCCGAGAAGTTGCGCGAGCTGATTCCGCGCCAGCTGTTTGAGGTGGCCATTCAGGCCACCATCGGACAGAAGGTGATTGCGCGCGAGACTGTGAAGCCATTGCGCAAAGACGTGTTGGCGAAGTGTTATGGCGGAGATATTTCGCGCAAGCGCAAGCTGCTCGAGAAGCAGAAAGAAGGGAAGAAGCGCATGAAGCAGGTCGGGAGCGTGGAGATTCCGCAGGAGGCGTTTCTCGCCGTCCTGCAAGTGGACTGATCCACGCCACGGTGGCTTCGCTCGTTATTCAGACATCGTTTCTGGGCGATATGGTGCTCACCACGCCCTTACTCGACCGGCTCGCACGTCGCGGGCCGGTGGATGTAGTGGCGACTCCGCAGGGTGCGCCGCTGCTGGCCGGACATCCCGCGGTGCGCGACGTCATCGTGTATGACAAACGAGGCCTGGCGCGCGGTTGGCGGGGCCTCATGCGCACCGCCCGCGCCATTCGCTGGCGTGCGCCGAGCGAGCCGCGCGGTATCACCGTGGCTTACCTCGCGCAGGGGTCGCTGCGCAGCGGGACCTTGGCGGCCGTGGCCGGTGTGTCCGAGCGCGTGGGATTTGCGACCTCTGCCGGTCGCGCGTTGTACACGCGGCAGGTGCCGTACGTGCGCGATGTGCATCACGCCGAACGGCTGTGGAATCTTGCTTCGGCGCCGGATGACGATACGCGTCCAGCGGCGCCGTTGCATCCGCGCCTGTTCCCCTCGGCCAATGATCATGCAGCCGCCGCGTCGTTGCTCACGTCTGCCGGCGTGACGCCGGGTACACACCTCCTGGTGCTGGCGCCGGGCAGCGTGTGGGCCACCAAACGCTGGCCGGGATACGTTGAACTGGCCGATGCGCTGGCGCGCGACCCTCGCACCGCACGGGCTCGTCTGGTAATCATTGGCGGTCAGGCCGACGGCGATGCAGCCAGGGCCATTGGCGAGCACGCGCAGTCGGCGGGCATGCCCTTGCCCATAGACGCCACCGGTCGCTTGCCGTTGCTGGCCTCGGCTGCTCTGCTGGCACGCGCTGGCGCACTGATTTCCAACGATTCGCTGCCGCTGCATCTGGCGTCTGCCATGGGTACCCCTACCGTGGCAATCTTCGGGCCCACGGTACCGGCGCTTGGTTTTGGTCCGCTCGCGCCGCACGCGGAAACGTTAGGTGTGGATTCACTGCCCTGTCGTCCGTGTCATGCGCACGGTCCGGAGGCGTGTCCACTCGGTCACTGGCGGTGCATGCGTGATCTGCCGGTCTCACGGGTGCTCGATGCTGTCGTGGATGTGATGCGTGTTTCGCGTTGAGTTGGCTCCCCTCGCCCTGCACTGCTTATGACCGTCTTTCCTGCGTACATCATTGGCGTTGATCTTGGCGGTACCAATATTGTGGTTGGTGCAGCGCCCGCGGCCGGGGGAGCGATGAGCGGCGTGCATTCCGAGCCCACGCGCGCCGAAGAGGGATCCGATGCGGTGACCGCGCGCATCGTGCGCATGGTGGAGCAGACCATCGCCGCGACCAGCGCGGAAGCAGGCGTGGACCGGTCAGCATTCATCGGTGTTGGCATTGGCTCACCGGGGCCGCTGGATCGAGAGACCGGCGTGGTGCTGATCACGCCGAATCTCGGGTGGACCAACTTTCCGCTGCGTGATCGGGTGTCAGCCGGTGTAGGGTTACCAGCGGCGCTCGACAACGACGCGAACTGCGCCACATTGGGCGAGTGGTGGATTGGTGCCGCACGCGGTGCGCAGCACGTGATCGGGCTGACGATTGGCACCGGTATTGGTGGCGGTATCATTCTGAATGGTCAGCTGTATCACGGTGCATCGGGCATTGCCGGAGAAGTTGGGCATATTTCCATTGAAGCCAACGGCCGACGTTGCAACTGCGGCAACTACGGCTGTCTTGAGGCGTACGCATCGGGGACGGCCATTGCCACGCGCGCTCGCGAGGCGTTGGGCGGCGGTGAGACGTCGTTGTTGGCGAGTTTGGTGAACGGAGATCTGTCGCGCATCACCGCGCAGACGGTGTATGAGGCATCCGCCCGGGACGATAGCGTTGCGCGCAATGTGGTACGAGATACGGCGCAGTTCCTCGGCGTCGGAATTGCCAGCCTCGTGAACATTTTCAATCCCGAAGTTGTGGTGATTGCCGGTGGCGTTACGCAAGCGGGCGACGCGCTATTCGAGCCGCTGCGCGCGGAGGTACGGCGTCGCGCGTTTGCTCCGGCGGTAAACGTGTTGCGCATCGTGCCGGGCAAGTTGCCGGGCACGGCCGGTGTAGCGGGTGCGATTGCCACGTTCGCGCAGCAGCACAGCGCATGAAACGTAAACGAGTGGGCGTGATTGGCAGCTTTGTGTGGGATGTCATTTACGGGCGTGATCAGCGTAGCGTGCCCGTTGAGGAATGGGGCGGTATCACGTACGCGCTGGCCGGCCTCGACGCGGCGCTATCCGATGACTGGGAGATCGTGCCGCTGCTCAAGGTCGGCGCCGATCTGGCCGATCGGGCGCGCACGTTTGTTCATGGGCTGCGACATATCGCGCCGGACGCTGCGCTGGTCGAAGTACCGTATCCCAACAATCGCGTGGAGCTACGCTATCACGATGCCGAACGACGCAGTGAGTATCTGAGTGGTGGTGTACCAGGCTGGTCATGGCTGGGCCTCAAGCCGTTGCTGGAATCGGCACGTCTGGATGCGCTGTACGTGAACTTTTTGAGCGGCTGGGAGCTCGATCTGGAAACGACGCAGCTGTTGCGCGCGCACTTTTCGGGTCCGATTTACTGCGACTTGCATATGCTGGTCATGGCGGTGCAGCCCGACGGATTGCGTGTCCCGCGTCGCCTGCCAGACGTGGCGGCTTGGTGCGCCTGCTTTGATGTGCTGCAGGTCAACGAAGATGAAATGGCCATGATGGCGCCCGATCCCATGATGCTCGCGGCCACGGCCATGGCAGCGGGCGTCTCGTGTTTGTGTGTGACGTTGGGTAGCCAGGGCACGATTTACGTGGCGGCGCCCGGTTTCCACACGTTACGTGATATTCCGCGTCGCGGTGCACTGGCCACGGGTTCGCGCGGCGGATCTGGCGGTCTCGGCGCGTTGCGTACGGCACGCTTGCCGGCTGTCGTCGCGAGGATCACGGGTGATGGTGATCCCACCGGATGTGGTGATGTATGGGGCGCCACCCATTTCTCGCGACTGCTGTCTGGTGATAAGTTGGAAGATGCCATGGTGAGCGCATCGCGCGCCGCCGCTCGAAATGTCGAACATCGTGGAGCCACCGGCCTCGCGTCTTACCTTCGGGGAGAACTGCACACCTCGTGACGACAGTGATCAACATTCCGCCGTCGCTTGATGAGCAGTCGTTCGAGCAGGTGATCGAACAGCTGGCGCCGCTGCCTCCGGATCAGAAGGTACTCTTTGACGCACGACATGCGCGCTGGTCGTCGCCGTATGGTCTGACGGCGTTACTCTGCGCAGCACAATCGCGCACCGAACGTGCGACGTTTGCGGTGCCCGAACATCCCGACACCGTGTCCTATTGGGCGCGTACCGGATTTTTTCGCCACGCCGCTGACCTGTTCGAACTGCACGGTCATGTACCACGCCAGCGCGAGGGACACGATTCCGACGTATTGCTGGAAATCACACCGGTCACGCAGAGCGATGATGTGCACACCGTTGTTGGGCGCATTCAGCATAAGGCAGCTGACATTCTGCACGGACAGCTGCATCTGGAGACCGCGGCCACGATGGGGTTTGGTATGACACTCAGCGAGGCGTGTCAGAACATCGTGGAACACGCCGGTCAGGGTGGTTGGGTGGCGGTGCAAACGTACAGCTTTCGCCGGCGGCTCGGACGCCGCGTGGTGGTGATTGCGGTGTGCGACGCGGGTGTTGGCTTTCGGCAGTCACTGGAGAGTTCACCGGGACACGCGCGTGATGACCGGTGGGGCGACAGCCGTGCGCTCGAATCCGCCGTGGTGCACGCGGTGAGTCGTTTCCGACACGGTGATGCTGGACGTGGTCAGGGATTGGCCGGCATTCGGCGCTATGTGTCACGTTGGGATGGCAAGCTGAGCGTGCGCAGTGGCACGGCACGCATTGCGCTCGTGCCGTCATGGGACGAAGATGAACCAATGCGCGAACGCCTTCCGGCTTTTCCCGGTGCACAGGTGCAAATCATGATCCCCGAGCGACTCGCCGGTGATCCCGCGCCGGCGGCGCGTGCGCGAAGCGGTGCGCGCGTCGGCGATCGCAGCGAAGAGCGTGAGAAATGATGCATCACATCGATGTGAGTCGCGTGCTGCGCGGTGCCGTGTGCGAGCTGTATTCCAATCTGGTCACGAGACCCACTGGCGCAGCGGTGCGCACGGCGATCGAGTTGTTGCTGGCCGAACGCAATCCGCCCACGATTACCACGATTGATTTTTCGCACGTGAACCTGCTCGACTTTTCCTGCGCCGACGAGATCGTGGCCAAATTGCTGCTGCGCCATGTGGATGCCGACCTGGATGATCGATACGTCTGTTTTCGTGGCATGCGGGAAGATCATCTCGACGCCGTGGAAGCGGTGTTGGAGCACCGCGCGCTGGCTCTGGTGTGGGATCGCGATGGCTGGCCGGAGCTGCTCGGACACGTAGACGCCGATGAACGTCGCCACTGGGATGTGGTGCGCGCCGGAGGCCCAGTGTGGGCGCCTTCCGTAGCTCGCACACTCGGCAACACCACCGCCGATGCCGAACTGCGGCTCACGCAGCTCTGGCGGCGTCGGCTACTCATGCGTCAGGACAACGGATTCGTCGTGCCGCGAGGCGCGAGCGGAGTGGCCGCATGAGTGTGGGAGGCGGAGCCGGTGGCAGTGGCAGTAGCAGTGGCGCCCCACGAGTCGGCCGCAGCGCCTTCTCCGGTTTCGCCCCGCCCTTGCAAGTCGTCGGTTACATAGGAACACGACGCGGCGACGAAGAGCGCGGCCCGCTGGTGCGCATGCGCGCGGATGACGCACTCATTCGTTTGCTCACTGACGGTGAATTGGTTCGTGTAATGGGACCACGTCGCAGCGAGTTCGCGACTCTGGTGATTGACGACACACTGCCGCGCGGTGGCATCGTGGTGCGTGATCTGGCCGGTGTCACGGTCACGGAAATCGTGCGCGTCATCAAGGCCGATTTCGATTCCCCACGCGTGACCTGATCTTTTTCTTTTTCCTCATTTGCAATGCGGCATGACTGATCGTTCTGCATCGAGCTCGCCAACCCTGCGGTTGGCGACACTGGCCATTCATGGTGGACGTGCGCATTCGGCCCCGGGCGACGCAGTCGTGCAGCCGTTGGTGCAGAGCGTCAATCACGTGCAGCCCGTGGGTACCGCCGACGGCGTGCTCTACACGCGCTATGCCAACACCCCCAACGCACAGGTCGTGCAGCGCCGCATTGCGCTGCTCGAAGGCGCGGAATCTTCACTGGTGCTCTCCAGCGGCATGGGCGCAACATCGTGCACGATGCTCTCGCTGCTGCGACCGGGCGACCATCTCGTGACCAGCAACTGGATTTACGGCGGCACGCGAAAGCTGTTTGATCAGGAGCTGCCGGCGATGGGGGTCACCGTGACGTCGGTTGATCCCACGGAATCGCGCGGATGGCGTCGTGCGATCACCAAGCAAACCCGCGTAATTTTTCTCGAGTCGCCGGTCAATCCCACCACACGTGTCCTCGATATGCGTCCGCTCACGGCGCTGGCGCGTGAGTTCGGGATTGCGCTGGTCGTTGACGCCACGTTCGCCAGCCCGATCAACTTCCGTCCGCTGGAGCACGGCGCCGACGTGGTAATTCACAGTGCCACCAAGTATCTCAACGGGCACCACGACATTCTGGCCGGTGTTGTGAGCGGCGCCGAGTCGGTGGTGGACGAAGTGCGTCAGAAGATGATGGTGTGGGGACAGGCGCCAGACCCGTTCGCCCTCTGGCTGCTCGAACGTGGGCTCAAAACACTGGACGTACGGGTGCGGCGACAGAATGAGTCGGCCATGCGCGTTGCCGAATGGGCTCAGTCGCATTCAGGCATTGCGCGCGTGCACTATCCCGGACTGGCGTCGCATCCGGATCACGCGTTGGCACGTGAAACGCTGGACGGATTTGGTGGCATGCTGGCCCTCGAACTCGCGGCCGGTGGCGACGCCACGCCGCGGGTGCTCTCGCGCCTGCAGTTGATTACCCATGCGCCAAGCCTCGGCGGTGTCGATTCACTCGTGAGTGAACCACGCTACACCTCGCACGCGCACATGACCTCACACGCGCGAGCCGCCATTGGTATTCCCGACGGATTTCTGCGCTTCAGCATCGGGCTCGAAGATGCCGACGATCTGATCGCGGATCTCACTCACGCGCTGGCCTGATCGACATGTCTGGTGTGCTCCGGCTCGATGCCGTGACCAAAGAGTATCCACGTACGGGCGTAGCGCTGCAGAACGTGTCGTTTACGGTGGACAAAGGCGAGTTCCTGTTCCTCACCGGTCCCAGCGGATCCGGCAAGAGCACGTTACTCAAACTGCTGTCGTTTGCCGAACGTCCAACCGCCGGCGAAGTGAAGGTGAGTGGGTTCTCGTCGGCGACATTGCGCGACCGCGACATTCCGCAGCTCCGTCGCCGGCTGGGCATTGTGTTTCAGGACTTTCGCCTGCTCACCGATCGCACGGTCGAAGCGAATATCGCGTTCGCACTGGAGGTCACCGGTACACCGGCTGCTTCCATTGGCGGAAAAGTGGGACGACTGCTCACGCAGGTCGGACTGGCATCCAAGGCCACCGCCATGCCGCACGAACTCTCGGGCGGCGAGCAACAGCGCGTGGCCATTGCGCGCGCACTCGCCAACGATCCGTTTCTGCTGCTCGCCGACGAGCCCACGGGCAATCTCGATGAACGCGCCACGCGCGGGATTCTGCAGTTGTTGCGGGAAATCAACGCGCTGGGCACAGCCGTGATCATGGCCACGCATGATCTGTCGCTCATCATGCGCAGTGGCTATCGCTACCTGGAGCTGGAGCGCGGCACCGTGCACTACGACGGGACAGACGCGCGCACGCTTTCGAGGCACCAATGAGACTCGCCTTCCGGGAGGCCTTGCTGGCGTTTCGCCGTGCGCCACACATGAGCATGCTGGGCAACACCACCATCGCGTTCTCACTGTTTGCGTTCGGCTTGTTCGGGTTGGTCGCTCTCAACATTCGAGAGGCGTTGCGCATGGTGGAAGATCGCGTGGAAGTGCGCGCATTCCTGGTTGATGGCACAACAGAAGACGCCATTGCCACCGTGCTGGGTGACGTTGGCGCCTTTCCGGAAGTTCGTGAAGTCGGCTATGTCAGCCCCGACTCCGCGTTGGCTCGTTCGCGCGAAGAATTGGCCGAGTTTCGCGATGTGTTTGACGCATCCGTGCTGCCAGCTTCGCTTGAGATTCGACTGCGTGAAGGCTTCCGTGATCCGGTCACCGTGCAGGCACTGGCCGATCGCATTGCCACGTATCCGTTCGTTGATGACGTGCGCTTTGGTCAGGAGTGGGTGGCCAAGCTCTATCGAGTGCGTACGCTATCCGTTCTCGCCGGCACCGGACTGGGCATCGTATTTGCCCTCGTTGCCGTGCTGATTATCGGCAGCACCATTCGCATGGCCGTGCTGGCCCGGGCTCGCGAGATTGAAGTGATGCGATTGGTTGGCGCAACCAACGCGTTTGTGCGCATGCCGTTTCTCATTGAAGGTGTGCTCAAGGGT
>JBBRDJ010000010.1:0-57476 GCA_038203945.1 Gemmatimonadales bacterium
AAAACGCGCTTGCACACCAGCCAGCGAGGGTGCGATGCGACGCTCGATCAGTGCATCGCTCGTCTTCTTGTTGTAATACGTGAGCTCGAAGTTCGTCTTGCCTTGGAACATGGTCAGGTCAAAACCGCCTTCCAGCTCGGCGGAGTACTCGGGCCTGAGGTCGGAGTTGCCGAGCGAACCGATGGAAACGGACGGCGCATCGCCGCCGCCACTGATCGTGGCCGGAAACGGATTGAAGAAACGCAGGGCATCGGTGGTGCCGGGGATCTGACCCGAGGCACCGTATGTTAGCCGCAACCGCAGGCTTTGCAACCAATCCGTTTGCGGTACGAATGCCTCATCGGAAATCAGCCACGATGCACCGATCTTCGGATACAACACGCCGCGGGCTTCCGACCCAAACGCGCTGGCGGCGTCTCGGCGCACTCCGGCGGTGATAAACAGGCGATCGCGAATGCTAAACTGCTGATCCACGTACACACCGAGGGTACGCGTTTCGTCGAACGACGCTGAGCTGTTGCGGATGGCGGCGGCGGAAATCTGTGTACCGCCCGGCGGCAACGCTTCACCCGTTGCGCCAATCTGATCAAAGGCGCTGGCGATGTACTGCGTGCCTACGGATGTCCGGGAGCTCAGCCACGAGTTGAGTGAAAACGTCGCTGTACCACCAACGTCTACAGTGGTTTGCGTCAGGTTCGTTCGGAAGTCTTCGATCTGTCCGGAACGAGCGGGCTGGACGTTGACGCCGGTTTCAAATGTGTTGATCTCCTTGTCCAGTCGACCGGTAAAATCGTAACCAACATTTGCCCGGGTGGACAGCCAATTGAACGGTTCCCAGTTGACCTGCGCACTGTTGAGGAATCGCGTTATATCCTGTGTGGTGGTACGCGAGAATACGTCGCCCAGCGGGAAGCTACGCGTACCGAACAGCGGGTTACCGCGGCTGTCTCTATTGTTGGGGTCCCACACACCGCCCATGGCCGCAACCATGAGACCGTTGGCGTTGTCATTGTTCTGCGGCAATCGCTGGTTGCTCTGCACAAAACCGGACGAAATGGCAATCGTAGCCTTCTCCGAGAGTCTTCCGTTGAGATTCACACGAAGGTTGGTGCGTTCCAGCGCATTGGGGCGAGTGTGTTCAATGGGCAGCGCTCGCCCACGTTCCGCACGCAAACGGGTCTGCTCAACAGCCGGCATCTCGTAAATGCCGGTTTCCTGCTCACGTTCGGCGGAAAGAAAAAACTGAACGCGATCACCGCCGCCTGACGCCTGCAGTCCGTATTGCGAGCGGTTGCCGGTGGAAATCGGCGTGATGATTTCATTGTTGAGAATGTTGCCGCTGTTGAGGCTATCCAACTGTGTACAGCTACCGGCCGCCTGCTGCCGCAGTGTGCACAGCTGCGAAACGCCGCCGCGCTGTCCCCAACCATTAAAGAGTTCGGGATAGCTTCCGGCCCGCGGATCGTTGATCAAGCCGTTTTCCGAATACACATTCCACGTGGTCTTGCCCGCGCGCCCGCGTTTGGTGGTGATGTTGATCACGCCGGCGGCGGCTTCGGTGCCGTAGAGTGTGGCGGCCGATGGCCCTTTTATGATCTCGATGTTTTCAATTTCTTCGGGATTGATATCATCGAGGCGCGACGGGGTGGCACCGCCCACGCCCGTGGCGGAGCTGCCGGCGGTGCCGGTCACTCGCACGCCGTCAATAATGATGACGGGCTGGTTGTTGAGCGAGAGCGACGACTGGCCGCGAATACGAATACGGGATCCACCACCCGTTTCGCCGGTGGTGGTGACCTGGACGCCGGCCGCGCGACCCGAGAGCAGCTGTCCGAGATTGGAGACCGGTGCTGCCGCAATCTCGTCGGCCACGTTGATGGTGGCTGTGGCGTTGGCGAGTTCGATTTTGCGCTGCTGGCCAGTAGCTGTGGAGACGACCGCCGCGAGTGAGAAGGCGGCTTGTTTCATGCGAACATTCAGCGTGGCCGTACCGCCGGCCGTGACCGTGACCGTGGCCTGTTGCGGTTCGTAACCAACGCGGGCCACGGAGAGCGGAGTGTTGCCAGCCGGAACTTGCCGCAACGTGTATATGCCGTTGTCTGAGGTGATGGTGCCGTTTTGCGTGCCCACAACCAACACGCGTGCCTGCGCAATCGGCGCGCCTGACGTGGAGTCGGTCACGCGTCCGGTCACCGTGCCGACCGCGCCCTGCGCGTGTGCGTGTGCGCTGACGCCGGCACTCAGGCCCACGATGGCAACTGCGGCGACAACCACTCGCAAAGGCCGCGAGACTCGGTCTGGACCGAACAGCGTCCTTCGCAGGTTCTGAAGTGTTCGCATTGCATTCCTCCATTGCTCAACAGGTTTTCACTGCGTGGTCCCCGATGGAACCACACCAATATCTACACCATGAACTGCGTCACACGCGCTGGCTGCACGTGGGCGCAAAACGATGGCACAGACACTTCTGGGAGACACGGACGCGCGCACTCTGCGCTACAAACAGCGCGGCGCGAGCATCCGGACATGTTGATTGAACTACGGCGGCGAGACGATACGTGGCTACGGGACGAAAACCGATGAGCCGGTGGGAAGGGCGATGTTACAGATCGCGTACAGCGTTGTCAAGAACCCATGTACACGTTTGATCGATGCAATGACTATTGCATCGTGAAACGGGAGACAAGCCGCAGGTGGCTCACTGCGTGCGTGGGGGCAGGTTGAGGAGGACCTCACTGGCACTCACGGAATCCGCCGAAAACTCCGTCGGCCCCTCCGGTAGCTCGTTGAGCTTGAGCACGTAGGTGACCACATCGACGTACTGCGCGCGTGTCAGCGTGCCGGGATTCTCGTCGGGCATTGTGGTACGGATCGTTTCGAAAAACTCATACAGCGACACGCCGTTCCACTCAGAACGAAAATCCTCGTTCGTGAAATCCTCGAGCTCATGACATTCCGAGCACACCGCCGCATACACTGCTTGGCCGCGCTCCGCCTGCGCCGCCGTATACACGCCCACGGAATCACCGCGCACCTCGCGGGTGAGTACCGACGAGGCAAACGCCGAAGATGTAGACGGCGAAAATGCCGTGGCCGCGCCCATGACAACGGCAACAATGGTAACGGGAAACAACACGCGAAGCAGCAGCGAAGAAATCATGAGCAAGACCACAAGTGGAATGGAGGAGCGGACAGTGTGGAGCAGCTGCTTAAACGGTGGCTGGCTGAATGTCACCGTTGGCCAGCACCACGTCTTCGGGAGTCACACGCGGCATGCGGAATGCACGCGCTGCTTCAAACAACATCACACAAGCGAGGGTAAGGAGAAACGCGGCGATGCCACGAACCGCTGTCACCGTGTTGGGATTGGTCAACAACAGCACCAGCGCCGACACCGTCATGACCACCATAAAAACCATCGGCACTGCCGCAAAGATCCACTTGCGACCGGTACGGCGCAACCACATGGTGAGCGCCAGTAACGCCAGACCGGCCAGCAGCTGATTGGTCCCCCCAAACACCGGCCAGATGGCCCGCCACACAGGGATTATTTCGCCCGATGGCGTGGTGTACGTCACAAACGCCAAACCGGCCGGCAGAACCAGTGTCAGCACCGTGGCCATCCAGCGCGTGGCAGTCCGACTGTTGTCCCAGCTGAAGAACTCCTGCAACACATACCGACCAAGACGCGTGCAGGTATCCAGCGTGGTAAGCAAAAACGTGGAGAGCGCCAGCAAACCCAGCATGCTGCCAAACTGCATCGGCAATCCGAACATGCTCATGAACCGACCAATGCCGGTGGAGAAGAGCACCACCGGATTGCCACGCAGTGCGTCGGCCCCAAACGGCAGGCTCATGATCGTGGCCAGCGCCAGCACCGCCACCACACCTTCCACCAGCATGCCGCCGTACCCAATGCGACGCGTATCGGTTTCACACTGCACCTGCTTGGCCGTGGTCCCCGATGACACCACCGAGTGAAAGCCGGAACAGGCACCGCAAGCGATGGTGATAAACAAAATCGGGAACAGGGGCCCAAGGTGCGCGACTTCCGAGAACACCGGGTTCGACGCGCTCACAAAAGCCGGCCAGGTGGTCTCGATGCCCCCCGAGAAGCCGCCGACGAGCAGTCCGGCACCGCCGCCCAGCATGACGGCGTACAGCAGAAAAGACGAGAGATAGTCGCGCGGGTGCAGCAACACCCACACCGGTGTGACGGAGGCGATCACACAGTACAGCAACAGCAGAATGATCCAGAAGTGTTTGGGATTGCTGAACACCTCGGGGATGTAGCTGCCGTCGGAATGCAGACCGGAGGCCCACGCAATGGCCAGAAACAGCAGCGGCACAAACACCGCCGTCAACACGCCCAGACGCACCTTATAGCGATGCGTTGCCACGCCCATCAGCAGCGCCAACACCACGAAGATTCCCGACGCCACGGCCACCCCGGTGCCCTGCGCCGATTCCGCTCCGCTGGTGTCGAATGTGTCCACAAACGACGCCGCCGTGAGGTCCATGAACACCACAATCACATACACCAGCGCCAGCCAGATAAAGGCCAGAAACAGCTTGAACGACAGTGGGGTGATGTAATCGCGCGCAAGCTCAGCGACGGAGCGCGCTTTATGCCGCACGGAGGCGATCATGGAGCCAAAATCGTGCACGCCGCCTACAAAGATCGAGCCGAGCACAATCCAGATCACCGCCGGCGCCCATCCAAAAAACAAACCGGCCAGAATCGGTCCGACGATCGGTCCGGCGCCGGCTATGGACGAAAAGTGATGCCCAAAGAGCACCGGCGTGGAGGTGGGCACGAAGTCGGTGCCGTCGTACTGTGTCTGCGACGGCACACGATGCGTGTCATCCAGTCCAAACTGCCGAGAAATCCAGGCGCCGTACACACGGTACGCCACGGAGAAGAGAACAATCGAGGCAACAAGCAGGAAGGCCGGCATGGCGAGTACGAGGCGGGAAGGGGTGACAGCAGCGATACGTCAGGACGTCACGCTTACCACCGGACGGTATCGCCAAACCATACCCGCTCGCAAGTCTGGCCGCGCGGTGCCTCGGCCGACACCGACCGTTCACTCCATCGGCACAAAGATCCCGTTGCCCAGTGGCACCATCTGACCGGCGGGCTGCGCGCGTGTCGTGGGCGGTGCCTCACCGAAGATGTCCATCGCCCGGATAGACGCGTCCACGGCGGCCAGCGCGCGCGCGATTTCGGCGGTGGTTTTGCCAATTTCCCAGCGGTAAAGCGCGCCCGAGACGGCGAAGGCGCCAATGCCAAACACCATGCCGGCGCCCAGCACCGGAGCGGCCAGCGCCGCCCCGGCCAGCGCCATCACTTTGATGCCGCTGGCGGCGGCGATTCCCGCACCCGTTGCCACGCTGCCGCTGATGCCCAGACTGTAGCCAGCAATGTTGGCGCCCAGTCCACGTCGAAGGTCCAAATGCGCACTGACCTCGCACCCGCGTGGGTCACCCGGCAGCGACGAGATGGTCACGCGAATCTCGCGTACATAGACGCCGTAGCGCGTCCACGTCCACCGATAATCGCTGCCCACCATATCGGGGATGCGGAACACCAGCACGCCGCCGTCGAGCGGATGCCCGCCCACCGTCTCCAGCAGTTCCAATCCGTACGGGTGTGCCTGCAGGGTTCGCCCCAGCGCCGCGAGCACCATGCGCGGGGGGAATCGGAAGGGCCGTGCCACCGCCAGCGATCGCTGCGATGTGCCCAGTAATCGTGTGGCCACACGATCCTGCCACTGCGGAACCGCACCGGCCTGCTGTATGGCCGAAGGCGACGACTGCAGCTCGGCCATCGCCAGCGCCACGTATCGCTGCGAAATGCCCGCCTCAAGCGCGGCGACTTCCACATCATGCGCGCGAAAGCCATCCGTTTGCGCCGCCTGCTCGGCCGTGGAGCGCGCATCCTGCGTGTTGGCAGCAGGCAATGCGCGTGTATCGGCGCCCAGTCCGGTGTCGCGCACCCGTGATTCGAGGCGCGCGGCGGCTTCGGCCTGCAACTGCGCCGACCGACGCCAGACCGCGTGCGCCTCGTCGGTGCTCAGCACGCGATTGCCGGACGGCGCAATCGTTGCTGGCGTGGACTCCAGCGCTTTGGTGAGTGCGTCGGCCAACGCTTCGCCGGTACGAAAGCGATCGTTCGGGTCCTTTTGCAGACAGCAGTCAATCACATTGGCGAGCGCCGGCGGAACGTCCGGAACGTACGATCTGAGCGGCGGCGGATTCCGGGTAACGTGGGCCACGATGATGGCCTGCGGTGATTCGCCATCAAACGGCAACCGGCCACTGAGCGCCAGAAATCCGGCTACGCCGAGCGCGTACAGGTCACTGCGACCGTCCAGCGCACCGCCTGCGCACTGCTCAGGGCTCATGTAATGCATGGTGCCGAGTACATAGCCGTCTTGTGTGATGGACGGATCAAACTCGGTGCGTGCGATGCCGAAATCTGTCACGACGGCGCGGTTGGTGCCGCGGTCGATCATGATGTTCTCGGGCTTGATGTCGCGGTGCACGATGCCGCGCGCGTGCGCGTAGGCCAGTGCCCACGCCACTTCACGCAGTACGCGCACCACATCGGCCGGACCGAGGGGCCCGCGGTCACGAATCCGGTCGGCGAACGACTCCCCTTCGATATAGCCCATTGTGAAAAAAGCAAAACCATCAACTTCGTCGGCGCGATAGATATCCACGATGTTGGGATGCGACAGCTGCGCCGCCGTACGCGCTTCCCGCAAAAAGCGCTCGCGCGTGTCGCCAACCTGCGCCAGGTGCGGCGGCAGCACTTTCATGGCCACCGGCCGATCGAGTCGCTTGTCCCGCGCCAGAAAAACCACGCCCATGCCACCACGACCCAGCTCGCGCTCGATCGTGTAGTCGTCGTTGAGGGCGCCGCGCAGCGCGGCCAGTTCGCCAGTGGGAGTGGTGGGCATATCACCAATACTACGACACGGTGCAGCCTGCGGTTACAGCCCCGAATGCAACAAAGGGAGACAGTCGTCAGTGACTGTCTCCCTCTGTTGTCTTTCACCTGCTTCACCTGCTCCACGTGCTTGCACACGCGTTTACACCGAAGCGCCTGGGCTTCGCCTGTGCCGTGTACCCTTACCGGGCGGGCTCGAGAATGTCCCGGATCTGGTCGCGCGCGTCCTGCAGGTGTGCACGCGTGGCCCGATCGTTGGTACGGCTCACCGCAGCGGCCAGCTCGCGATCGAGATCGCGCATTTCGGCCTTGAGCAACGGACGGATGTCCGCAGTGCTGGCGGCACCACCACCACGACCCGGGGTCGCCGGTTCCGACGACGGGTTGATCTTGCTGTTCATGGCACCGAGGTAGGTGCGCTGGAGCTTCTGACGGTAGATGTCGATCGTGCGACCGTTGTAAATCTCCTGCCACAAACCACGACGCAGCGTGGTGAGCATTTCGGCCAATGGCAACACTTCCGAGCGCGACTTGGCCATGCCTTCCATTTCGAGCATGCGCTGCATGCGATCGTTGGACACCAGCGATCCCAGCGCGCGCGACTGCGCTCCGCTAATGCGCGAGAGGCTGCCCTGCGCCTCGAGACGATTGATGATGCTCGGCTCGAGCAGGTACGTTGGCGTGGTGAAGGCGTTGTCGATGAGGAACTTGAGCGCCTCACGCTGACGCGCCGGTTCAACGGGCGTGTACACATCGCCCGGCTGACCGACACGCTTCTCCGTCTTGTAGGCACCGCCCACAACACGTGCAACGTGCCCCATTTCCGTAGCCCACTGCCCAATGAGGCGTGTGTACAGCAACTGCATGTCGCTGTAATCCTCGCCTACGCGCGTGGTGGACGCCGGCTCGATCATCTTGATGATGCGCTTGATGTTGCGCACGCCGAGTTCGGTGGCGCGTACGGCATCTGCATCGCCAATGGCTTCCGACTGCTCGCCCGGGTCAGGTCCACCCGCGCCCGCGTCGCTGGCGAAACGGTACCACGGGATGCTGTCCTGCATACGCGTCCACTTTTCCAGCGTCGGCTTTTCGTCTTCCGGCGTGCGGGCGCCCGCAATCGGCGTATAGCCCCACATCACCGCGTACTTGTCGTACGGGCCGACCTTGGGCACCAGATCTTCCACCGCAATGCCGTCTTCCGGCTGCGCAACGTAGTTCAGACGCGCGTAGTCCATGAGACTCGCCACATGGCCCATGCGCTTGACGAACTCCTTGTTGCGAATGGAGTCAATCGGGTACATCGAGCTCGACTTGAAGTTGTGCGGGAAGCCAAGCGTGTGGCCGACTTCATGCGCCACGACGTACTGCACGAGGCGACCCATCAACTCATTGGGATACGGGTACTGCAACACGCGTGGGTCGAGATGACCAACCTGCGTGAAGTACCAGGTACGCTGGAGGTTCATGATGTTGTGATACATCATGACGTCCGCATCGAGGATTTCACCGGAACGCGGGTCGACCGTGCTCGGTCCCACCGCATTTTCCGTGGGGCTGGCCAGCCAGCGGATCACGGCAATCGTGGCGTCTTCCGGACTCCAGTCGGGATCATTTTTGGGCGCTTCCGCCGCCACAATCCCCTTGGAGAAGCCGGCCGCCTCAAACGCCGACTGCCACTCTTCGATGCCCTTCTTCACATAGGGCACGAGCCATTCGGGCGTGCCCGGATCCACATGGTAGGTGATTGGCTTTTTCGGCACACAGAGCGCGCCGACTTTCTGATCGGAGCACTCCAGACGCCAGCGGTTGGCAAAGCGGCGCGTGACGACGCGCTGGTCGGCCGAACCGAAATCGGTTTGCGTGGTGGAGAAGAATCCCACGCGTGAATCGTGCAGACGCGCCATCATGGGCTGCTCGGGCAGCTTGACGAGCGAATAGTGATACAACGTCGTGCCGCCGTTGCCGTCACCGGCGCCGGTGGCGGGGGCGTTGCACGTGAGAGATGCGTCGACTTCGACGTTGATTTCGTACGGCGACATGCGCTCGACGAAGCTCCGCGAGGCGTCACGCTGCTGACGCGAACAGCCCTGCGAAAACTCGTCAATGGCACCGGTGAACATGCGCGAGACGTCAATCACGGTGCTGGAGTCTTTGCCAAACGCTTCAACGTTGTACGCAGCAATGATCGTGGAATAGCGGATCATGTCTACGGCTTTGTTGATCGAGCCCGTGTCGCTGGAGACGTTGCGCAGGTTGGACTGCCGCATGAGGATACGTGATCCCACGCGCTCGAAGCGCACCAGCGCCTGACCGGCCGTGGTACCGCCGCTCACGCCATTGGGTGTGGCGCGAATGGTGCGCACCACAATCATGTCCTTGTTGAGTTCGGCCTTCGGGATCTCAAAGAACCAGCGGCCTCGCACTTCGTGCACGCCGAACAATCCACGCTTGGTGACGGCGGCCGAGGTGATCACGGAGTTGTACGGACGCGGCACCGGATCGGCACCGGGTCCGCCGCCGCTTGGCCCGCCCGTCGCGGGGCGTGCGTTGCTGTCGGCCGGAGAAGTGGGAGTTGACGGCCGGGCACCGGCGGCTGGTCGAGGAGAGGAACTGGGCGCTGGCTGGCGGCACGCGGTCACAAGGACCGCCGCTGTCAGCGCCGATAGGACAAGAACGCGCATCGTGCGGGGGTGAGAGGGAATAACACGCAGGCAGTGGCGGGAAGCGTGCTGATCCGCCACGTTTCTTAAACTATTATCCTGCCGGACGATTTGCCTCGCCAACAATCGAGTGCCCAGCGCCCACACCACTACTCTCTGGTCCCCATCCATGTTGAACCCTGCCGTCAACGGTGCGTCGCCGATGTCTGACGGCCGCTCGGTGGCAGTCGCCGCATGGAGTCAGGACGGGCTCATTCTCGATGCCAACGACGCCTTCCTGACGCTGGTGGGTGCGTCGCACGACGTGCTGCTCGGTGGAACGCTGAGCTGGGACAGTATCGAAGATCCGGTGTCGGCCGTGTCCACCCGCGCCATGCGCACGCTGGTCGCCGAAGCGGGTATGGCACCGCCGTATGAAACGATGCTGCGGCACGCCGACGGCACGCTCGTGCCGGTGCTGGTCGTGGTCACCACGCTTGATCGCGAGCGCGGGGTTGGGTGGTGCTTTGCATTGGACTTGCGCACGCAAAAGGCCACCGAGGCTGCTTTGCGCACCTCCGAGGAGCGCTATCGACTGGTCACACGAGCCGCCGGTGGTGCCATCTGGGAATGGGATCTGCAGCGCGATCAGATCACCTTCCTCGACGGTGTCGCCGATCGATTTGGATGGGATGTGTCGGGGCGCGCGATGCCGGTGAGCTGGTGGCACGAGCGCATTCACCCCGATGACGTCGGTGCGCTGCTCGCGACGGCTGAGGAAGTGCACGCGAGTCGCATTGGCAACGCCACGCACTCCTATCGCTTCCGCCGCGCGGACAACAGCTGGGCCATGGTGCATGACCATTTCCACGTTGTGCGCGACGAAAATGGTGGACCGGAGCGTGTGCTGGGCGTGATGCTCGATGCAACGGACCGCCACGCGCTCGAAGAGCAGCTGCGTCAGGCACAAAAAATGGATGCGGTCGGGCGACTGGCCGGTGGCGTGGCCCACGATTTCAACAACCTGCTCACGGTTATTCGGGGCAATGCCTCGTTGTTGCTGGAGCAGATGCCGCCCGACAGTGAGCTGCGTGGTGAGTTGCAGGAAATCGAACGTGCGGCGTCGCGCGCCAGTGATCTCACACGACAGCTGCTGGCGTTTGGTCGCAAGCAGGTACTGCAGCCGCAGGATCTGGACATCAACGCGGTCGTGGCGCAGCTCACGCGGATGCTCGATCGACTGATTCCGAAAACGATTGCCGTGCGGTTGACACCGGCTGCCGACGTTGGCCTGGTGCGGGCCGATCGTGGGCAGGTGGAGCAGGTGATTCTGAATTTGGTGATCAACGCGCGTGATTCCATGCCTGAGGGTGGCGCACTGGAGCTGCGTACCGGCGAGTTTGGCGTAGGTCGTGCACAGAGCGGCTGGCGAGCAGAGGGCCCGGTGGCCCCCCCCGACGTACCGATACGACCCGGTCGCTACATCTACCTTTCGGTAACCGATTCCGGCGCCGGCATGGATGATGCCACGCGGGCGCGAGCGTTCGAACCGTTCTTCACCACCAAGGCCGTGGGGCAGGGAACGGGATTGGGTCTGGCCACGGTGTACGGCATTGTGAAGCAGAGTGATGGTTTCGTGTGGATTGACAGTGCCCCACTGCGCGGTACCACGGTGCATGTGTGCCTGCCGCGTGTTGAGGCGGAAACGAAAGTGCCGCGCATTACTCCCGCGTCCGTTCCGGCCGTCCCCGGGCCACGCACGGTATTGCTCGTTGAAGACGAGGACGGTGTGCGCGATCTGACCCAGCGCGTGCTGGAACGACAGGGGTACATGGTGCTGGTCGCGCGCGACGGGGTTGAAGCGCTGGCACTGTTTGCCGATCACAAGGACGACATCGATGTATTGGTGACCGACGTGGTGATGCCTCGACTTGGCGGCAGTGAATTGGTGGGCAAGGTGCGCGCCCAGCAGAGCGATCTACCGGTGCTGTTCATGTCGGGTTATGCACGCAATGCGGCCATTCGTGGTGCGCCGGGAGACCGGCGAACGCGGTTTTTGCAGAAGCCGTTTACGGTGCCGGCGTTTCAGCAAGCAGTGGCGGAGTTGCTGGCGCATGCGCCGGCCAAGCGTGGGCGCTGATCGTTTACCGCGCTGCTGTTGTCCCGTTGATTGCTGATCCGCTCTGTATCTCTGCATCTATGGGTGCCTGTGTCTCTGCGCCTTCGCGGTGAAGGCCGTTCGCCGCGAACGTCCGAGCACTCCGCGCGCCCGATCTCAGCGTCCCGACGCTCCGGAATACTCGCCGTGTTCACCGCACATCGCGCACGTTCCGTAGCACCGCGCGGTTAGCTGACACGCGTGAGCCCTGCAGCCTTGGGAAACTCTGAACAAGTGAAGAGAACGGCGAAGGCGTGTTCGGAGCCGTCCTAGCGAACCAGTCTTGCACTGAGCCAATCGGCGAGGATCCCGAGGACTTCCGCTGTCGGTGCGCGATCGGGGAGGGTGGCATAGCCGCTGGGCACGCCGGAGGGGTCGCGTTGAAACAGGTGATTTGTTTTTTGCAGCACGCGCACGGTGACATCACCGTTTCCTCCGGCGCGAAAGCCCGCTGCGAGCATGTCCGCTTGTTCGGCCGTCACCTGCAGATCGCGCTCGCCCTGAAGCACAAGCACGGGCACACGTACGGCGCGCGCGGTGGGCATCGGATCGTAGTTGATGAACTCCTGCAGCCACGGACTGCCAAGCGCGGTACTGTCGAGCTGTCGCTGCGCAACCTTGAACATGGAATCACGCGCAGCGGCAAAGCTCGATGGATAGAGCTGCATGATGGCCGACCGCTGCTGAAACGCGATCACGCGTGCACCGGTGTACGCCGGTCCGGCCAGCAGTACGATGGCCGCCAACGTCGAATCGGCGGACGCCACGAGCGGGGCGATCAGTCCGCCTTCACTGTGTCCGATCAGCGCAATGCGCGCACCGTCCACATCCGGGCGCGTGCGCAGCCACGAGACGGCGGCCTGTACATCTTTTGCAAAGTCGCGACTCGTGGCCGATGTAAAATCGCCGGTGCTTTCGCCCACACCGCGATCATCCAGTCGCAGCACCGCGATTCCACGACGCCCCAGCGTGTCAGCAATTTGCCGAAACAGGCGGTAGCCCTCGATGCCTGGCAACGCCGCATCACGTTCTTGAGGACCACTGCCCGAAATCGTGATCGCCACAGGGAGCGGTGCCGAAGCGCCACGCGGTTTGGTGAGCGTGCCGGAGAGTGTGTGGCCCATTGGTGTCAATACACGCACCGACTCTGCCACGTACGGCGCCTCTGCCGGTGCGTTATACGACACGGTGGCGGCTGGCGCAGAAAAGCGCCCAAGCAGCGCATCTAAACCGCTTGCGTCACCGCGCACGACAAAACCGCGCAAGCTCTGGCTCGGGACCCGACTTTCCAGCAGCTCGCCGCTACCCGAAAAGATGTAATGCGTGGCCAAGCCGGCCAAGGTGGCCAACGTCGTGTCGGCGCGCTGCGTCGTGACCATCGGAGTGAGTTGTGCCCCGCTCGCCAGCATGACCCATGCGGTATCACCGTTGGTGCGCGCGCTGCGTGGCCGGCGCTGCACAATCCACGCGGCGTGCGATAGCGACTGGTTCACCAGCCACCGCGCCCCCGCACGAGAGGGGAGCGTGGCTTGCGGTGCGCCGAGCGCGGCGGCGCCCGCCGATACTACATACACGTAGGCGCTGTCTCCACGAATGCGTAGCACGAGTCGCTGCATGGGCGCGTCGGAATCCGTCGAACCAGGTCGCCATGCATCGACGCGCACGGTGGAGGTGCCAGCAACTTCATCGAGGCGTTGCATCCAGCGAATGCGCGGTTGCCCGCGCACTCGCAAGTCGCCCGTGAGCGCGGAATCCGATTGTTCAACGCGTTCCACGCCGACCGTGTCGGCACCCGCCACGTACAACATCGTGTAGCTGGAGGCCGCCCGCGACGGCGGCGCAGGTACCGCTGGTTGCGCCAAGAGCAAACCGGCGCCCAGGGCGAGCAGCAGCAGTCCAACAATCGCCAGGACAACAGGATTGGTGAACGGACGACGAAATGGTCGAAAGATCATGGCGCGCTCAGGGGCTGGAAGATCATGGCTCGCGGTGATTGCGCACAAAAAGGCTTGTGTGCAACCATGACGAAGCGGATAAACAGCCACCAGTCAGCGTAATGCGATCACGCACGTGTGGCCACTGACAGGAAGCGTCACTGTGAGAAAGTACGGGGGATTGGAAGGCGGGGTTCCACCCTGGACTGTTCCACGAACTGTTCAGAAAACGATAACTGATTGGCTCGGCGGCGCTATACCGCTGACGCGCGTACTTTGTGGGCGTGACTCTGATACTCTCCCCAACCGCGCAGTCTTTTGCGGCCGTACCCGACACCGCACCTGAGAGATGGCGCCTGTTGGCGCTTTTGGCGCTCGCGGAGTTGCTCGGTATGGCCTTGTGGTTCGCGGGCAGTGCGGCGGCGCCGCAGCTGTCGGCCATGTGGTCGCTGTCGCCGTCGCAGGTCGGGTGGCTGACCAACTCCGTACAGCTTGGCTTTGTGGCGGGTACGGCCGTGAGCGCCCTGCTCAACCTGGCCGACATCGTACCGGCGCGACGACTGTTCGCCATCGCCGCCGTGTCTGGTGCGGTGGCCAACCTGCCGTTGGCCTTCACCGATTCCTACAGCGTGGCGCTCGTGTCGCGTTTTCTGGCGGGTGCGTGTCTGGCGGGTGTGTATCCGCCGGCCATGAAAATGGCCGCAACGTGGTTTCGCGCGAGACGCGGACTGGCGGTGGGCACGATTGTCGGTGCGCTGACCGTAGGCAAAGCGGTGCCCTATCTGGCGCAGGCCATTCCGGGTAGCACCGTCGCGCACATCACGTACGGCGCGAGTGCCTGCGCACTGTTGGCCGCTCTCATCGTCGGCGTTGGCTATCGCGACGGACCCTACGCGTTTCCGGCCCGTCCGTTCAGTTGGTCGCTGGTGGGTGATGTGCTGCGAGGTGAGCGTTATCGTCTGGCCTTGGGCGGCTACTTGGGCCACATGGCGGAGCTCTACAGCTTCTGGACATGGATTGCCGCGTTTTTCGCGGCCAGCGAACTGGCGCGAGTGGCTCAGCCGAACGCCCAGGCGTCTCCGGTATGGGTGGTTGGTGTGCTGGCATTTGGTGTGATTGCGGTGGGCGGCGTGGGCTGCATTTGGGGCGGGCTGGTGGCCGATCGCATCGGACGCGAAGCGCTGGTGATTCGGGCCATGGCGATGAGCGGGTTGTGCGCGCTGCTCGTTGGCGCTGCGTTTGGACGCAGTTGGTGGCTGCTGGCACCGATTGCCCTGGTGTGGGGCTTTTTTGTGATCGCCGACAGCGCACAGTTCAGTGTGCTGGTGACCGAGAGTGTGCCCGCTGATGCGGTGGGTACCGCGCTCACCTTGCAGGTGTCAGTGGGTTTCCTGCTCACCACGGTGACGATTCAGCTCGTGCCGTGGATTGCGCGCGCAGCCGGCTGGCAGTGGGCATTTTCCCTGTTGGCGCTCGGACCGATGCTGGGGATTTTCAGTATCCGCCGCTTGATGCAGCGGCAGACATAGCGGCGATGCCTCGTGTTGCATTGGATCTCCACGAGTCCGAGTCCCCATCACCACGTTCTTACCGCCTGGTGTTGCCCCCGCCCGCCTGGCACCGCGTGAGCAACTCAATCGCCTGCTCAAGTGACTCCAACTCGGCGAACACCCGGCTCCGAACCGCATCCGGCAACGGCTTGAGATCCGGCACGGCCACCGCGCGCATACCAGCGGCCATTGCCGCTTCCAACCCCAGATCGCTGTCTTCAAAGGCTACGCAATCCCGACCGTGCACGCCCAGTCGCCGCGCGGCTTCAACAAAAATGTCGGGACTGGGCTTGGACCGGGCCACCTGATCACCGGTCACCACAATCGGAAAGCGATCGGTGAGATCGGCGAGGGCCAGCTTTTTTACCGCACCGGCGGCCAGCGTTGATGTGGCAATCGCAAACGGGATGCGTTCCTGCTCCAGCCAGTCAAGCACGGCCAGAACGCCGGGTTTCAGCAACTGCTCGGGCGTCGATTCGGCGAGTGCCGTTTGATAATGCGCCGCGTGCCGCGCGTAGAGATCCTGCACCGGAAAGCTGTCGCCCAACGCCGCGACAAATTCCGCCTCGACTTCGGCACGCCGCCGACCAATGATGGTGGTGAGGGCGTGCAGGGGCAGATCAAATCCGAGATCCCGACCGCCCGCCAACCACGCGCGACGCGACAGCCGCTCGGTGTCGAGCAAGAGTCCGTCCATATCAAATACTACGGCGCGCAGAAAATGCATGACCGTTGGCTGAGTTCGCTAAGGGAATTTATCTGGTCGCCGTTGCGGGCCAGCTGGGCTGGAACTTAAGTGGCGCGCATTGCGGCGCAGGGTGCTAACGTGCTTCAGCCATGCATCTCATCTCAATCGGGACACAGCACATGCAGATCACGGGTATCCTCGCGCAGATTGGCGGTTTGAAGTCCATGGCGTCCGAGTTGGGCATCAGCGAGACACAAGCAGCCAGCGGTGCGTCGGCGCTTCTGCCGGCCGTTCTTGGCGGATTTAAGAAGCAGGCGCAGGGACAGGCAAACGGCCTTGAAGGTCTGGGTGGTTTGTTGGGCAAGCTTGGTGGCGGTTCCTTGCTCGACAACGTCTTGTCACCGCAGCCCACCAACATCAGTCAGGGCAACAACGTGCTCGGCGAGATTTTTGGATCCAAGGATGTGAGCCGCACCGTTGTGGCCAACGCTGCGCCACAATCGGGACTGGACCCGAGCGTGCTCAAGAAGATGCTGCCCATGGTGGCGATGCTTGTAACCGGCTACATGGCTCGGCAGGGGGCCGGTAATCAGAATCAGGCCACACCCTCTGCCGGCGGTCTCGGGGGCGCGTTGAGCGGAATGCTGGGTGGGATGATGGGCGGCGGCAACAAGGGTTCGTCGGGCGGACTGGCCGGCATGATCGACATGAATGGCGACGGCAATGCGCTTGACGACATCATGCGCATGGCGGGCAAAGCCATGGGGCGATAAATGGAGCAGGCGTTGTGAAACCGTTTGACATCGGGATTGTTGGCGGCGGACCGGCAGGATTGAGCGCCGGTATCTGGAGCGCACGCTACCTACACTCGGTGGTTCTCATCGACAGCGGCGATCCACGTAACTGGGAAGCGCGTGGCGTGAATGGTTATCTGGGATTGCCGAGTGTGCAGCCACCGGAGCTGCGCGGTCGCGGTCGAGACGAATGCAGAAAGCACGGTGTACAACTGCTCGACAACGAAGTGATCCGTGCTGAGTCTGACGGCGACGACGCGGTCTTGCTACACTTGCACGGCGGTGATTCGATCCGTGTGCGGCGGCTGCTGCTGGCGATTGGCATCCGTGACGTCTGGCCTGATGTACCGGGACTGGAGCACGTGTATGGTGCCAACGCACACGTCTGTCCCGACTGCGACGGGCACGAAGCGAGCGGCCGCAAGGTAGTGGTCATTGGACACGGTCGTCGGGCCGTTGGAATGGCACTGGCACTCACCACATGGACTGACGATATCATCATTTGCACCAACGGACATCCCGACGAGATGGACGATCGCGAGCTGTGCGATAAGCTCGACGCGAACAACATTGTTGCGCTCACGGAATCGATCACGCGTCTGACGCGTAACGGCGCTGAGATTATCAGTCTTGAGCTGGCCAACGGCATGTCGCTCGACGCCGACAAGATTTTTTTCACGTTGGCGCAGTATCCGGCTGATGATCTCGGTGCGCAGCTTGGCTGCGAACGGGATCGTGGCGGACACATCATTGTGAGTGAGCACTTTGCAACATCAGTACCCAGCGTGTTTGCGGCTGGTGATATCACACCCGGTCCGCAGCTGGCAATACGCGCGGCGGCGGGAGGTGCGGTAGCGGCCATGGCGATGCACAAGTCGCTGCTGCCCGAACACCGTACGTTGAGTTAGGCGCTCTCTTTCATGAGCACACCAGTAAAACGACGCGTGCGCACTAAGACACGGTGACCGTTTCACCAAGAGCCGCGCCGAGGTCGGTCAGCATGCGTTGTGTGGCTCCGGTGCGTTTGATGATGTACCGGAAAACAAAGCGAGCTACGGGATTGCCGACCGACACGCTTTCTGTGTACGACACTTGTGTGCCGGCGTGTACGACCGTGAGTGTGAACATGCGCTCGGTGCGACGCGCGACATCATCATCGAGACTGTGCGCCGCGAACTGTGTTGGCGCGTGCATGATGTGTGCTTCGAAGGCCAGCGAGCCATCATCGCCGTATTCGCGCCAGCGCATCGGTGTCTGGCCGTCCATGTCCACGGAGGACACGGCGTCGCGCCACGTCGCATAACGCGCCGGATCGGCAATCAGCGACCAAACCGTGTCGGCCGGCGCGCGTAGCTGCATCACGCGCGTGGTGCTCAGTCTGGACGGCAGCATGAGTCCCCCGAGCAGCATCGATACAAACACGGCCACCACCAGGCCCATCACGAAAATGACAATTCCCACGTCGTTAATCCCGGCTCATCTGCTGGTTGGCGCGGGCGGCGCGTCGAGAACTTCACGTACGCGACGTGTGAGCTGGTCGGGCGTAAACGGTTTCTGAATAAATGACAACTCGTCAACGCGAATACCGCGCAGCAGAACGGTGTCATCGGTGTAGCCGGACGCAAACAGCACGCGCGTGCCTGGTCGCGCAATCAACAGAGCATCGGCCAGTGCGCGACCGTGCATACCGGGCATGATCACATCGGTGAGCAACAGGTGAATCGTGCCGTCAAACTCCGCCGCGAGTTTAAGTGCTGACGCACCATCGGGCGCCGCCAACACACGATAACCCTGACGTTCGAGTGCGGCGGTGGCTACCGCGCGTACCGATGCTTCGTCTTCGGCGAGTAACACGGTTTCGTGGCCAGCCACCGGCACCGCGCGTGGCGTCGCGAGCGCCGACGCCGTCGGCACGGGAGCGGTACTGCGCGGGAAAAAGAGCCGGAAGGTCGTGCCCACGTTGGGCGTGCTCTCACAGGTGATAACGCCGCGCACTTGTTCGAGCATGGCGTAGGCGAGCGCCAGGCCCAGTCCTGTACCTTTGCCGCGCTCCTTGGTGGTGAAGAACGGTTCAAAGACACGTTCACGCACGGCATCCGTCATACCGACACCGGTGTCGCGCACGGTGAGCATGCTCCATTCGTGTGCGGCCAGACGATATTGCGGCGCAAGCTGCGGCGACACCGTACGCGTTTCGATGGTGAGCGTACCGCCCGACGGCATGGCATCACGTGCGTTGGCCACAAGGTTGAGCAGCACCTGCTCGAGCTGGCCCCGGTCGGCATGGATGGGGCCGAGTGACTCATCCCGCGTGGTGACCACCGTGATGTGTTCGCCCACAATGCGCGCGAACAGTCGCTCCATGTCGGACACCATCGCGTTGAGATCAACGATCGTGGGTTGCAATACCTGCTTGCGACTCACGGCGAGGATCTGTCGCGTGAGGTCGGCGCCGCGCTCGGCCAGCGCACGCACCTCGGCCACATCCGCTCGCACTGGATGTCCGGTGGGCAGCGCGTCGAGCGCCAGCTCACAGAAACCGATCATGCCGGTGAGCAAGTTGTTGAAATCGTGCGCGATGCCGCCGGCAAATGCTCCAACGGCTTCCATTTTCTGTGCCTGTCGCAGCTGTTCTTCGCTGCGCGCCAGCGCGCGTTCTGCTTCATGACGTGCCGTGACATCGATCCCGATGGAGAGCCAGCTATCCGCACCAAGACGACGGGATGACGTTGTCACCACATCCATCTCCATGATGACACCGTCCGATGAGCGATGCTTCCACGTACCGGCGCTCTGCCGATCTTCTGCAAACGGGAGCCGCCGCTTGGAAAAACGCGCCAACTCCGATGGATCAAGCAGGAGTGTGATTGACTGTCCGACAAACTCTTCACGTGGGTAGCCATACGTATCAACGGCGGCGTCGTTCACCGCCAGAATCTGCATTGTATCGGCGTTCCACGCCCACATGGGCAATGGATTGGATTCGAACAGGAATCGATAGCGCTGTTCGTTGTCTGCGAGCGCGGCGTTACGACGTTCTGCGGTCTCCGCCATGCGATTGACGGCCTGACTGAGCACCTGCACTTCGGCCGGTCCGGTAACCGTTGTGCGATACGCAGTTTCACCGTCTGCAATACGCCGCGCATCGCTGGCCAGTGCGACGAGCGGATTGGCGATTCGTCCGCCAACTACATACGCACCAACGCCGGCTATCAACAGAGCGATCAACGAAAGAATCGCATCGTCACGAAGCCTATCCCGCAATGGTGCTTCAAACTCGTCAACCGGAAGACCAACGCTCACCAACCACGGTGCGCGGCGCGACTTCACCGACGCGGTAAGTCGTGGGATATCGTCTGAGCCTGGTACCTCGCTGACTACGGTGGTGTCAGACCATTCGGGGCGCAGGCCTATCGCTGCGTAAATGTTCAGTCCGATGTATTCATCGGGGGCTTCCGATCGCGCCACGATCAGGCCGCTGGTGTCAAACAACGTGACCAGCGGTCGCGATGCAAACGATGCGATGTTGATGAAATCCGTGAGCGTATCAACTCTGGCGGGAGCGGCGATCACGCCATATGCGCGGCCGTCCGGGTTTCGGAGCGCGCGCGCAAAGATGACCACCCAGGCTCGGTCCTGGAGCACATACGATTGGCGCGGTGCACCGACAACAACACCATCAGATTGGAGCGCGGAGCGGAAGTAGTCCCGCTCCGTATAGTTGAGCGTGTCACGATCAATCGTAGGGCGACCGCTGCCGCGATTCACGCCCAGCGTGTCAACCACGAAGTAGTTGACCAGACGCCGATTCGTGGCCGCCGAAGCAAGGGCAAGGATCGAGTCTATCGCTGCGCGATCATCCCAATTGCGACGCATCGGATCGGCCAAGGAAAGAAACGCCGCGTTGGCGCTTTCGGTCCAGTCGTCAGTGCGATTCGCCATCATTTCGGCGGCCTGCTTCACGCGTTCCTGTGCCGCTTGGCGACTATATCTGGACTGCTCGGCTGAGTTCAGGATTTGCGCGATAGCCAACGGGATGGCTACCACCAGCATCAGCACCAACAACTGCGTACGTACCCCCTGACGCAATCGACCGGTTACCGTGTCGGGGGCGCGTTCTGACATGTGTTTGTTCAGCCGATCGGACTGACGGCGGCGACGGACGGATCAACTGCCATGCCCATCGTGTGGTAGCCCTTGTCTACATACAACGTGGTGCCGGTGATGCCTGCGCCCAGCGGACTGGCCAGAAACGCCGCCGTGTGGCCCACATCCATGGCCTTCAGCGGTTCAGGCAACGGCGAGTTGGCGGTGCAGTAGTCCACCATGCGCTCAATAATGCCAATGGCCTTCGCCGCGCGCGACGCGAACGGGCCCGCCGATATCGTGTTCACCCGAATGCCCCACTTGTGTCCGGCCTCGAACGCCAGCGTGCGCGTGTCGCTTTCCAGCGCTGCTTTAGCCGACGACATGCCCCCACCATACCCCGGGATCACACGTTCGCTGGCCATGTACGTGAGCGAACAGACCGAGCCACCGGTTCGCATGAGTGGCCCGAGATGCTGCAGCAGTCCGAGGAGCGAGTACGCGCTGATACTGACTGCATCGAGGTAGCCCTGACGACTGACTTCGAGCAGCGGCTTCTTGACCTCCGGCCCATTCGCCAGCGCATGGATCACGATGTCGAGCGGCTGTTCGCCAAAATCCGTTTTCAGCTGTGTTGCCAGGCCGGAAATTGTGAAGTCACCAACGTCGGCGTAACGTTTGGACTCGCGCACGTTCGCCGGCACCGCTTCGAGCGTGTCGTACTGCGCGTCCAACGGATAGATGCGCTCGAACTCAAAGCGCGAGCCGTCGAGCAGTTGCCGCGACACGTCCATCTTCCCGCGTTCAAGCAGGTTACGGAAAATGGTGAGGGCAGGCGGCCAAGTGGCCACGCATACGGTGGCGCCAGCCTGCGCAAGCGATTTCGCGATGGCAAAGCCGAAGCCGCCATCATCTGCGACGCCCGCAACGAGGGCGCGTTTACCGGAGAGATCGATCGGAAGCATGAAGCCAATCTACGCGCCCGCGCGTCGCGGAACAGGTCGCAGGTCAGGCCGATTCGCGTGTACTGCGGAGCAACCGGTCATTGACGGCGTCCCAGTGCGGCTCGTCGGGGGGACGCTCCACGATCAGAACCTGACAATCGGCACGGTCCAACTCGTGCAACGCGGCGTACAGTGCGCGAGCGTACCGGACAGGATCGCGAGGGAGACGAATCGCCCAGTGCGCGCCTTCAAGCTGCAGGCCGCCTTGGAGTGCCAGCAAGCCGAAGCGATGCACCGGGTCGGTCTGTAATTGCGCCAGCGCTCGGCTGATGTCATCCACATCCGCCTCGGATGCCAGCCAGACAGGTGTCTTGGGTGCGTAATGGCGGGCCGCCATTCCCGGTGATTTCTGTGGCGGCGGGGATGATGCCGCCTGCTGCGCGGTTGTGTGCGACGTGGTTGGAGCCGCGGTTCGGGACTTCGACGCCGATGTCGCCTCTGACCGCTTGCGCACCGGTTCGCCCAGGACTTCGGCAATCTGCTCGGCGGTGATGTGCCCCGGGCGCAAAACCACCGGCCGCTCACCCGAAAGGTCCAGCACCGTGCTCTCCACGCCAATGGTGCAGGGGCCACCGTCGAGAATCATTCCCACACGTTCGCCCAAGCCGTCGGCCACGTGCTGCGCGGTGGTGGGCGAAAGCTCGGTAAACCGGTTGGCACTCGGTGCGGCAATGGGCAGTGCACATGCGCGTAGCAGCGCCAAGGCGCCTTCGTGCGCTGGAATACGCAGCGCGATGGTGTCGCCACCCGCCGTGACGATATCGGGTACGTGGGAGGCCTTCGTGAGCACCAGCGTGAGTGGGCCGGGCCAGAAGGCGTCGGCCAGCTGCGTGGCTTGCTCGGGCCAGTTGGCTACGAGGGCGCGCGCCGCGTGCTGGTTGGCGACGTGCACAATGAGCGGATTCCACGCTGGTCGTGCCTTGGCCTCGAATATTCGGGCGACCGCCTGCGCGTCCAGGGCATGAGCGCCCAGTCCGTAGACGGTTTCCGTGGGGATGGCCACAAGCTCACCACGAAGCAGACGCGCCGCCGCATCCGCCAGCGTGTGTGGAGTGATGGCGACGATGGGAATCGTAGCTCGCGCTCAGCGCGGAAGCGGTGGAAAGTCGTCGATGGGGAACGAGTCGTCACTTTCGATGTACGGAGCATCGAGAATGTCGATGGCGCGCGCCGCGTCGGATTCCGGCACGGCCAACCGCACCGGAAACATGATGTGCATGGAAGGCAGCATACCGCCGGCGTTGTCGCGGAGAACGACGGCAGGAATGTCGTACGCTTCAAGCACGCTGCGCGCCACGTGCGCTTCGGTTTCGCTGGCGTATTCGCGGATCACTGTCATGGCTTCGCCCATCAGGTCAAGTTACAGCGTGCGCGCGTGGTGCGTGAGGGCCAAACTGGCCTGAAGGCGAACGCATCTCTGTCTACCCCGAAGGATCCTACTCGTGTCCCTAAGCCCACTGTTGCTGCCGTCACCAACATCGCCGGCCGTTCCCGTATTCGTTGTGATGCGCTGACGTGGCAGCTTCGTTTGGCATCTTTGTGTTGGTGGAACTGCCTGGAGAGGCGGGTCGCGTTGTGCGCGACATTCAGGAAAAGTACGACCCGAAACTGGCCAAGCTCACGCCGCCCCACGTCACGCTGGTGGGCTCGTCCGGCGTTGGTGCGATTCCGAGTGACACGCCCACGGCCGACGTGCAGCGCGCACTCGCCCCGATCGCTGCCAGCACTCCACCCATGGCACTGGCGTTTGGCGCGCCGGTGCGGTTTATGCAAACGGACATTATTTCGTTGCCACTCGACCCGAACGGGCCCTTGCGCGCACTGCACGAACGCATTGCCACCAGCGGACTGATGTTCAAACCAGCCCGGTTTCTGTTCACACCGCACTGTACGCTCAACTTCTATCGCACACTGACCCGCGAGACGGAACGCGAGCTGCTCGCCCTGCGCGTAACGGCTCCGGTGTTGGTGGAACGACTGCAGGTGTATCTCACGCGCGATCCGCAACCGGCCCGCAAACTGCTCGAGTTGACGCTTACCGGCCCCAGCGATCAAAGCCCAGCGTAAGACCGGCGCGCACACCCCAGCTCGAGCCGGTAGTGCGTGCGTCGAGCGGAACAGTGCTCGGACGGTCGGCCGCGCCAAAGCGCAGATCAGTCCAGCCGGCGGTGGTGTTGAGCTGCACACTGGGCGCGATCCAGACATATGTTCCCAGTCCGGCACCAAAGCCGGTGCCGTAGCTGCTGCTGCGGCCAAGCGGGTTGTTTACCGAGCGTTCGAGCCGTGAGACACGGCCGTACACAAACGGCGTGAAGTTACGCGCGGCCAGCGGCAGCGCGAGTCGAGGTTCGAAGAAGAAACCCTGAACCACCGCGTCGTCTCCGCCCATGCGATGCTCTGAGCGCTGAAAACCGCCGCCCAGCGACAACACACTCACGCCAACCGAGGCCAGCAGGTCGAAACCGCTGCCATCGGTGGCACTGCCAATCGCGTTGCCCTGCAGTGCAGCGAGCGAGCCGGCCGCTTCCAGGGCAAACTGCGGGCGGTCGCGCCGATACTGTGGCGGCCAGGCGCGTTCCTGCGCGGAGGCCACCGAAGGCAACAGAGCACCGACCGCAGCGAGCAGCACAACGGCGGCGATTGAGGGAAACACACGGGTTCCAGTCGGGCGCATACGAAGCTCGGGGTAGAGGACAGTGCGGAGACCACTATCCCCTGTACGGGCAAGCTCGGTGCCAGCACTACGCTTTTACCAAGCTGTTGAACGCCAAAGCGTTACGGATTCGTGCGTTTGCCGTGCAGCAACTTCGTCCACTGTCCGGGACAGGTGGTGTCCTGTTCAGCGGTCGGGTTACGCCGCTTCGGGCCGCGTCTTGAAATACGCGCCGCAGGCGTGACGCAACGCCAGCGCGGCCGACGCTTCCAGTTCGTACTCGAAATGCAGGTCGCCCAACGCTTCCGCGTCGTGCTGCTTGATCAGCCGGGACGCGTGATCGGCCATCGAATGACGCCGCAGATATTCGCGCGCCGCGTGCCAGAGACTGCTGGCCTGTTTGCGCAGTGCCTCATCGGGAATTGCGTCCGTCTTGCACGCGGTCTCATAGCCCGCCACGCACTCTTCGAGCGCCAAATCGCATGTTTCGACAATCGCGTGGGCGGCGCTGAGTTCGGCGCGCCCAACGTTGCGCGAAATGAGCTTGGACAGGCGCTCGCGCTGCTTGGCGCATTCATCGGCCGTGCGGGCCAGTGCGTCGGCGCAGGCGGTTGGCTGCGCATTGAGGGCCAGATCGTCTTCGTCGTGCAGCATGCGCGACGAGCTGTTGGAACGAGCGGTACGAGTGCCTGACATGATACGCGGGTAGTGCAAACGTGAGTCAAGGACGGACCAGACCGCGGTGCGATTTCAGACCACGTCGGGATAGAGACCTTCTGTGATCTACACAGAGGCAGGGGTCAAACGGTAGTGGCACCACGCGGCTGGTGCGTTGACGTGACCGGACCGACGCCTGAAGTTACGGCTGACGAGGTCACAGATTGTGCGCGTATTCGCCCTGCCAGAACACATTGAGAGGTACGAATGTCCGATACACCTTTGTTTGCGCACCTGTTGCTCGAAACGTCGTCCGATGGCGTGTGCACGATCACGCTCAATCGGCCCGATCGGCTGAACGCCGTCAATCCGGGGCTGGCCGATGAGTTTCCATTGGCCATTCAACAGGCGGCGCGTGATGACACGGTGGGTGCCGTGGTAGTCACCGGCTCGGGGCGTGGGTTTTGCGCCGGCCTCGACTTGTCCGAACCCATCTCACTCACGGCGGGCGTGCGCGCGGAGCGCATGGATCCGCTGTACTGGGTGGGTAAGTGGGTGCTGGCGTTGAGCGCGTGCGAGAAGCCGGTGATCGCGGCGGTAAACGGTGCCGCCGCCGGCGCCGGTTTTGGTCTGGCCCTTGCCTGTGATCAGCGCGTGGTCGCCGAGAGCGCAAAAATGACCGCAGGCTACGTGCGTCGAGGACTGTCGCCCGATGCGGGGGTGTCCTGGTGGTTACCGCGATTGGTGGGTCACGGAAGGGCGACGGAGATTTTGTTCAGTGGACGTGATGTCTCCGCGCAGGAAGCTGAACGCATTGGCCTGGTCACGCGCGTCGTGCCGGATGGCGAAACTGTGACCGCCGCGCAGCAACTGGCCGCGCAACTCGCCGCCGGGCCGCCGATTGCCCTGGCCCTGACCAAACGTCTGCTGCTCGAAAGCACATCCGCTTCGCTTGAAGCGCATCTCCGTGCGGAGCTCACTCACATCAAGACATGTTTCGCCAGCGGCGATGTGCGCGAGGCCCTGGCCGCGTTTGGTGAAAAGCGATTACCGGTATTCCGCGGCGTGTAGTGCGAGCCCGGTCACGCAGAGAGAGGCCACGATAGCTGTCCCGCGAGACCCGACACCCCAATCAGGTGATTGGGGGAGTTTTTCCCGGTCGCACGCGAAGGTGTGGTGGCAGCTGCGCGATCAGTGGTCCGAGCTCGGCGGCGCGCTCAAGCGTGGTCACGAAGGTGAGCCCTTCAATGCTCACTACCAACAGACCGCTCACGCCATACACCACAATCTCACCGTTCTCGCTGTGTACAATATTTCCGGACGAGTCGATGCACTGGGCCGGCCCAATCACGCCGTTGCCGGTGTCATCGAGTTCGCGCACGCGCCGCAGAGACGCCCATGTACCAACGTCATCCCAGCCGAACGACGCTTGCATGACCACCACACGATCACTGCGTTCGAGCAGTCCACGATCAATGGAAATGCTGCTGGTGATGTGCTCTTCGAACAGTGCAAGCTCGCCAGCGGAAAGATAGGGCAGGCCGCTCGCCACCTCCGGCACATGCTCGGCCAGTTCGTCGAGCACCGTTTGGGCCTGCCACACAAACACACCCGTGTTCCACAGCGCACCGCTGGCGATGAGTGTGTCGGCCAGCGCCATCGATGGTTTCTCGACAAAGTGCTCCACATGACACGCACCACCGTCGGCCATTGACACAAACGTATCGAGCGGCAACCCCGGCTTGAGATAGCCGAAGTGCGGTTCGCAGCGCGTCGGCTTCGCGCCCACTGTCACCAGCCAGGAGTCGGTCGACGCGAGCTGCGCGGCACGACGAATGGCGTCGTGAAACGCGTCGTGATAATCGACTGCGAGATCGGCGTGCAGCGCGCAAAACACCGTTTTGGGGCCAGCGCGCCGACTGATTTCCTGCGCACCCCAGGCCAGCGCCGCCGCTGTACCGAGCGGACGCGGCTCAATGAGCAGGTTTCGGCGCGGCAACTCGGGAATGGCCGCGTGCAGCACATCTGCGATGTCGGCACTGGTCACTACCAGCACGCGCTGCGCCGGTACGAGTGGCGCCAGTCTCGCCAGCGTGTCAGCGATTAGCGGCCGCTCGTCCACCAGCGGCAGCACCTGCTTCGGTCGGTCGGGCGTACTGATGGGCCAGAAGCGCGTGCCAATTCCGCCAGCAAAAACCACCGCCCACAGCGAGGTCCCCACATCAATGTCAGCTTCCGGGTCCAGCTCTTCGAGCTGATCGGTTTCAAGGAGGCCTGTGGAAGCGCTGGACGTCTTCGGTGAGCCAGGTACGCGCGGAGTGGTCATGTTGGCGGGCCGAGGTGGTAGCGGACATTGTCGTGCAAGTCGCAACTTACATGACGCGGCGACGCCCTGTCACCTGCGGCGGATTCACGGGGCGCTTACGCGCCGGAACCAGCTGGTGCGGCGCGCACTTTGGGCGACGATGGTTTTTGCAGCAGGCCAGTGCGAAGCATCCGGCCCGGACAGCGTGAGCGCTCCGCCTTCACGCATCAACGGTTCATTCAACTGCGCAGAGGTCCTTCAGGATGCCGCGAGCGCTCGAGCGATGGCCGCATCCAGATCCTGTGTACCGCCAACGCCAGTGTATACCACCCGACCAGCGGCGTTGATCACCACTACATACGACGTGGCGGGCGCGTCGTACGCTTCAGACGCATCGCCGCGACGATCGTACAGGAACGTGAACGGCAACTTGTAGCGTGCCTGATACGCCCGCACGCGGTCGACGCTCTGATTCAATGACACGGCCACCGCGAGGAACTGCACGCGATCCTTGTATTTGTTGTAGGCCGACACCATTGCGGGCTCCAACTGCTTGCAGTTACCGCACCACGTAGCCCAGAACTCAAGCACCGTGGCCCGACCGGCCATTACCGTGCGAAGATCGGTGGTTTTGCCATCGAGCGTCTCGATAGGAGCGCCGGGCGCTATGGCGCCCACCTTGATTCCGAGGTCCTGCGCGTACACCGCATTGGACATCAGGGGCGCGCTGGCCACTGACGCGACCGCAGCCATCGTGACCAGCGCCGCACGCGTAAGCGCACGTGTGAATTGAATAATCGGCAGTGCAAAACGCATCAGAAATACACCTGTCCCATTTTGACGAGGTAATACTCGGCCATCACCAGCATGACCACCGCGAAGGTCTTCTTGACGTACACCATCCAGGTGCCAGCGCGCGGTAACCGTGATACCGTGCCAGCCGACAGTCCCACCACCACAAGCAATGCACACATCCCGATAGAAAACGCAAACAGGTACACAAATCCAAGTCCAGCGCTCTGCGTGGCACTCACCCACGTGAGCACGGCCGCCATGACCGGCGCTGAACAGGGAGCCGCGACCAATCCCGACGCCGCGCCCATGACAAACGCACCGGCCGCCCGTCCTCCCGTGCCTGCCGTGGCAGCTCGCTGCACCAAAAACGAGGGGAGCCTGACCGGGATCACGTCGAACATCGACAGCGAGGCCAGCATGAGCAGATTGGCCATGAAAAAATACGCCCACGGATTGCTGCTCACCGCGCCGAACATGGTACCCGTCAGGCCGGCCAGAAGTCCCAGCCCCGCGTACACCGTGGCCAATCCCAGCACGTAAGTGCCCGTGAGGGCCACCGTGCGCCAGCGTGGGGGCGGTGGGGCGACCGCCGCACCGGGAGCCGCGCCCAGATCCTGTCCTCCTACAATCGCCGCGGTAATGGGAATCATGGGATACACGCACGGCGTGAGGCTGGTGAGCACACCGGCCGCGAACAGCAGCGGGATGGCCACCAACGGGCTTCCGGAGAGTTGGGCCGCGACGTCGATTTGCATAATGGGAAACATATCTTAACAATGAGTCAATCGTTCCACGTTACTTTACCCGAGGCCGCGTTGTGCGGCCGCGCCTGACCCGTCGCCGAACACGGCGTTCGTTGAGGCGCGACTTGTGTACCGTCTTCGATCAACAGGATTTCCATGGCTCCGCAATTCATCTATGTGATGAAAGGATTGCGCAAGGTTGTTCCGCCCTCGCGCATCATTCTTGACGATATCTGGCTGTCATTTTATCCCGGCGCCAAGATTGGCGTGTTGGGCCCCAACGGCGCTGGCAAGTCGTCGTTGCTGCGCATCATGGCCGGTCTCGACACCGAGTTTCAGGGCGAAGCGTGGGCGCACAAAGGCACTCGCATTGGCTACCTCTCGCAGGAGCCTGAGCTCGATGGGTCGCTTGATGTGCGCGGCAATGTGGAGCTGGCGGTCAAGGCGCAGCGGGATGCGCTGAACCAGTTCAATGACATCTCGATGAAGTTCGCCGAGCCCGACGCCGACTTCGACGTGCTCATGACGAAGCAGGCCAAGTTGCAGGAATACATCGACCAGCACGATTTGTGGAATCTCGACAACAAAATCGAGGTGGCCATGGACGCGCTGCGTCTGCCGCCGGGCGAAGCGGCGGTCACGAACCTCTCGGGTGGTGAAAAGCGTCGTGTGGCGCTCTGCCGCATTCTGCTTGAAGAGCCGGACATGTTGTTGCTCGACGAACCAACCAACCACTTGGACGCCGAAAGCGTGGCGTGGCTGGAGCATTACCTCGAGAAGTTCGCCGGCACGGTGGTTGCGATCACGCATGATCGATACTTCCTCGACAACGTGGCCAAGTGGATTCTGGAGCTCGATCGCGGCAAGGGCGTGCCGTACGAGGGCAACTACAGCGGCTGGCTTGAGCAAAAGCGTGACCGTCTCAAGCTCGAAGAGAAGCACGCCAGCGCGCGTCAGAAGACGCTCGAGAAGGAACTCGAGTGGGTGCGCATGGCGCCGCGCGCACGACAGGCCAAGAACAAGGCCCGCCTCCAGGCGTACGAAGATCTCGCCAGCGAGGCGCAGAACGATCGCATCATGCAAAACGAGATTGTGATTCCGCCCGCGCCCCGGCTCGGCAACGATGTCGTCATTGCAAAAAAATTGCGCAAGGCGTTCGACGACAAGCTGCTCTTCGACAATCTCTCGTTCGACTTGCCGCGCGCCGGCATTGTGGGCATCATCGGTCCGAACGGCGCCGGCAAGACGACGCTCTTTCGCATGATCAACGGACTCGAGCAGCCCGACGCCGGCGAACTCAAAGTGGGTGAGACGGTGCAGATTTCGTATCAGGATCAGCAACGTACGCTCGAAGGTAAACGGACGCTGTGGGAAGAGATTTCCGGCGGTCTCGAGATGATTGCGGTTGGCAAGCGTGAACTCAACTCACGCGCGTATGCGGCGAGCTTTGGATTCAAGGGTGCCGATCAGCAGAAGCTGGTGGCGAACATGTCGGGTGGTGAGCGCAATCGCTTGCATCTGGCCAAGACGCTCATGCAGGGCGGCAATCTGTTGCTGCTTGACGAACCCACCAACGATCTCGACGTGGACACGTTGCGTGCGTTGGAAGAAGCAGTGCTCGACTTCTCCGGTTGCGCGGTAATCATTTCCCATGATCGCTGGTTTCTGGATCGTGTGGCCACGCACATTTTGTCCTTTGAGGGCGACTCGGAGACGGTGTGGTTTGAGGGCAACTATCAGGCGTACATCGAGGATCTCAAGCGTCGCAAGGGGTCGGACGCGGATCAGCCCCATCGGATCAAGTATCGCAAGTTGGTGCGGTAAGTGGGGCGTTGCGCGGTGCGATCAGCGACATCGGACAGGTCGGCTCCGTGCACTGCTCACGTGGGGTCGTTCGGGCCATGAGTGAATGCCACTGCAACGTTCAACACGACACGCGACGCGTTGTGCTCACCGGCGGACCGGGCGCGGGCAAGTCTGCCGTGCTGGAGCTGGCTCGGCTGTTCTTTTGTCGACATGTGGAGCGGCTTCCCGAGGCGGCTGGAATCGTGTTTGGTGGTCGTTTTCCGCGCAACGGTGAACTGATGGTACGACAAGCGGCGCAGCGTGCGATCTACCACGTGCAACGGGAACTTGAATCCACGGTGGTCGGACACAACGCGGCCGTGGTGGTGTGCGATCGTGGTACGCCGGACGGTTCGGCCTACTGGGAGGGCGAGCCCGATTTGTGGGAAGCGGTTGGTACCACGCGTGCCGCCGAACTCGCCCGCTACCATGCGGTTATTCACCTGCGTACGCCATCACACGTGGATCAATACAACTATGACAATCCACTGCGCACGGAAAGTCATGTTGAGGCCCAGGCCATTGATCTGCTCATCGCCGAAGCGTGGGCCGGACATCCGCGCGTGTTTCAGGTGCCGGCCACTGATGATTTTCTTCGCAAGGCGGCGCAGGCGCTGGGCATCTTGTGGGATCTCGTGCCCGAGTGCTGTCGCAGTCCGTCGCGTCCCTTTCTCCAGAGCGAATAGGCGCAGGCAGTGAGGGGTGCATGCCGGGATTGCCCCCGGTACTCACCAAACGATGGTTTTGATGGTACTTTCGCTCATTCGCAGGCGTTCCCGCCTGTCCCGACCAAACCCTTAGCCGCAGTTGGTGACGATGCGACACGCACTCATGTACATCGGTAGTTTCGAACGAAACTTCGCGAATCTCACGCCCACCTCCACGACCTTTGAGGGCAGCGACGGTGAGCAGCACCCGTACGCTGAATGGCCGTCGAGCGCCAACGGTCTCCGCATCGCGTACATGGAGAAGACCGGCAAGAAGTTCGTCGCTGTTCGCGTCACCGATGACATGAATGATGTGGTGCTGCAGAACGAAGTGGTGCTCATTCCCGGGCAGCACTTTGGTTTTGGCGCCCGTCTCGGTCCGGAGCCGACGTCGATAGAAGACGACGTGGCGATCCTGCAGCTGCTCGAGGACATCATCAAGCGCAACGCGACGATCAGTGAACCGCTGCTGCTCATGCGCGCGCGCCTGAAGGCCGCGAAGCCCGGCAAGAAGTAGCGCGCAAGACTACTGCGGGAATCCGTCCTTCGATACGCGCGGCAGAATGCGCAGCGCATTCCCGTAGTAGACTTTTTTCAGCACATCGTCCGGCAGATCAATGCCGTACAACTTCCAGAATGCGTGGTAGCCGCGGTAGTAGTCGAAGTAGTCATCATTGGTCTCGAACACACGCCAGTAGTAGGGATACTCCACGGGCTGATACGAGTCTTTGCCAAAAAGAATTCGATCCTGGTATTTGACAAAAAACGCGCGTGCTGCCCGCGGTTGGCGACCAATGTCATAGAGCACCGCGCCCACTTCGGCCAGCACGTTCGGCGCCTCGTCAAACAGCGTGGCCAGCCGACCCAGATCTTGAGCGTGCCAGCCCAGGTGCGCGGTCACGAAGGTGGTGTTGCGATGCCGGCGAAACAGGTTGTCGCGCTCTGTGACCAGCTGTTCAAAGCTCGGATTGCCGTCACCGGCGTAGCTGCGGTTCGGAAAGAGCGACAGCTCGAGCCACCGCTCATTGCTGTTGTCAAGCGGCTTCCAGAACTCCGACGGATCGGCGGTGTGAATGAACACTGGAATGTTCAGTCGAGCGCAGGCTTCCCAGATCGGGTCGAGCTCCGGATCATCAATGCGCAACCGCGATCCGTCGGCTTTGCGAATGCTCAGACCAAAGCCCTTGGAAATCTCGCCCACACCCACGGCGCCCGCCGCGACGTCTGCTTCAAGCTGTGCCACTGCTCGTTCAGCCCATCCGGGGCCAACGTTCTGAAAGTTGATGCCGGCAAATACCCGCACCCGGTTCTTCATCGTGGGCGAGCTGTTGATCACCTGCATGGCCCGCGCGATCCGTTCGCCACTCATGTTCTCCGCGGCGATCATGAGGCGAACGTTCAAAGTGTCCAGCTCGCGTCCCATGCGTTCAATACTTTCCACTGAACCAAGATTACCGCCTGGGTGGCCGTGGAAATCGATCACAGGATACTTGGCGCGTGGCACCGTGTGCTCGGGCACCACCAGCGTCGATTTTGGACGGTAGTCCAGAATGCTGGGCGGTGCGTCTGCTGGTGCCATGCACGTGAGCGGACGAATCTCAGTGGTGCCAGCCGGACAAGTCTCACCGGGCTGAATGGAAGTGCCGCCACGAAAGCCACCGCCTGCGGGTCGCGGCTGAGCCGACAGTGGCGTCGCGTACAATAAAGCGGCCACTGCCGACAACGCGCCGAAAGACAACGAGGATGTACGACGTAACATGAAAAATCCCTGGGCTAAGTACATGTGTAATTTGGCGCCTTGGTCATGGCATATGGTAGGACTGCTCCGCGACATTGCCTAACTTGCAGGAGACCCCTCCTGGTTTTCTCCCCGCCATCAGTGCGCATGACACCTGCAAAGAAGCCCCCCAAGTCGATGCCGTACGAACAGGGCAAGTGGGCCCATGTGTTCGCGCGGATACCGGGCGAGCGCCGGTATTGGCTGGTAAAGTCGGAACCGGACGTCTTTTCGTTTGATGACCTGCTCGCCGCTCCAGCAAAAACCACCTGCTGGGACAGCGTACGCAACTCCAGTGCCCGCAACTTTCTGCGTGATGGAATGAAAAAGAATGATCTTGTGTTCTACTATCATTCCAACGCAACACCATCGGCAATTGTTGGCGTGTGCAAGGTAGTGCGCGAAGGGTACCCGGATGACACGGCGTTCGATGCGTCACACGACTACTTCGATGCGGACTCTGATCCCAACACACCAACGTGGTTCATGGTGGACGTCAAGGCTGTGAAAAAACTCGCGTCGCCAGTCACGCTGCCGGAGATCAAGGCTGAACCGGCGTTGAGCGAGATGGCGTTGGTTCGTGTGGGCCGGCTGTCGGTGGTGCCGGTGAGCGAAGACGAGTGGGAGACGGTGCTGCGCATGGCTGAGACCACGCTGTAGTCACGCACCAACGTGTGCGTTGCGATCGTTAGGGTCATTCAACCAGTCGGACAGCGCCCGCCGCGAGATAGCCGGCGGAGCCATCGGCCAACTGCACGCGATACCAGTTGGCGTTCACACCCATGATCTGCAGTGACGCATCACGCGGCACGACGCGGAGCACATCACCCGACACACTGGGCGACGCGCGTAACGTCGCTTCCGCGACATTCGTCAGTCCGGAGCGGCCGAGTCGTGAGGTGTCCGCAGCCACCGGTGGTGCGCTGCGTGTAACCAGACGCACGTGCAGCAGCGGATCGATCGGTCCACGACCTCGCCGGTAAATTCCAAAGTGCAAATGCGGTGGGGTGGTGCGTGCATTGCCGGTATTGCCCACAAACCCGAGTGTGTCGCCGCTACGCACACGCTGACCAGGCGCCACGATCTGTGAATCAAGATGCGCGTAGTACAACGACTGCCGACGCACTTCGTCGCTCAGCCACACCACAATCCCGCCAAGATTATTGGGTGACGTACTGCGGATCACGCCGTCGGTGGCCGCCAGCACGGGGGTCCCGCGTGGCGCGAATATATCGATGCCGTGATGCACGCGCCGCCCGGCGTCGCGATCGACGCCGAACAAACTCTGTATGGCGCCGTTGCCGCGACCTTCTACCGGAAACGCCAGCACCGGCGCCACGCCAATCGAAACGGTATAGCGCCCGCTACGCAGCAGCTCGGGTTGCAGGCGCAACACGAACTGCCCGTCGTCACGTGCTTCATAGTCAAGCTGAAGCATGATGGCCGCGCTATCGGGCGGTGTGAGGGTGTCGGCCGTCGCGCGATGTATAAAAGGACGCGCCGTGTCCGCGGCGGCTTCGAACAAATCCATGTAGAAGCGCAGTGGTAAACCGTCGGCGCGCACCGTCACGCTCACACGCTGCCCGTCTTTCAGCGAGAAGCCGTACGCCACCGCACGCGCCTCGTTACGCGAATAGGCGCCCACTTCAAGCGCGGGCAACGACGCCTGCAACGGTGCACGCATCGCGCTGTCGCTGGCCGCGAGCCAGTCGCGCCCGAGTACGGTCGAGTCGAGGCCGGCGTCGGTTAACTGTCGCGCATATTTGTCGTATGCGGTGGCGGGCTGTTGGCGAAACACGTTTAGCGACGGTCGCTCACACGCGGTCGTGAGCGCAACGATGGCCAGCGCGACAGCTACTGCGGTGTAACGCGCCAGATTTCGCCCCCATCGGTCGAGATCCACAGATGGCCGTCGGGGCTCTGCACGAGCGAACGATACCGTGCCGATGGTAACGAAGCCGTGGTCGTACTCGTGGTCAGTCCTGCGGCGTTGAGCGCGAGTATCTCGACGCGCTGTCCACCCATGATGCCCACCACCAACCGACCGTTCCATGCTTTCCATTCACTACCCACGAGAAACGTCGCCGGCCCCATGCCCTGTGATGCATTGTTGTTCTGCCAGGACGGTGCCATCGCGTTTGGAAACCGGGCCACGTCCGTCATTGGCATGGTCGTGGGATTACCAGCGTAGCCACAATAGCCATCTCGGCAGTTGAGTGCCGGCCGATTCTGCGGATCCCAGCCGGCGTTTCCACCCGCGACAAGTGCTGTCACTTCGTCGCTATGATTGGGACCGTGTTCGGCGACAAAAGCCTGACCGGTGCCAGGCCGGAAGGTGATGCCCTGCACATTACGGTGCCCGTAGGTAAAAATCCGCGGGTCGAATCCCGCCGGCGCATTGTTTCCCGGTGCGGCCTGTCCGCTGCGATCTACGCGAAGCACTTTGCCGCCTAGCAGAGTGGGGCTCTGCGGCACAACGCCGTTGTGATTGTCCCCCGTGGCGACATACAGGAAACCATCCGGGCCAAAACGAATGCGGCCGCCGCTGTGGGCACCGGCACTGCCGTGCGCATTGCCCGCATGTTTGAACACGATATCGGTGATGATATCTTCGCGGCTGCTCACGCTCGTGAAGTCGCCATTCAACTGCAAACGTATCACGCGATTGGTGCGCGGATTGGTCGTGAGATTGGAGGCCATGAAAACAAACAGCGTGCGATTGGTGTCAAAACCGGGGTCGAGCGCCACACCATGCATACCACTCTGTCCCTGACACACCAGATCAGGTGCCGTGAGTGACGATCCGACGGTACCAAAGAGTCGAGTGATACGGCCGTCAGTGCGACGCACCGACAACCCTCGGCATTTTTCCGTGAAGAACATGATGCCTTCGTCGGTAATCGCCATATCCCAGGGGTTGGCCAAACCGGAGACCACAACTTCCCGGGACAGCGCAGGCGTTTCGGACGGATTGGGCGACGGATCAGGAACACCGTCTATTGCGTCATCGTCGATGGGTGCCGACGATGCAGAGCACGCAGCAAGCGCGACCGTTATGCCAAGAAAAGCAACCGACACTACAGGTTTCGTGAATCGACTCATGCACCATGTTACCGATTCGGCTGGCAGATTGATCCGTAATGCAACACATCCTGGACCAGAAGGGGTATTATCCAAGAGGTCTTTCATATCCCCCACAGGAGATCCGCTCATGGCCGAGTTACAGTCCACTCCGCAGCCCGACCGTCTGCGTACTGCGCCTTCGGAACGCTTCGCCGGTCCGGCGCACGCATTCGATCTGCACAGCGCGCTAAGCGATTTGCGTGCAGAAGACCATCCAGCGCGCGACGGTCATCGCCAGGTGACCATCTTTCAGCAGGCACCGGTCACGCATGTACTGTTTGCCTTCGACCGCGGCGGTTCGCTGGCTGAGCATAGCACAAATGGGCTGGTCACAATTCAGTGCCTCGAAGGACACATTCGGGTTCAGGCCAACAATCACGACTACGACCTGCCAGCCGGCCAGCTGTTGGTCCTCAAGCCAGGTGTTCCGCATGATGTGCGTGCCGAAGAAGCGTCGGCGATGTTGCTCACGGTGCATATGCAGCAGGAGTCACGGGAAGGTTAAGGCCGAACGCGTCCCGTCGGCCGTGCAAGCCGTTGTTTGGGTTGCACGGAACGATGGGCGAGCGGCGCTGTTCGTAAATGAGGATTGTGTTTTCCAACGCATGGAGCTGACATGAAGCGGGTGGTGGTGATTGGGGCAGGGGCGGCCGGCTCGATGGCCGCCATTTTTGCGGCCATTGGCGGCGCTGAAACGCTGTTGCTCGAACGCACACGTGATGGTGGTCGCAAGATTCTCATCAGCGGCGGCGGACGCTGTAATGTGTTGCCGTCTCGCGTGGACGAATCGCGATTCGTCACTGATTCGTCGCCCAACCTGCTGCGCAAGATTGTGCGCGCATGGCCGTTGGCTGAACAGCGGACGTTCTTTGAGGAGACGCTGGGTATCCCACTCGAAGAAGAAGTGGAATCAGCCAAGCTTTTTCCGGCTTCGCACAAGGCGCGCGACGTGCGAGACGGGCTGCTGGCTTACGCCCGAGCGTGTGGCGTGCGCCTGCGCATGGATACCCGTGTCACCGATATCGAGCCGGTTGCGCAGGGGTGGATGGTACACATCGAGCAGGGCGAGAGCATTGCCGCCGATGCGGTGATCATTGCCACGGGAGGGCTGTCGGTACCCAACACGGGGAGCGATGGTGCCGGACTGTCCATGCTCACACGGCTGGGGCATACCATGCATCCCACGTACGCGGCGCTCACCCCAGTTACCACAACCGACCTGGCGTTCAACGATCTCTCGGGTGTGTCGCTATCGGTTACCCTCAACGCACGTAGCAGTGCGCACGCCGCCAGTGCGAGCGGAGGGTTTCTTTTCACCCATCGCGGTTACAGCGGTCCGAGCGTGCTCAATATTTCGCACGTTACCGTGCGTTCGCGTTTGGGTCACGCCGCCGATGCGAAGGTCAGCGTGCAGTGGACGGCGAAAGACGACGCGGCGTGGGAGCTGGCGCTTCGTCCGCACGGTGCGAGAACCGTCACGGGCGCATTGCGCACCGAACTGCCGGACCGACTGGTGAGCGTATTGTTGGACATGGCCAACGTTGATCCCACGCGCGCACTCTCCGAACTGCGGCGCGACGAACGATTGCGCCTTATTGAGACGTTGGTGCGCGGCCCGTTACCATGGTCCGGAGATGAAGGCTACAAAAAAGCCGAGGTCATGGGTGGTGGTGTGGCCCTCAGCGAGATCAACCCGCGTACAATGGAAAGTCGCCGTCATGCCGGATTGTACCTGTGCGGAGAAGTGCTCGACGCATTCGGGCCCATCGGTGGCTACAACTTTCTATGGGCGTGGGTCACGGGGCGCGCGGCGGGCGTGGCAGCGGCTGGTGTTCAGGCACACCGTACAGCAGACCCGGTGGCCACGTGGCGCTGACGTCCACCATGTACACGATGGAGATCGCGCTGTCGCAGGTGGATCGCGGTATGTACGAATCGTTGGCCTTGCGCGTCCCGATGCATCCGTCGGAATCGGCGGAGTACTTTGTGGCTCGCGTGCTGGCGTATTGCGTGGAATACGCTGACGGCATCGTTTTTTCGCGCGGTGTCTCCGACGCCGACGAGCCCACGTTGGCGGTGCGCGACCTGACGGGCGCAATCAAAGCGTGGATCGAGATTGGTGCGCCCGACGCGGCGCGTGTTCACAAGGCGGCCAAGGCTTCGCCGCGTGTAGCCATTTACACGCATCGCGAACCGCTTGTCGTGCGCCGACAGTACGCGGGCGAGCGAATCCATCGCGCCGAACACATTATGCTGCACGCGATCGATCGTGACTTGATCGCTGAGCTGGTGGAGCGTCTCGACCGGCGCATGAAGCTCGACGTTACGGTTACCGACGGCACGCTGTACGTGACGGTTGGTACCGATGTGCTGATCGGCGCCATAACATCGGCGCCGATCATAGACATCTGATTTACCCGACCCGCCCTGAGCGCGTGCTCAGAACGAACGGCTCAGGCCAAACAGAAGCCGCGAGCTATTGAACAGATTCAACCCCTGCAGCTCCACGGTAAGCAACAACGGCTTGGTACCCTGGCCAATCGAGAATGCAGAACCCACCGCTGTATTGATAGCCAATACCGATGGCGAAAAGATACCGCCACCGAGCGTTACGTACGGGCGAATGCGTGTGTCACCCGCCAGGCCGTCCATGGCGTAGCGAATGTTGGCCATCGCCAGTACAGAGGTCGACCCACCGAGGCCGATGGCCAGTTCCGGGATGAACTCGAAGCCGCTGTTGACACTGATTGGTCCGAGATTCGCGCGCAAGCCGACTACCAACTGCGTGTCATCATCACCAAAGCCAACGCCGAGATAGGGACGCAGGTCTGACGTACGCGTCTGTCCGAAGCGCTGAAACACAGGTGTCTGGTTGCGTTCGATCTCGCGCTCCACGGCCTGACGATCAGCGCCTGGCGCCACGTATACGGTGGGCGGGGTGGCAGGGGGCGTTTCGCGCTGCGCCGGGTTATTCCGCGCAGCATCAATCCGCGCTGCCAACCGACGCTCAATCGCCGCCAACTGCTCGGTCAGGTCACCGCTGCGCTGTTCAATCACGCGCACTGAATCTCCGCCGCGCATCACCGACGTTTCCATGTTACTGCCGGCCGGTGGGAATCCATAGCGAAGAATGATTTCGCCGCGCGCTGGTACAGGAATCGTGATCCAACGATCGTCGCCACCACCCATACGCATGTCACGCATCATGATCGTGTCGCGATCCATGCGCATGATGCTATCCCCAACAACACGACGCTCCGTCTGCATTTCCAGGCGACGCAGACGCTCTTCAAGCATGCGCTCACGCTGTGTGAGGCGCATGTCGTCGGCGCGACGCATCTCGTCAGCCCGACGCATGCTTGAGTCGCGGGCGTTCATTGGACGACGGTCGGAATCCCGCTCCTGAAACTCACGGCGCAGCTCCGCCATCTCGCGGTCACGCTCACGCACGCGGTCGGCTTCTGTCATGCCACGACTGCCACCAAACGCGATGGTGAGGCCAGCCGTGATCATGGTGTTGTGGGTGATATCACCCGTGCTCGCAACGGCATCGAGATCGTCGTCGACGGTCATGATGTAGTCACGGATTGCACCATTCAGACGAAGCCGGTCGGTCAGACGCAGGCTCGCGCCACCACCAACGATCAGCGCGGTCTTGTCTACGCGGCCCTCACCAAGTGAATCGGCGAAGTCCGAACCGTAATCAATGCGACCGGCGCCCAGCACAAGGAACGGCGAAATGCCGGGTCCCGTGTTGAGATTGAACTGCGTTTCTCCGCCGTAGCCAGTGACCGGCACCACCGCATCCCGATCGTCGTTCACGCCGCGCCAGTAGAAGCCACGGATTCCGAAAACTGGTGAGAAGTCAAAACCGGCTCGTACTCCGGCCAGCTCCTGATCGGGCAGATTGTTCTCGCCAGCGTACCGCAGCACACCGACAAACGGTTCAATCGGCGCTGTGGACCCACGCAGGCCGCCATCAGAATCAGCGGTTTCACGCATCGTGGAGAGTGGAATCGTGACGGCCGCGCCGTACACGAGATTGCGCAGCGTTGGTGTTTCCGCACCGGCCGTATCAGGACCAAACAGACTGCGCGGATTCATGCGAAACGTGAGCTGTTCGGCGAACAGCTCCGCGTTCAATCCACCAATGCCAAAGCGCAGTCCGCCACCGGCAGTCACAGTGATACGATCCTGCCGATCGGCGCTGTCGGGCTTGAGACGAAGAATGCCTGCGCCTACCCGTGCGAAGGGCACGATCGGGCCGTCGCTGAGATTGAACTGCACGTTGCTGCCGTAGTAACGCATGTCAATCTTTTTGCCCGCTGAGAGCGGACCGAAGAGCTCACCAGCGCGGCTGCTGTCAACGCCGTAGTTATCGCGAGTGAAGTAGAACGGCTGCAACTCAATCCATTTGCCGAACTGCAAGGCCAGGCGCCCGCCGTACATGTCATCGTTCTGGAACGCGAGCTTGTCGCTCCACTCAATGCGCTGAATGCTCGGCACGGCGGTCACGCCTATGGTCTGTGCCATGCCAAGGGTTGGGACTGCTGCCAGCAACGTAAGAAGCGCTACGGCCTGCATGCTGACACGCGTAACGCTCTGTTTAAGAAGAAGAGACATAAGTTGTTTTTCGTTGGGGAAAACGAACAATGGACGAGTTACTCCATGCTCGACCACCGCGCGGACGGCGCGCGAACGCTTACAACGGGGGCGTTGTACCCGTAGAAGCCAGCAAAGCGTTCTTCATGTGACCCAATACACGCTGAATACTTGCTCTGCTTTGAACTACATTTCGTCCAGGCAACCGGACCTCTGTGATGATACAAGAGCACCATTCACTTCGCGTGCTCCTGCGGGGACATCTAAGCCTCCTCACGGAGGAGTAGAGCCGAGCAGCGTAAGTGGCCATAGTGCGGTGTTCGCTGCATCTTTGATATACGGTTCTGCGGCCGTGTCAGCCGCGTTGCTCACTCCCCGTTTTTCCACTTCACATGCTCACGACCATTGCGGTGACTGTTGTGGTCACGCTGGTGCTCGCCGCCATTGCCATGAACTTTGTCACGCCTGAAACAAAGCTCCAACGGAAAATTGAGCATCGGTACGGCACTGCTGACGGCCAGTTCCGTCGCGAAATGTCGCTCATGATGGGGCCGGCCATCATGGGCGGCAACCGCATCGACGCGCTCAACAATGGCGAGGAGATTTTTCCGGCAATGCTACGCGCAATAGCCGACGCCCGTGTCTCGGTGACATTCGAGACGTACATCTACTGGAGCGGGGAAGTCGGTATTCAGTTCACGAAGGCATTGGCCGAGCGAGCGCAAGCCGGCATTCCTGTGCACGTCACGATCGATTGGGTGGGGAGCGTGAAGATGGATGACGAGCTCATTGACGAGATGCGCGACGCCGGCGTGAAAGTGCACAAATATCGTCCGTTGCGTTGGTACAATATCGGGCGGATGAACAATCGCACGCACCGGAAGTTGCTGGTGGTCGACGGCCGGATTGGATTCACTGGAGGAGTCGGCGTTGCCGACCAGTGGCGCGGCAAGGCCGGCGATCCGGAGCACTGGCGGGATACGCACTACCGCATTGAGGGGCCCGTTGTCGCGCAGTTGCAAGCGGCGTACAACGACAACTGGATCAAAACCACTGGCCAGGTGCTCAACGGGGACCGCTACTTCCCCGAGCTGCGCAACGCCGGGGAACTTGATGCGCACATGTTTGTCGCCTCACCGGCCAGCGGTTCGGAGAGCATGCATCTCATGTTCCTGCTGGCGATTGCCGCCGCCGAACACACCATAGACATTGCCGCATCATACTTCGTACCCGACGACCTGCTTCTCCGCGCGTTTGTTGCGTCCACCAAGCGAGGCGTTCGTGTACGCCTACTCCTGGCTGGTCCGCATCTTGACTCCTTTACGGTGAAAGTCGCTTCCAAACGGGAGTGGGGTGATCTGCTCAAGGCCGGAGTCACGATCTACGAGTATCAGCCTACGATGCTTCACACGAAATTGCTCATCATAGACGGCGAGTTCGTATCGGTGGGCTCGACCAATCTCGATATCCGCTCACTGCGCCTGAACGACGAAGCCAGCCTGAATGTGTACGGCGGTGAGTTCGCGGCGCAGATGACCCGCGTTTTTGAAGCGGATCTCAATGACGCGACGCCGTACGCTTACGAAAAATGGTTGCGACGGCCGTGGACCGAACGCGTGCTGGAGATGCTGATCCTGCCCATCAAATCGCAGATCTGATTCACGCTGCAGTAAGGTCACGCGCGTCGTCAGTCAGCCGACGCGCGGCCGGCCTCGCTCGTACTGGTTGGGCCAGATCACGTTGACGCCCAGCGTATGAGCGGCCATGAGCGGCCATCGTGGGTTGCGCAGGAATTCGCGCGCCATCAACACCAGATCCGCGTCGCCGCGCTGCACAATCCCGTCTGCTTGCTCGGCTTCGGTGATCAGGCCAACCGCTGCGGTCGCAACGTGCGCTTCTTCCCGTATACGGCGGGCAAAGGGCACCTGATACGATGGAGCAATGGGAATCGTGACGCCTGGCACCAATCCGCCCGACGAACAATCAACCACATCAACGCCGAGATCTCGCAGCCGTCTTGCGAGCAGCACCGATTGCTCCAGATCCCAGCCACCGGCGGCCCAGTCCGTTGCGGAAATACGAACGAATAACGGGTATTCGCTCGGCCACACGTCGCGAACGGCGGTCGTCACCTCGAGCAGAAGGCGAACACGATTCTCAAAGGAGCCGCCGTATTCGTCGGTGCGATGATTGGCGAGAGGCGAGAGAAACTCGTGCAGCAAATATCCATGGGCCGCGTGTACCTCCACCACTTCGAATCCGGCCTTGTGCGCACGTTGCGCTGCGTCACGAAAGGCAGCTATTACCGCGACAATGCCATCGGTGTCGAGCACGTGCGGCACCGGGTACCCAGCCGAAAACGGCACTGCACTCGGTGCCATCACATTGGCCCAGCCGCCGTCGCCGACGGCCAGTGTACCTGGCGGTTCCCACGGGCGATGTGTACTTGCCTTTCGACCAGCGTGCGCCAACTGAACGCCAACGGCAGCGCCATGGGCACGCACAAATGTCGTAATGCGGCGCAGCTGCGGAATGTGTGCATCACTCCAGATACCCAGATCGTGTGGAGTGATGCGTCCTTCAGGTACCACCGCCGCCGCCTCGCTCAATACCAATCCTGCACCACCGGTGGCCAACGAACCCAGATGCACGAAATGCCAGTCGTTGGCCAATCCATCTACGCTCGAATATTGGCACATGGCCGACGCACCGATACGATTGCGCAGTGTGAGCGAACGCAGCGTCAGCGGTGAAAAGAGAACCGACATGCCTGCCAGCTCAGCTGACTTCGACGCCCTTCCAGAACGCCACACGATTCGCGACCTGTTCGGCGCCCGCCTTGGGCTCAGGGTAGAACCACACCGCATCGCGATTGTCCTCCGCGTCCACACGCAATGTGTAGTAGTGCGCGGTGCCCTTCCACGGACATGTGGTTTGATGCGTGCTGTCTACGACGTACTCACGATGCAGTGCGTCCTTGGGGAAATAATGATTGCCTTCGACGATCACAGTGTCATCGCTCTCGGCGATCACAACGCCGTTCCAGATTGCTTTCATGTTTGGAAATCCTCAGGTTGAGATGTGTGTTGTGGGTCGAAGCCAGGCGATCCAGAACCAGTCCTGACTGTCGGTATACAGCGTGTCAATGGTAAAGCCACTGCCCTCAACCAAGGCGGTGAGACGCGGCTCGTCGTATTTATAGGAGCATTCGGTGAGAATGGTTTCGCCGGCTTCAAAATCAAAGATCTGACCGGCCAGCTGCACGCGTTGCGTGTGCAGCGATTCGAGATGCATCTCAATGCGGCTAGCCTCTTCGTTGAAAAACGCTACGTGCCGGAACGACGCGATATCGAAGGTGCCGTCGAGATCGCGATTCAGATGCGTCAACGCGTTGAGGTTGAACGCCGCCGTTACACCGGCACTGTCGTTGTAGGCGGCGTGCAGTATCCCGGGATCCTTGCGCCGGTCAACGCCCAGAATCAATCCACCGTCATTGCCCACCGTGTGGCGGATGCGTCGCAAAAAAGCTGCCGCCTCGGTGGGATGAAAGTTGCCAATTGTCGATCCTGGGAAAAAGGCAACGCGTCGCGTCGCGCCCGGTACCACGGGCAGTTCCAACGGTTGCGTGTAGTCGGCGCACACTGGCATGATGCGGAGCGTCGGATATTGCGCAGCGCGTTCGGCGGCCACCTGCACAAGCTGTTGGCGCGATACGTCCACGGGCACGTACGCCACGGGTGACTGCAACTGATCGAGCAGCAGCCGCACCTTTACACCCGCGCCGCTACCGTATTCAACCAACGCCGCGTTCGGCCCCACATGCGCGGCCAAGGCACTCGCGTGCCTTTGCAGAATGCCCAGCTCGGTACGCGTTGGGTAGTACTCTGGCAACTGGCAAATGTCTTCAAACAGCTGCGCGCCAATGGCATCGTAAAACAGTGCCGGCGGCAACGTCTTGTGCTGTGCCCAAAGTCCTGTGAGAGCAGCCGAGCGAAGCGAAGACGGCATGCCGCACTCGCGTGGTGTAGTGGCTGGCGACCGCTGTTGCACAACGGCGCCGCTCACGCGTCGGCCGCCAGACGCACACCCGTGAACTGCCAGCGGGCATCGCTCGGAAAAAAGTTTCGATACGTATGTCGCGCGTGACTTTGTGGCGTCGCACACGACGCACCACGGAGCACCCACTGATCGCACATGAACTTTCCGTTGTACTCACCAATCGCACCAGCAGATGGCTTGAACCCGGGATAGGCGACATACGCACTTTGTGTCCACTGCCACGCATCACCAAAAAGTTGTTGCATACCGGCAGCGCCGTTGGCGGAAGGATGAAGTGTCCCGTGTTCGGCGAATCGGCCACTCACCGTGTGTTGAGCAGCCACCACCTCCCACTCGGCTTCCGTAGGCAACCGATAACCAGCCCAACGTGCGAAGGCATCAGCTTCAAAGTAGCTCAGGTGTGTCACGGGCGCGTGCGGCATGATCGGGGCGTCACCGCCGAGCGTAAACTCAAACCAGGCGCCATCCCGTTTCTCCCAATAGAGTGGCGCTTGCCAACGCTCCGTCTGTACCACACTCCATCCATTGCTGAGCCAGAGTGCAGGCTGCCGATATCCGCCGTCGGCGATGAATGCCGCATACTCTGCATTGGTGACGAGACGAGTGGACAGTTGTGCGGCCTGCACGTACGTCTTGTGGGCCGGACTTTCGTTGTCAAAGGCGAACGAATCGTCGTGGTGCCCAATGCGGTAGACACCCTCGCTGACAGACTGCCATCCCTGGAGTGAAGCGGGGGGAGGTGTGAGCGGTGTCTCGTGGTAGGCGGGCCGCATCGGGTTGGTCCAGAAGACGTGCTTGATGTCGGTGACCAACAGCTCTTGATGCTGCTGTTCGTGATGCAAGCCCAGCTCGAGTACCCGCCACGCCGGATGCGCCTCGTCGTTGGCGATCGCCTCGCAGAGCGCGATGACGGCGTCATCGACGTACGCACGGTATTCGAATACTTGCGCTACAGTGGGTCGAGTCACCAGTCCACGCTGCGCACGGCAGTGACGCTCACCCGCCTGCACGTAGTATGAGTTGAACAAGAATGCGTAGCGCGGATTGAGTGCAGTGTACGACGGCGCATGTGGCGCGAGCAAAAACGTCTCAAAAAACCAGCTTGTGTGGGCGAGATGCCATTTGGTGGGGCTCACGTCATCCATGCTCGAGACGACGTAATCTTCCGTTTCGAGTGGACGGCAGAGAGACACCGTGGCCGAGCGCACCGCACGGAATCGATCGGTCAGTGAGGTGGGCGCCAGTGCAGCCGGGCGTTCAAGAGTACCGGAGATCATAAGCACATGCGATAAAAGGTGATCAGGTTCAGACTAGACGTATTCCAATACCTACCACTAGGTTCCCGCGAGCGCGGCTTTGCCTTGCCCTTACCTGGGGACCGTTTGTGATATTTGCACTGGAGGCAGAGGGGCTACGACACGCATTTGGTACGGTCACCGCACTCGACCAGGTGAGCGTGCGAGTAGCTTCTGGCGAGTTGCTGGCAATAGTAGGTGAAAGTGGATCCGGAAAATCCACGCTGTTGCGCGCGTTTAATCGAATGATCGACCCCGACTGTGGGACCGTTCGCGTTGTTGGCGACGACGTGCAGGCGATCTCACCCGTTGCGCTGCGCCGCCGCATTGGATATGTGCCGCAAAATGGCGGTCTCATGCCACATTGGCGCGTGCTCCGCAATGTCGCGCTCGTTCCGCAGCTCAATAATATAGCCAATCCGCTGCAGGCTGCGCGCGACGCGCTTCAGCTTGTAGGGTTGCCGGCTGAGAAATTCGGTAATCGCTTCCCGCACGAGCTTTCGGGCGGGCAGCGGCAGCGTATAGCCATCGCGCGTGCCTTGGCGGCGCAGCAGCAAATTGTGCTGCTCGATGAACCCTTTGGTGCACTGGATGCCATCACGCGCAGCGAATTGCACGAGACGTTCATTGCACTTCGGGCCACGCGCAGCTTCACCGCCGTGCTGGTGACGCATGATCTGGCGGAGGCGGCAATGCTTGCCAACTCGATTGCCGTAATGCGCGCCGCACGAATAGAACAGCACGGCACGTTCGAAGAGTTGCGCAGCGCGCCCGCTACTCCGTATGTCGCCACGTTGCTTGGCCACGCACTGCACGCAGCCCGACTACTGGGCGCCGGATGATGCGCGGCGCACGACAACGACTGCGTGGTGTCTCCCACTCGCCGATGCTGGGCATGGTACTGGGTCTTGTGTTGACCGGCGCCTCGGTCGTCGAGGCGCAGCGTGCGTTGCCGGATCAATCGGTCGGTGGCTTTACGCCAGGTGATTCCGCACCGGTAGTCATCGCATCGAAGCCGTTCGGTGAATCGTATCTGCTGGCCGAGATGTTTGCTCAGCTGCTTGAGGCGCGCGGTTTCGAGGTGGACCGTCGTCCCGGACTCGGCTCCACGGAGGTGGCCTTTGCCGCGCTGCGCACCAATGCGATCGATGTCTATCCGGAGTACACCGGCACGGGACTCGTCGCGATTCTCCGTGACTCGGCCAGCAATGCGATGCGCGAAGATCCACGTCTCGCCTATCGCTACGTCTCCGAGCAGTTTTCGCGTCGCTATCAAGTGCGCTGGCTGCCACCGCTTGGCTTTTCCAACGGCTACGCGATTGCCGTGCGGCGCGCGACCGCCGATAGTTTGCAGTTGCGTACGCTCTCAGATCTGGCGATACGCGGGACGGCACTCAAGGCCGGATTCACCGCGGATTTCATTGGTCGCGGAGATGGGTTTGCCGGCCTGCGCCAGGCCTACGGGCTGCAGTTGACCGATGTGCGTCCGCTCACGCCGGCGGTGAAATATCAGGCGCTGTCATCAGGCGCGGTGGATATTATCGATGGCTATTCCACCGACGGACTACTCGCGGCGTTTGATCTCGTCACGCTTGTTGACGACAAAAGTTTTTTCCCGCCGTATGACGCCGCCGCGATCGTATCACCACGCGTCGCGTCATCACGCCCAGGAGTCATCGCCGTCTTGGCAGAACTCAGCGGACGCCTGCGCGAAACGGATGTGCGACAGTGGAATAAACGGATCGAAGTGGAGCGCGCTGAGATCGCGGACGTCGCGCGCGCAGCGCTCGCGCAAATCGGTCTCTTGCCGGGAGCGATGGGGGACGACGCCACGACGCCTGATCGTGCACTCGATGGCCGAAGCACGTCGCTGCTGGAATATTTCTGGAATCGACGCTACGAGACGCTGCGCCTGGCAGGTGAGCACACGATGCTCGTTGTCATCTCGCTTTCGTGTGCGTTGCTGGTGGCGCTTCCCTTGGGCGTGCTGCTCACGCGTGTACCTGCCATCGCCACCGGCGTTCTACAACTGCTCGGCGTGGCGCAGACCATTCCGTCCATCGCATTGCTGGCGTTCATGATACCACTGTTCGGGATTGGCGTACTGCCGGCGCTTATTGCATTGTGGATTTACGCGCTGCTGCCCATGGTTCGCGCAACGTACAGCGGTGTCAACGCCGCCGATCCGGAGGCTGTGCTTGCTATTGAAGCATTGGGCACCACGAGCTGGCAGCGATTGTGGTGGATTCAACTGCCGTTGGCCACACCGGCCGTGCTGGCCGGTGTGCGTACGGCCGCCGTGATCACGGTTGGAGCGGCGACGCTGGCGGCATTCATTGGCGCCGGCGGGCTTGGCGAGCCCATCGTGACGGGACTTGGCCTTGCTGACAGTCGTTTAGTGCTGGCGGGCGCTATTCCTGCGGCGATACTCGCCATGATTGTGGACGCTGTGTTGGCGCTCATCGAACGTGCAGTTGCGCCAGCACACCGCAAGCGATCTCATCGTTAAGCGGGCGCGCGAAGCTGCAATCCATCGATTCGCTACTTCCGACTGCAGCGTTTATTGACTGAACAAACGGTTCGCCTGGGTGTGCTAATTGTGACGCGCTACGAAAAGTTCAATTTCTAAAGGAGAGTTTTATGAACGAAGACACAATGAAGGGCAACTGGAAAGAGATGAAAGGAAAGGTTCGTGAGCAGTGGGGCAAGTTGACTGATGACGATCTCGATGTAATTGCAGGCAAGCGAGATCAGTTGATCGGGAAAGTGCAGCAGTCGTACGGCAAGACGAAAGAAGAAGCAGAAAATGAAGTATCGGCGTTTGAGAAGAACATGAACGCGTAGTCTGCTCGAACGCGCCGGTTAATTCTGTGCGTTCGATATGTGTGGGTTTGGTTTGGGTGCTGGCCGCGTGCGTTGGCTCCGATTCTACGTCGGCGGTTCTTCTAGCTCCGCCGCCAGCACCAAAGCCAGCACCCACTTATGCCAATCCGTGCGTCATAACACGCATATTCGATGGCGACACCGTTGCCTGCGCTGCTGATTCCACGTCCGCGCCAGTGATTGTGCGAATGCTCTATATCGACGCTCCGGAAACAGCGCAGCGTCTTGGCTCGCTCAGCACGGCAATTCTGCGCGACGCCCTGCCGATTGGCGGCACCGTTGGTCTGCGATTCGATGTCGATTCTCTGGACTCGTTCGGTCGCACGCTGGCATGGATTGAAACCCCCCGGTTCGAAAACCTGAATCTCTACATGGCTAACGACGGTTGGGTTACGGATCTGATTATCGCGCCCAACACCGCCTTGTCTGCTGTGGTCCGTAGCGGTGTGGCCAGTGCACGCGCCGCGCCGAGGGGATTGTGGACGCGCGGATTTGCGTCGTGCCTGCCGTCAGCGTTCCGACGCGGCGATTGCAACGACTGAAGACACAACATCGCCGAGCCTGAGCACACCCGGTGCCGCGTGTGTTGCATTCATGCCAAACATGACCTTGCCATTGGCCGCTCGACGATAGGTCGCAAGGGTTCGCATTGGTTCCGAGCTCTGCACAAGTGTGGCCGGATCAATTGTCGGCACGACGCATCGCGGACAAGGCGAGCCGATCCCGATTTCCACGTTGCCGATCGCCACACGCGCCCATTGGTCTTCGATGTGGGCTTCCTGCGTGGTGATCAGAATATTGGGGCGGAAGCGATCCACCGTGACCGGTTCACTGCCTGAGGTGATCAGTTGCGCGTTGAGCGCATCAAGACTGGCCGATCCCAGCAGGTGAATCGGGGCGCCGTCCGTTACCGTGACCCCGCGCGCAACGCGCGATACATCCCCCGCATATTTTGCGGCCAGCGGACGGAACGAACGCCCTGACATGTGCACCAGTCGGCATGAAGCGCCGATGGCATCCGAACACCATTGCGCGGCCATGTCGCCGGCGTCGGCCATTTCCAGGACATCGTCCCAACAGCGCACCGTCCGATGCGGCGCGGCGTCTGATACCTGACGCACAACCAACGGTGCCAGTTTGGTCGTACACAGCGTCAAGGGCGAATCTGCGCTGATCGCTCCGTTATCGCCGATGGGTAATGTGGCGACCACTTGCGTGAGGCTAGCTACATCACGCGGTGTGATGGCGACATCGCGCTCGTCAACAAGCATCCAACGACGATCGCCGAGCGCGCCCAGTGTATCGAGCGGCATAACCGGCACGGCGACCGGACGCGCGCCTTTGAGTGGATGTACGAACAGCGCCTGTACGACTGCTGACATCAACGCGCCCGCGCCATGGCGTTTTGAACACTCACAAACTCACCCACGTTTTCCATGGTGAGCAATCCAACGAGCGCACCGCGTGACAGTACGGGCATGGTGCGAACTGGGGAGCCCTGCATGCGCAACAGCGCGTCGTCGAGCATTTCGTGTGCGTCGGCCAGCAAGACATCGCGCTGCATCACATCAACGACGCGCTGCTGGCTCCCGTAGCCCGCGCGTGCGCCGTCTGTCTGTTTCGCCAGCGCGGTGAGCAGCGACTGCCTGGTCAGTATGCCCATGACGCGCGTGCCGTCGGCCACTGGAAAATCCTGCTGGCTGCCGGCGATCAGCAGCTCGACCGCGTGAGATAGAGGGTCTTCGGGCGCCAACGTACGAAAGTCAGTGATCATGGCCGATGAGACTTCTATCCCATCGAGTGTGCCTTTGAGAGTGGCCGCCGCGCTCTCCTGCGATGCGCCAATCCACACGAAGACCGCAATGAGCATCAGAAACGGATTGGCATAGAATCCAAAGATCGCAAAAGCCACGGCAAACAGCTTGCCAACCGTGGCGGCGCTGGATGTTGCGCGCGCGTAAGTCATACGCATGGCCAGCAGCGCGCGGAGCACGCGTCCACCGTCCATGGGAAAGGCCGGCAACATGTTGAAGGCAACCAGCAACACGTTTACTGCCATGAGTCGTTGCAGCCAGCTCTGGCCGCCAGTGCTGTCGTCAATCACCAAAGCGTTGAAGACGAGTGGCTGACCGACCGCGGTGAGCACGATGGCCAGCAGAATCACGATGACCACGTTCACTGCCGGACCGGCCAGTGCGACGGCCAGCTCCTGTGATGGCTTCTCGGGCATGCGTTCCAGGCGCGCCACACCACCGATGGGTAGCAGCGTGATGTCGCGCGTGCGCACGCCGAAGCGGCGGGCCATGAGCGCGTGCCCGAACTCATGCAACACGACGCAGAGAAACAGCGCAAGCAAAAACCCAACGCCGCTGACCACCGCAAAAATGCTCTTCTGGGATGACCAGATCGAGAGACCGATCCACACCAGGAGCACGATAAATGTGAGGTGAATCTGCACGCGAATACCGGCGATGCGGCCCACCGAGAGCGACCATTTCATGCACGTGACCGTCTGAGAGAACTCTGCCCGGCACCGGGCCGCGTAGCAGCCGTTTCCGGGCGGCGCCAGTGGGCGCGGCGTTGCAACCTTCACCGATGAAATATAGCCCCTCGAAGCGGGCTCCCTGCACACGACGCCAGTTGTGAGCTTACGACATGTTCCTGTCTCTTGTGACGCGATTACTCCTGTGAAAAAACGACCGTTTCTGGTGGCCGGACTCCCCGGCTCGCTTACGCTGCTGTTCGGTTGAAGCGTAATGCCGCCCCGGCAGCGCACACTCAGCACCAACACGTCGGATGTGCGAGATGGTCGCGTTGTGCTCAATGGCCACCTCGCCATCGCACCTAACGACCCGGTGGCCGTTTTCGTGCCCAAAGCCGAGATAAGCCAAGCCGTGCGCACGGCAATCGCCATGGTCCTGGCTGAGGAACCAGACTGCGAATCGTCAGGCGTTCGAGCAGAACACAGTCCGGTTGATCGCATCTGTGCGGATCTTGCCGTTGCGCGCGATGCTGTAGCGTTTCATCCCGACGAAGACGGCCGTCACGCAATGCGATTCCGTCCATCGATGTGTCGCATCATGCGGTACAGCTGGCTGTGCCCATCGGATACTGGCGCGCCGTTGGCAAATCGTATAAGATGGCCGAGATTTCACTCGGTCCCACACGGGACATTCAGGTGCATCGTGTAACGTGTGTGGTGGATTGTGGCCTGGCGATCAATCCCGATGGTGTCGCGCAACCGATGGAAAGTGCAATTGCGTACGGGCTCTCAGCCGCGTTGCGTGGTGAAATCACCATCACGCATGGTGCCATCAATCAGCGAAACTACGACACGTACAAAGCCATGCGCCTGCATGAATCGCCTGTCGTGGAAACGCACATTGTCCGGTCGACAGACGCACCAGCTGGAATTGGCGATACCGGACTCCCGCCCATTGCACCAGCCGTGGCCAACGCGCTCTTCTCGCTCACCGGTGTGCGCCTTCGGCAGTTGCCGTTGCGCATTGGCGTGGCGGTGGAGACATCGTGACGCAAGAACGCACCAAGCCGCAAATTCGAAGCGCGCTCAATGTCAACGCGCGTGACGTGACCGTTGACGCGTTACCCGAGACGCCACTCTTGTGGGTGCTGCGCGAACAGCGTGCACTGACCAGCACGAAGTCTGGTTGTGGCGCATCACAATGCGGCGCTTGCACCGTATTGATAAACGGTGTTGCAACCCGCAACTGCTTGGCACTGGCGTTGCTCACGCTCACCGCATCGAGTCAGCGTTCTGACCGGGCGTTTTCACGATGCGGCCGTCCTGCACCACTGTATGCACGTTGCGCAGCGCAGCAATGGAAACGCTCGGATCCCCGCGTACGACCAGCAGGTCAGCAATGGCACCCGTCATAATTGAACCCAGCGGCGCACCAACGTTCAGCAGTCGACCAGCGGTTGCCGTCGCCGAAATGATGGCCTGCATTGGCGTGAGTCCATACTGCACCATGATCTCCAGTTCGCGCACATTGTCTCCGTGTTCAAACACACCTGCATCGCTGCCGTTGGCCATCGTTACGCCAGCGTCCATGGCCGCCCGTATCGACGCACGCTTCGCACGAATGCGAGCCGGCTCCTCGTCAGTACCGGGACGCCAACCGCTGTACTGCGCGATCGCATGACCCGCCGCAACCGTTGGTACGAGCACGACGCCGCGTTCACGCATGAGAGCGAATACTTCCGCTGTTCCGCCGTCACCGTGCTCAATCGTCTGCACACCGGCCAGCGTGGCGCGGCGCATGCCCTCAGCGCTCGAAGCGTGCGCAATCACCGGACGCCCGCTGGAGTTGGCGACGGCCACGGCCGCTTGCAACTCTTCAATGGTGAACGCCGGTTCGGCCAGTCCGGTGGGGCCCCACCGATAGTCGGCGTAGACTTTGATCACGTCGGCACCGCGCGCAATCTGACCACGCACCGTAGACACCAGCTCCTGCACGTTGCCTGCGGATTCAGCCGCCACCGGAATCGCGATCTCCGGGGCAAATCCTCGTGGTGCATAGCTACCGCGCATGACAATCGCCTGTTCGGCGACAACCAAACGGGGGCCGCGAATCACCCCTTTGCGCAACGCATCACGCAGACCGACATCCAGACTGCCGGCCCCTTCCGTGCCCAGATCGCGGAGCGTCGTGAAGCCAGCGTCCAGTGTGGCGCCCAGATGCACCGTCGCGCGGGCGGCGCGTTCGCCCCACGCTTCGCGCAGCACCTGATCCTCCCACGGCACTTCATTGTACGGATGCAGCAGCACATGCGAATGCAAGTCGATGAGTCCCGGCAGTAGCGTTGTACCGGGCAACTCGATGACACGCGTATTCGTAGGCAATGTGAGCGTGCTGCGTGCGCCAATCGCGACGATGCGATTGCCACTCACCAACACCGCCACCCCCTCGCGTGCTGAATCACTGGTGCCGTCAATGATTCGGTCAGGCACCAGGAGCACGTGTTCGACCACGTTGGTCGCTGCCTGTGCGTGCACCCTCTCTGGGGCCACGGCGACAAGAGCAACGGCTATCAACGCGGCGAGACCGCCGGCCGCGATGCGTGCATGCACCGCCCGAAGCGTATCGAGAGAACAGCTGCTGAAGAAACGCATTGGTGCCTACAGTCATGAGAGAATGAGACGGTGGCGAACTGAGCCGCTCGCGACCGGTACCGTAGAAAGCTGGTTGCGCGACGGCGCGGTGTCCACGCCAGCGCCTGGGCTGTCACAACCACATGACAAGCGGTGACAGAGACTGGACGTACACGCTTCGCACGTGCAATTTCCGGAAGCCGATTGTTCGTGTTTCTCCGGCGACGGGATGTCGCCGCACCCTTGGGGCTGACCATGCCAGAGCGATCTGAACGAGACACCGCACTCGATTCCCAGACCAAGCCACGCGATGACGAAATCGACGTGTACGGGCTCACTCATAAAGGGCTTGTTCGCCAGGATAACCAGGATCACTTCCTCCTCGCGTCCATACACAAGCGCGTGCAGGTACTGCAAACGAGTTTGAGCGTATCGGAACGCGAGGTCTTGTCCGATGAACGGTTGGCGTTTTTGGCGATGATAGCCGACGGAGTCGGTGGAGGTGAAGGTGGCGAGCGTGCCAGCGCCACCACGCTTGAAGTCGCCACGCAATACTTCACCGCCAGCACCGATTGTTACTATCGCGCCGATGGCTCAGACCAGGCTTTCCTCGACGTGCTCCAGGAAGCAGCGCTCAGGTGCCACGAAGCGGTGCTTGCGCGTGCGAAAGAAGAGGGACACGGCCGTACCATGGCCACCACGCTCACGCTCTGGATGGGCGTCTGGCCGTCATACTATCTGCTGCAAGTGGGTGACTCGCGCTATTACCTCTACCGCAATGGCGAACTCAATCAGGTGTCGCGTGATCAAACAATGGCGCAGGATCTGGTAGACGAAGGGGTCTTCACACGTAGCGTGGCGGAACGTTCGCGCTATGCCAACATTCTCTCCAGCGCGATTGGCGGAGAGAACTCCTTGCCAGTGATCACGCGCCTGCAGGCCGATTGGCACAACGTGCATTTGCTCTGCACCGATGGACTGTCCAAACATGTGCCCGACGAACTGATTCGTGAACGGCTGGCCAGCATGACGTCTTCCAGACAGGTGTGCGAACAGCTGCTGCAAGACGCGCTGGATGGCGGCGGAACGGACAACGTGAGTATCGTGGTAGGGCGCGCGGTGCCTCGCCACTGAGCTCCACTCGGCGCGTTGTTTTCCCTTGTCCTGATGCCATGTCGTTTTCTTCTCTTTCGGCGGTGCTGCGCACTGCGGTAGTCGTAGCGCAGGTGGTTGTGGCCATTCCAGCATGGGCGCAGCCACCAGCGGTTGGGCGGTCAGTGGCTGATTTCTCCGGCGCCTCTCCATGGCCGTTTGTTCGACAGGAGCGCATCCGCACGATGCTACCGGTGGCCATGCAGCGAGCCAACGTAGACGCGTGGCTTGTTATTGTGCGCGAAAATGCCAACGATCCGCTCGCGCTGCACGTGGGTGGAGAAAACGCCGGCGCGCCGTCATCCATTCTGTTTCTGCGTGATGGAGAGCAGGTGCGGTCGTACATTTTTGCCGGCTTTGGCGAGGTGATCGCGCTGCGTGAACTGGCGGTGCACGATTCGGTCGTTGCGTACACCGCTGAATCGGGCGGGCCATTGGGTGAAGTGGCCGCGAGATTGCAGGCGAGCAATCCGGCGCGCATTGCGATCAACAGTGGCAATCTGGCCATGGCCGACGGTTTGTCCGCCACACAGAAAACAGCGCTCGAGCGTGCGCTCGGACCTGAGTTGTCGGCGCGACTGGTCTCGTCGGCGGAACTGGTGAGCTATTGGCTCGACAAAAAGCTGCCGAGCGAAGTGGCGATCATGCGACAAGCGGCCGCGCTCACCGAACAGCTGGAGCAGGAAGCCTATGCGACGGTGATTCCCGGCACCACGCGCGACAGCGATCTGGCGCGTTTTCTCAAGCGTCGCATGCGTGAGCTGGCCGTTGAAGATGGTTGGTCACCAGCGCAGAATCCGAGTGTGAACTCCGGTCCCGATCGTGGCCACTCACACGCGTCCAATCGCGTGATTGAACACGGTGATGTGATTCAGATTGACTTTGGCATCAAAGTATTTGGGGTGTGGGGCACGGACATTCAGCGATTCGCCTACGTACTCAAGCCGGGTGAAACACGCGCGCCGGATGATGTGCAACGCAAATGGTTGGCCGCCCGTCGCGGCAATGAAGCGGCGTTTGCGATGATGCGTCCCGGGCTGACGGGTGCCGAAGTGGATTCGGCGCAGCGCGTGGTGATGAATCGTGAGGGATCAGCTACAGTACCGTGGGGCACGGGGCACTCGGTGGGATACTGGGCGCACGACGTGGGGCCGTCGCTCAATCGCTTTAGTCGTCGCACGTTGGAGCCCGGTCACACGTTTGCGTTTGACGGGTTCTACGCGTGGACGCTACCGGGCGGCACCGGTCAGTGGGGCCAGGGCAGCAAAACCATCTCCGTTGAAGAGATGGCGGTGATCACGGAGACGGGTGCCGAATATCTGGTGCCGCCGCAGCAGGAACTGATTCTGATCAGACCGCGATAGCTCACGGTCGGCGTCGGTCGTTGGCCAAGGAGCGGTAGTACTCCTCAACAAGCGCACGATATTCAGCGGGCACCGGCGAACCAGCGCCGAGTGCGGGCCGATTGCCAGCGCCCAGTCCGTAGCTTCGGAAGAGCGCAAACTCAAAGGTCTTCAGCCCTTCAATCACTGACGCCTGGAGCTCCGTAAGCCCCTTGGGATCGCCGAGCAGTTGGCCGCTTTCAAGCTGACGCAACTCGCCGATCGCCTGATCAAGCTCACGGACGTCGACGCCCTGTGACGCCAACTCCTTGCGCAGTGCCTCAGCGTTCTGACGGCGCAACCGGAACTCGCCGCGTGCCTGCGACGCATTGCCCGACGGACGTCCATCGCTGCGCGCACCCGTGAGTGCTCCACCGCGCTGACTCTGTCCGCCCTGCTGGCCTTCGCCTTGCTGGCCCTGCTGGCCCTGCTGCCCCTGCTGCCCCTGCTGCCCCTGCTGCCCCTGCTGCCCCTGCTGGCCCTGCTGGCCCTGCTGCCCCTGCTGGCCCTGCTGCCCCTGCTGCCCCTGCTGCCCCTGCTGCCCCTGCTGCCCCTGCTGCTCGGCGAGCCGATCTCG
>JBBRDJ010000011.1:0-54741 GCA_038203945.1 Gemmatimonadales bacterium
CCCGGCCTCGTCCTTACGCTGCTCGCGGCGATTGTAGTGACCACGGCGCTGCTCGTGCGCACACCGGTTTCGGGTCGGCAAGGCGACCCTCGGCTATCTGCGTTCTCCTCCGATCCGCTTGGTGCGAAGTTGCTCTACGAACTCGCCAGCCGGCTGGGTGTGGCGGTTGAGCGGCGTCGGACGGCCGACCTCCCGGACGCCCCTGACGCAATCATCGCCGTGCTCGATCCCACGATCGCCATGACGGCCTCAGAGACCCATCAGATCCTGCAGCACGTACGAGGCGGCGCCGGTTTGCTATTGGTACTCGGGAACGGCACCGCCGAGTTTTCCGACTCACTCCGGCTGTCCGTCGCGCCGCTGGCCGGCCTGCTTTACGCCGACTCGGCAGCGGCGCGGCGCTGCGACCAGTCAGCGGTGCAACGTTTCACGCGCCAGTCGCTGTGGATTGGCCGCCCGACGTTGCTGGCCCTCCAGGGGTTGGCACTACGCGCGCCCGGAGTCCGTCCGCTGCTTCAGGTAACCGGGAAGCCGCCGGGCGTCGGTTATCCGGCCATGGTGACCATGCCGTACGGGCGCGGTCGCATGGTGGTAGCGGCGGATCCGGACGTCTTCCGGAACGATGCGCTGCGCGACTGCTCATACGGACTCGACGTAGCGGCGGTGACCGCGTTGTCATGGCTGAGTGGCGGCGATTTCGCAGCGCACACGTTGGTGTTCGACGAACAGCATCAGGGGCGCGGTGCACGGGTCGGCATTCCGGGAGCGGTGCAAGCGTATCTCACGGGCACCGGGTCGGGACGCATGCTCCTGCAAGTAGCGCTGGGCGGCGTTGTCCTGCTCATCGCACTCGCCGTGCGCGTGTTGCCGCCGCGAGAAGATCGGCGTATCGAGCGGCGATCGCCGCTGGAACATGTAGACGCGCTCGCGCGCGCGTATCTCCAGGTAGGCGCCACCCGCACCGGCGCGCATCGGCTTGTGCGCGGGCTCCGTCGGCGGGTGGATAGAACGGTCGCCCGTGCCACCACCACCGCCACCGACCAGGACGATGCATTCCTGCGACGCGTAGCCGAACGCCAGCCGGCCCTCGACTCGGATGTCGCGCTCCTGCGGCGCGCGCTCGACCACAGCATCAGCGTGGCGGAGTTCCGGGAGCTGGCGCCCGCACTCTGCCGCATCGAAACCGCACTTACCCGAACCTGACCTCATGACTCACACCATCGAACAGGGCGTCGATCTTCTGCAGCAGCTGCGTTCAGCCATTCGCGCACGAATCATTGGCCAGGATGATGCGATCGACGACGCATTGGTGGCCTTCCTGGCGCGAGGTCACCTGCTCATAGAGGGTGTGCCGGGCACCGCCAAAACACTGCTTGTGCGCACCCTCGCGCAGGCGCTTGGGGTGCGGTTTACGCGCGTGCAGTTCACACCCGACCTCATGCCGAGCGACCTCACCGGGATCGCGATTCTGCGCGATCCCGCCGCGGGCTTCGAGTTTCAGCCCGGACCGATCTTTACCGACCTGCTGCTCGGCGACGAAATCAACCGGGCACCTGCCAAGACGCAGTCGGCGCTGCTCGAAGCCATGGCGGAACGCCAGGTGTCAACGGACGGTGTGACGCGCCAGCTGGATCCGCTGTTCACAGTCTTCGCCACGCAAAATCCGGTGGAGCATGAAGGCACCTATCCCTTGCCCGAGGCGCAGCTCGATCGATTCCTGCTCAAGACGGTGATGGGCTATCCGTCGCGCGATGCGGAGTTGGCCATGCTGGCCAGTCATGAAGCCGGCTTCAATCCGGAGAGCACTGTCGTCGCGCTGGCCACATCCGTGCTGCAGGACGGCGATGCGGCAGCGCTGCGCGCGCTTGTCGACACGGTACGCGTGGCACCCGACGTGCAGGAGTACATTGCCGCGATCACGCGAGCCACCCGCGAGGAGCAGGCCTTCTCCCTCGGCGCATCACCTCGCGCCAGCGTCGCGCTCATGCGTGCGGCGCGCGCGACAGCCGTGATGTCTGGCCGCGACTTCGTGACACCCGATGACGTCAAGGATCGCGTCTTCTCCACGCTGCGGCATCGCGTGACGCTGTCGCCGGAGCTCGAGGTGGAAGGACGCACTGCCGACGACGCGCTCTCGGCGATCCTGCTGCGCATCGACGTGCCCAAGTAAGCGTGCGCCGCTTCGTTCGTTTCGTGCCGCAGCCGCGTCTCGCGATCGCCGTCAGCGCGATCGCGCCGCTTTGGCTACTGCCGTCACCGTTCGATGAGTACGCGGGCGGGACCGCGCTGCTGCTGCTGATGCTGGCGGTGGTCGTTGACGTGCTACGCCTGCCGCCGCGCGCCGCGATCACGCTGGAGCGGGATTGCGCGGACATGGTGGGCATCGGTGACGAAATCATCATGCGTTACACGATCAGCAACCGGCATGCTCGGCCCATCGACATGTTGCTGTACGATGCATTGCCGCGACAAGTGCGCGGCGGGCTGGGCACCGGTAAGGTGGCGCTGCGTGTGCCGGCGCACTCGCTGCGCACGGTCGATGTCCCCGTGATCGGCGTGAGCCGAGGCGTCGCGGCGCTGGGTGCAGCGGCCGCGCGAACCACAACCTCGCTCGGTCTCATCGCCGCGCGTGATCGAATCGGGTTAGACGACTCGCTGCTCGTGATTCCCTCGCTATCCGGCGTGCGTCGCTATCGACTCATGGCCATGCAAAACCGGTTGGATGCGCTTGGCGTCCGTGCACTGCGACGCAGAGGGCAAGGACAAGCGTTCGCCAGCCTGCGGGAGTACGTGCGGGGAGATGATCCGCGCCACATCGACTGGAAGGCCACCTACAAGAAGGGCAAGCCGATCACGCGTGAGTTTACGATCGAGCGCTCGCAGACGGTGCTCACACTCATAGACGCCGGCCGAGGCATGACGCAGCTCGCGGGCGAGTTGCCACGCTTTGAACAGGCACTGAGCTCCGCGCTCATTCTCACCGATGTCGCCGCTGCTGCGGGTGACCGTGTTGGCACCATGGTGTTCGACGATGAGATGCGCGCCTACGTGACGCCGCAGGCTGGCAAGCGCGCGCTGCAGCTGGTGCGCGATGCGTACATCCCGGTGCGTGCCACGTCCGCCGAACCGGATTACGCTGCCGCATTCCGCTACCTGTCCACACATCAGCGCAAGCGTGCACTCGTGGTGTTTTTTACCGATGTGATCGACGTGTGTGCGTCGCAGGCACTGCTTGCTCATGTCACGCGCAGTGCGGCGCGGCATTTGGTGCTGGTGGTGGCGCTGCGCAATGATGTGCTCTTTGACGCGGCGGTGCCACGGGGGGGGGAATCAGCTGGCGCGCTGTTTGAGCGCGCGGCAGCGGAGGAACTGTTGCTGGCGCGCGAGCAGGCCCTCGAGCGGATGCGACGGGCGGGCGTGATCGTACTCGACGTTTCGCCCGGCGCCATGACGGCCGGTGTGGTGAATCGCTATCTGGAGCTCAAGGCTCGCGGCGCCCTGTAGCTGAGATACCAGGCCAGTACCACCGCGCTCACTGCAGACACGGCCAGCTTGACGTTCAGCGAGAGCGTCGCGTTGGGTGAGACGAACCCTTCGATCACGCCGGCAAAGACGAGAAGGAACGCCGATCCGGCGAGCAGCTTGAACGCACGCCGCGCGTTGTGGGCCAACGCGGCGCGACGCGTGCGCTGGCCTGGCAGCAGCAGGCCGGCGGCGAGCAGGAATCCTGCACCGCCTGCGATCACGATCGCCGAGAGTTCGAGTACGCCATGCGGTGCCACAAACGAAAAGATCAGCGACCCGATGCCCTTGGACATGTACAAACCGAACGCGGCGCCAATGCTGACGCCGTTCATCACCAGCACACCCAACGTGAGCACACCCGCGGTCATTCCGAAGGCGAAGGCGAAAAACGTGACCTGAATGTTGTTTGTGAGAATGCGCGATGCCATCACCGGCCGGTACACTTCCGGGTCCTCGATGTAGCCGCGCCCGAGCTTCGCATCCTCCACGCCCTGCTGGGCCCGCTCGAGCATGCTGGCGGGGAGCAACGTGGCCGCGAGCTCCGGCTGCACCACCACGGCGCGCCACGCGATCACCATTGGGCCGAAGAACACCAGCGCGGCGAGCGCGATCGGCACGGCCGAGGCACGCACTTCGGCGGGGACGTCGGCGAAGAGGAAGTTGACCAGCCGCTGCAGCGTGAAGGTGCGTCGGCGATAGAGCAGGCTGTGCGCGCCGGCTACCAGCCGGTTGAGGTAAAAGAGCTCCGCCGCATCGGTGCCGCGCGTGGCGGTGCGGAGTCGGGCCAGGTCGGAAGTCATCTCCCGGTAGTCCTGCACAAAGGCGCGCACGCGCGCTTCACCCAAAGATTTAAGACCCTTGCGCTGCGCCTGCTCCAGTTGTGTGGCGAACGCCGCCCAGCGCGGTGCGTTCATGGCCACGAGGCGATGCCGCTCACGGCCAGCCCCAGTTTCGCTGCGGGAGGCCACACCGCGCGAACGCGCGGCTTGCTCCTCATCGTGCAAGAGAACCAGTTGATTGATCAAACGCTGCGAAGGATGCTGTGAGGGACGCTGTGAGGGACGCGCCTCGGGCGTGCTGTCGGTGGGCTGCGTCTGAGCGGTGGCGAGCGCGCCGGCAAGCTGTTGCGCCAGTTGCGCCCCCAGCGCCTGACGCCTTTCAGGATCGAAATCCATGCGCCGCGTGACGAATCGGTCGAGCAACTGAAACTCGGCGTCGGTGAGCCGCGACGCGAGCGGGGCGGCCGCCGGCGGCGCATCCGCCGCGCCTGGTCGAGCCGCCGGTAAACGCGCCGCCATCGGCGCGGACAGAACGCCTTCCTTCACCACGATTGTGCCGGCCGCCATATCCCCCAGGCGCTTTCCGCGCGCACTCGCCACCAACGACACGAGCCCAACCGCGTACAGTACGATCGGCTGCATGTCCACGATGCGCACGATGTTCCGGATCGCCGACGCCTCGAACGTGACCGACAGCCCGCCGTCGCGCACCACCCGCAGCCCGATGATGCGCTTGCCGGGGGTTTGCCCATCGCCGAAGGCCTCGAACAGCACGTAATACAGCCACAGGATTATGAACTGCAACACACCCAGGAGCGCCAAGCCCCACGCTGCGGAACCGGCGCCCGCCACTGGCGAGTCCCCCAGTTGGATCCAGATCACGATGAGCCCGATAAACGTGCCAATGCAAATGCCGTAGTCGATGAGCGCGGCCGATGCACGTGAGCCCACTCCTGCAATCGTGTACGACAGCACCACCAGTTCAGGCGTCTCAACATCAACCGTATTGGCCAGAGACGCTGGATTCATTCGTGCCGCAACGTCGGTCATTCGAAATCCGTTCGGAAAAGGCGGTCGGCCCGCGGACGCCCACAATTGCTAAAGAAAGCGCTCACGGAGAGGAAAGCGCGGCTTGAATCCGCGCGACGGTGCTGGCTGGATCCTGCACCTCCACGATGATCTCGTCGTACGCGGCGTCCTTGGTGCATTGAATGACAATCGCCTGTTCGGGATGTCGCACCGTCCAGAAGTCCGGACGAAAATCGCTCTGGTAGTAGGTCCCCGCCGTGTATACGGCGGGGATGTTGGTACCCGGCATTTTCAACCCCGGGAACGCACGCGTTGCGCGCTCAGGGTCATGCCTCACCGACACGACATCGGTGAGAGGCAGGCGCAGAGTTGATTTGAGTGCCCAGAGTCGGTGCATGCCCTGCACCTCAACCAGCAGGTGGCCATCGATCACAGAAATCTCAACCATGTGACACCGCTCCGGAGTATGTGCTGTTCTTGCCGCGTTCAACGACTTTGTGAAATGCATCACAGGGACGCAGGCCGCAAGCGACGCCCCCAAGCAGCTTGACTTACTACCGCGACGTTGGCAGCCTTCTCACATGCAAAGCATCTTCGACGCCGCGACGAGCTCGGAACTCGCCCGACGCCTACACGTGCTCACTCCCGAGAGCATACCACGCTGGGGTAAAATGCGAGTGGACCAGATGCTCGCGCACTGCATCGTCGCCTACGACATGGCGTTCACCGAAAAACATCCGCCATCAAACGCAATTGTACGGTTCCTGCTCAGGACATTTGTAAAATCCGGCGTGGTGAACGAGACGCCCTATCCACACAACAGCCGCACGGCACCGGCGTTCATCATCGCGGACCGCCGCGACTTTGAACAGGAGAAGCGTCGCCTGCTCGAGTACCTCGCCCTCACGCAGTCACTCGGCGCTGCCCACTTCGAGGGCAAGGAGTCGCTCTCATTTGGTCCGCTCACTGCGCAGGAGTGGAGCAATTTGTTCTACAAGCACCTCGATCATCATCTCACGCAATTTGGTGTGTAGCGGTTCACGAAACGTGCCGGACATTGGACTTCGGTATCGTCCGTTCGTTCGCCCACGCGCGGAGATTACGGTGCTTTACCCACATTCACGCGCGCGTACGGAATGACGTCCAACCGCTCGAACGGAATTGGTTCGCCAGTGTCTTCGTCAATACCGAACGCCTCGGGCGTGTTGATGATGCGATCCATTGCCGCATCGATCTCGGCGAGCTCATGCGACACGCGCGTGCCGATGGAGACGCCCAGTGCTTCATTGATGGAGTCAGTCCCGAGATCGGCGGGATGGCTTGGCACCTTCGACAAATCGCCGTCTTGTTCCTGGCTATTTTCGGACCGCTCCACCTCCTCGAACGCATGCAGTTGCGCGGTAAGCCGAGTCCGCTCTTCGTGCAGTCGCTTCTCGAGGTGCTCAAGTTGTGCTTTTGTAAACGACATCATGTACTCCCTGGGTTGAAGTGATGTGCTACGCTGCTGAAGCGCATCAAGCCGCTGGACTACGATCTTTGCATGACGCACCATCGAACACCCTTACGCCAACGGCACGACCTCAGCGCCTGGCGAAGGAGCGCGTTGAACCGAAGCGCGCCGCGAGGCGCGCCATTTCACGAGTTGATCGAAGTATGTGTAGATCACGGGGGTGACGTAAAGCGTAACGATCTGCGAAAACGCCATGCCGCCAACCACAGCCAGACCAAGTGGCTGTCGTGATTCGGCACCGGCTCCATAGCCAACGGCAATGGGCATGGTGCCCATGAGGGCTGCAAACGTAGTCATCATGATGGGACGGAAACGCACACGTGCCGCTTCGAGAATGGCGAGTGTGGCGTTGAGGCCGCGCTCGCGTTCCGCTTCAATCGCAAAGTCTAGCATCATGATGGCGTTCTTTTTTACCAGGCCAACCAGCAGTACTACACCAACAAATGCGTAAACGCTCAAATCCTTGCCAAAGATCATCAGTGTGAGCAGCGCACCGACGGCGGCAAAGGGCAGGCCGCTGAGAATGGTGATGGGGTGGATATAGCTCTCGTACAACACGCCCAACACCACATAAATCACAAACACGGCCACCACCAGCAACAGCAGCAGTCCGTCCTGCGCATCGGCGAAGGCTTTGGTATCGCCGGTGAGGCTGGTGGTGATATCGGACGGCAGCTCCTGTGCGGCCAACCGCTGGACTTCGTCAACGGCGGTGCCGAGTGCGACACCGGAGCGCAAGTTGTAGGAGATCGTCACGGCTGGCAGCTGTCCCACCCGTTGCACCGACAGCGGTCCGAGGCCGCGTGAGAAGCTGGCCACGGCGCCTAGCGGTACGAGCGAACCGTTGTCGGATCGCACGAACAGTTGCTTGAGCGCCTCCACATCGCGCTGGTACTGCGGCTTGAGTTCCATGATCACGAAGTACTGATTGGACTGCGTGAAGATGGTGGAGACCTGACGTGACCCGTACGCGTTGTATAGCGCGCGTTCAATCTGGCCGGCGGTGACGCCAAGCGCCGACGCCCGTTCACGATTGATGTCTACGGAAACCTGTGGGTTGCCGATTTGCAGATCGCTGGAGACCGCTTCGATGAGCGGAATTTCGCGCATCTGTGCTTCGAACGAACGCGCTGCGGTGTAGAGCTGCGCGATATCCGTGCCTTGCAACGTGATCTGATATGAGCTGCTTGATCGCACGCCCCCAATGCTGATGGGCGGCGGATTGCGGAAGAACGTTTGCATGCCCGGTACCACGGCGGCTTCGGCTTGCAACTGCCGCATGACCACATCCACGTGCGGTCGTTCAGCACGATCGACCAGGCGAATGATCAGGCGACCGTTGTTGCCGGTTGACGCGCGACCTCCCCCCCCCACGCTTGAGAGCACCAGGCGGACGTACGGATTCTGCCGCACGATGTCGGCCACTTCACCCTGTCGCTCCTTCATGGACTCAAAGCCAATCCCCTCCGGTCCAAGCAGCGACGCTTCGACACGTCCTGTGTCTTCGCTGGGCAGAAAGCCCTTGGGGATGGCGATAAACAGCCACACCGTGGCGCCCAGCATCGCCAGACCAAACGCCATGGCCGCCGGACGATGCTGCATCACCCAGTTGAGCGACCGGATGTACCCGTCTTCGCTGGCCTGGTAAATACGCTCCACCGAACGCCACTTTCCCTCGGTGGACGCGTGCCCGTCGCCACCGCGCAACCAGCGGGCGCACAACATGGGTGTGAGTGTGAGCGATACAAAGCCGGACACCAGGATCGCCACACCGATCGTGACCGCGAACTCCTGAAACAATCGTCCCACGAGGCCCGGCATGAACATGATCGGAATAAACACCGCCACCAGCGACAGCGTGATGGAGAGAATCGTGAAGCTGATTTCTCTCGATCCATCAATGGCCGCTTGCATCGGCGTCTTGCCCATCTCCAGATGGCGCACAATGTTCTCGAGCATCACAATGGCGTCGTCCACCACGAACCCAACAGACAGCGTGAGCGCCATGAGCGTGAGATTATTCAGCGAATATCCGAGCGCCCACATCACGGAGAACGTGCCAACAATGGAAAACGGCAACGCCAACGACGGGATGGCGGTGGCCCGTACATTCCGTAAAAACAGAAAGATCACCAGAATCACGAGTGCCAGCGTGAGCAGCAACGTGAACTGCACGTCGTGCACCGACTCACGGATGCCTTCGGCGCGATCGAAAATCGGCTCGAAATCAATCGATGGCGGAATCTGGATTCGCAGCGCATCGACACGCTCCATGACCGCGTCGGCCACGGCCACGGTGTTGGTACCGGGCTGGCGCACAATGGCCAGCGCGATGTTGGCGCGACCGTTGACTTCACTCGACACACGATTGTTTTCGACATCGTCGATGACATCGCCCAGATCACCCAGTCGAACCGGTGCACCGTTGCGGTACGCCACCACCAGCTCACGAAACGCGGCCGCGCTCTGCAACTGACCAGTGGCCTGCACCGTGAACGCCTGATTCGGTCCCATCAACACGCCAGCCGGCAAGTTCGAGTTGCCGTTGGACACTGCGGCCTGCACTTCGTCAATGCCGATGCCGCGCGACGCCATCGCGCCGGGATCGAGCTGAATGCGCACCGCATACTTCGCGGAGCCGTAAATCTGCACCTGCGCCACACCTTCAATGGTAGACAGGCGCTGCGCGAGGAACGTCTCCGCCCACTCGTTGAGCTCTGTCCGTGAGAGCTGGTCGGAGTTCATGCTGAGAATCAAAATCGGCGACGCGTCCGAGTTCGACTTGCGGTATGTGGGCGGCTGAATGCCATCGGGCAGGTTGCGCAGCGCCGCCGCCAGCGCTGCTTGCACATCGGACGCCGCGGCATCGATGTCACGCGTGAGTGTGAACTGCAGATTGATACTGGTCGCGCCCTGCGTACTCTGCGACGAAATACTTTCGATGCCTGGAATGGTGGCCATCGCCTGCTCGAGCGGAGTGGCCACCGACGATGCCATCACCTCCGGGCTGGCGCCGGGCAAGTTCGCACTCACCGAAATGGTGGGATAGTCAATGGTTGGCAAATCGCTTACGGGCAGCGCGCGATAAGTGAACATGCCAAACACGATGATGGCCGTCATCACGAGCGTCGTCATGACAGGCCGACGGATCCACGGACCGCTCAGGTTCATCGGGCGACTCCCGCTGTGGAGGTGGAATCAGCGACGCGTGTGTCGGTCGCCCGCTCACGGATTTGCACACGTGCACCGTCAGCAATGCGCTGCTGACCGTCTATCACCACACGCTCGCTTCCGGTGAGGCCGCTCATGACGATGGCGCGATCGCCAATCTGTCGTCCCAAGGTCACCGCAACACGCGTGGCCTTGTCCTCATCATCAATCGTAAAGACGAACATGCCGCCACCCGAAGACACAACGGCGGTGGACGGAATCGTGATCACATTCTCATCAATTGCCAGCTCAAGCGACACCTGCACAAACTGTCCGGGCCAGAGCGCACCGTCGTTGTTGGGCACGCGTGCCTTGAGGGTCACCGCTCCCGTGCTGCGATCAATCGCGTTGTCCACAAACGCGAGCACACCCTCGATTACCCGCGACGTATCGCCGGCCGCCGATCGGATGCGCACGGGCAGCGGTTTGCCAATACCGGAGCGAGCGCGCAGTTCTGCAAAATCCGTTTCCGGCACGGCAAAGCGCACCAGCACCGGACGTACCTCATTGATGGTTACCAGCGCATCTGCTGATTGCGCGCGCACCAAATTGCCCTCGCGAAACGCCAACTGACCAGTACGGCCCGAGATCGGCGCACGTACTGTCGCGTTGTCCAGATCAAACTGCGCACGGTCCATCGCGGCACGATCAGCCGAAACGGTAGCGGCCAACGCGCGCACGTCGCCGAGAATCTGATCAAACTGTTCCCGCGTGACATAGCCCTTGTTGGCCAACGCCTCATAGCGCGTGGAATCAGAGCGCGCACGCGTGAGCTGTGCTTCGTCGCGAGCGAGTACACTGCGCACGCGCGACAACTCGGCGTCAAAAGGACGCTTGTCGATTTCGAACAACACCTGTCCCTCTCGCACATCATCGCCTTCGGCGAAGCGCACGCTCGTGACTTGCCCGGTGACCTGCGCCTGTACCGAGACAAAGCGATTCGGCTCCACTTCGCCGTTGGCCATCACCACGTACGGGACCGCCCCTCGCGTCACGGATTGCACCACGACTACCGGGGTGGGTCGCGTTGGCGGCGGCGGCTTCTCGCAAGCGGTCACCAGCAGCGGCAGCGCCAGCAGCAAAAGAACGGTGCGTGTGTGTCCAGGTGGGCGCTGAACCAGCGGCTGCACAAAGGTTGCGAGCATGGCAATACGGAATGAGAGGCCGCCGCTTATGGGGCGGCGAGAACAGGTGCGCACCGCACCCGGAGCGGACAGATACCCCTAAACGCAAACGGAGCGCCAATGGTTGGCGCCCCATGCACGGTAACCGGGTCGACTGGTCAAACGATGGCTGCAAAACGAGCGCGTCGGTAGCCCAGCGTTGGACCAGACGCTCCAGCCGAGGCCGGTATCCGACTGCCCGGAGCCGGTGCCTGCGCCCGTTTGCGCACCACCGTTCTACACGATCACATTGAGCAGCCGCCCGGGCACGTGGATCACGCGCCGAGGTTCCCCGGTCACGAACTTCGCGATGGAAGGGTCGGCCAGCGCCGCCTGCATCACCACGTCCTGCGTGGCGTCGGGTGCCACGTGCACCTTGCCGCGCGTTTTGCCGTTCACCTGCACCGCAACCTCAATGGTTGTTTCTGCTGCCAGCGCCGCATCCCACGCGGGCCAGCCGCTATCGAAGATGCTGGCCGTATGGCCGAGCTGCACCCAGCACTCTTCGGCCAGATGCGGCGCAAACGGTGCCACCAACTGCACCAGCGGCTCCACTTCCGACACGTGCGCAATCCGTTCGGAGCGACGCAGCACATTCATGTACTCCATCATGGCCGCAATGGCGGTGTTGTAGGCCAGCAGTGGAATGTCCTCGCCCACTTTGCGAATCACCTGATGCAACTTGCGCAGCACATCGGGATCACCCTCACCATCACGTCGTGCATCGCGCACCGAACCCCACAAGCGATCCAGAAAGCGACGCACCCCACTGATACCCTGCGCGCGGAAGTCGCCGCCCTCCTGATACGGACCGAGAAACATGAGATACATGCGGAACGAGTCGGCACCCCACTCATTCACGTACTCATCAGGATTGATGACGTTGCCCTTGGTCTTGGACATCTTCGCGCCGTCGCGAATAATGAGACCATGCGCACGAAAGCGCGTGAACGGCTCCTCAAAATCCAGATGACCACCGTCCTTGAGTGCCATGGTCACAAAGCGCGAGTACAACAAATGCAGCACCGCGTGCTCGTTGCCGCCGATGTACGAGTTCACGGGCAACCAGCGCGCGGTAATGTCGCGATCAAACGCCACGTCATGCCGGCGGGCACTCGGATAGCGCAAAAAATACCACGCACTATCGAGGAACGTGTCGGATACATCGGTCTCGCGCCGCGCATCGCCACCACACGTGGGACAGGCCACATTGTACCATTCGGCGTGTCGCGCCAGCGGTGAGACGCCCGAGTCGTCGGGCTTGAAATCGGGGATAAACGGCAACTCCACCGGTAGCTGCTCTTCAGGCACCGGCACGGTACCGCACGCATCGCAGTACACAATGGGGATGGGCGGTCCCCAGTAGCGCTGACGCGACACGCACCAATCGTGCAGACGGTAGTTGACCACCGGCTTTGCGTGTCCCTGCTCTTCGAGCCACGCCGTGACAGCTACTTTGGCTTCGATGACTGGCAGGCCATCAAACTGCGCCGAGTTCACAAGACGATCAGCACTCGTACTCGCGGTGTACGCTTCAGCAAGCTCCGTATCACCATCCTGTCCTTCGCCCGCCACGACGCGTCGAATCACCTGACCGATTTCCAGCTTGCACTGCTGCTGGAAGATTGGCGCCAACTCATGGGCAAACTCGAAATCACGCTCGTCATGTCCGGGAACGGCCATGATCGCACCGGTGCCGTACTCCATGAGTACATAGTCGGCAATCCAGATCGGCACGTTGTGGCCGGTGGCCGGATTGCGCGCAAACGCACCCGTAAACACACCGGTTTTTTGCAGCACCGACTTGCGTGACACCAGATCCTGCTTGTTGGTGCGCTCCTGGTATACACGCACCGCATCGCGAAACGCGTCGGTTGTGATCGCCGCGACCAAGGGATGCTCTGGTGCAAGCACGAGGTACGTGGCACCAAAGATCGTATCAGGCCGCGTGGTAAACACACGGATCTGATTCGCGCCGTCGTTCACAGCAAACGTCAACTCGGCGCCTTCCGACCGACCAATCCAGTTGCGCTGGGCGCTCTTGGTCACCTCGCTCCAGTCGAGCCAGTCGAGATTGCCCAGCAGACGTTCGGCGTAGTTACCGATGCGGAAAAACCACTGCTCAAGAAAGCGCTGTTCAACCACCGTGCCGCACCGTTCGCAGGCGCCGCCTTCCACCTGCTCGTTGGCGAGCACCGTCTTGCAGCCCGGACACCAGTTGACCGCGGCGGCCTTTTTGTACGCCAGCCCCTGCTTGTGCAGCTGCAGGAACACCCACTGCGTCCAGCGATAGTAGTCGCGCTGACTGGTGTCGATCTTCTGCTGCCAGTCCACCATGAGCCCGGCGCGTTCGAGCTGGCGCTGAAAGTTGGCGACGTTGCGCGGCGTGAGCTCCATCGGATGCGCACCGATCTTGAGCGCGTAGTTTTCCGAATGAATCCCGAAGGCGTCGTATCCCAGCGGCTGAAACACCTGATGACCGATGAGGCGATGGTAGCGCGCTGAGATATCGCTGCCGGTAAACGCAAAGAGATTCCCCACGTGCAGCCCTTCGGCCGACGGATAGGGAAACATCATGAGCGAATAGAACGGGCGCGCGGCGTTGGCCAGATCAACCTGATTGGTGCCGCGTTCGGCCCAGGTGCGCTGCCACCGGGCTTCTACTGCGGTGGGGTCGTAAATGATGGGTTCAGTCGTATCCATCCCCCAAGATAGACGAGTGGGCAAGCACTGTGCTGCCCTTCTATATCAACGGCGAGCTGCGCAGATCGTCGCGGTCAACAAATCGCAAGTACGTTATTGCGTCCAACGGTCCCATTCGTCATACCACTGGCACGGCGTTGCGCCAACGGCTACCGACCACCCGTCGCGGTCTGTCACGCAAAGCCCCCGATGGCTCACTGATCGCAATCGGCGATCTGGCCCTGTGCCCTGCGCCCCCATCTGCTCATGCTCAGTCCTGCTGAAATCGCTACGCGTCTGGAATCGGCCAGCTTTGTATCCGGCTTCTCTGAAGCCTATTTGTGGCGCCTTGCACGCGCCGTGAAACCGCGCCGTATGGAAGTGGAAGAAACGCTGTTCGAGGAAGGCAGCGTGCGGCAACTGTTCGCCATTCTGCTCAGCGGTGCGGTGGCTGTGGAGAAGGCCCACGAGGGGCGCATTACCCGTCTGGCCACGTTGGGCGCGGGCGAAGCGGTGGGCGAGGGCATTTTTCTCGACGACGACGCGCACGGCACCACCGCGCGCGCGATCATGCCAGCCGAGTTGCTCGTGATGACGCGCAACGATGTTGACGCACTCATTCGTGAGCATCCGCAGTTGTACGCCGCGCTGGTGAATCGCGCTGCGCGTACCATCTCCAACCGCCTCCGGGCGGCTGATGCCACGTTGGTGGGTCGCGGCCGAGCCTTGGGCTTTGGTGGGCACCGCACGCGGACAGAAAAAGACCTGCTGGGCGAACGCGAGGTTCCGTACGAAGCGCTGTACGGTATTCAGACACTTCGCGCACTCGAGAACTTTCCGATTACCGGGATTCCCATTCGCGAGATGCCGGAGCTCATTGACGGTCTGGCCGCAGTCAAGGAAGCCGCCGCACACGCCAACCATGATCTCGGCTTGCTGCCCAAGGCACTTTTCGATCCCATTGTGAAGGCCGCCCGCGAGATTCAGGCCGGTCGACATCACGAACAGTTTCTGGTGGATGTCATTCAGGGCGGCGCGGGCACGTCCACCAACATGAACGCCAACGAAGTCATTGCCAACCGGGCGCTGGAGCTAAGCGACCGGGCGCGCGGTGACTATGCGTTTATCTCACCCAACAGTCACGTCAATCTCAGTCAGTCCACCAACGATGTGTATCCCACCGCCGTGAAGCTGGGATTGCACCGGTCGATGCAAGAGTTCGAGCGCGAGCTGTCTCTGCTGGCCGATGCGTTTCTGGCCAAGGGTGTGGAGTTTGCACCTTTTATTAAAATGGGACGCACGCAAATGCAGGATGCCGTGCCCATGACGCTGGGCCAGGAGTTTTCGGCGTACGGCAACACGCTCAAGGAAGACGTTGACCGGCTCGGCGAAGCGCGCGCACTCATTCGCGAGATCAATCTGGGAGCGACGGCTATTGGCACCGGTATTACGGCCAGTCCGGCCTACACGGTGTCGGTGTGCGCGCATTTATCACGCATCACCGGTATCGCGCTCATTACGGCACCGGATCTGGTGGAGGCCACCAGCGATACGGGTGCCTTTGTGCAGCTCTCCGGTGTGCTCAAGCGTACAGCGACCAAGCTCTCAAAGATTTGTAATGATCTGCGCCTGTTGTCGTCGGGTCCGCGCGCCGGATTCAACGAGATCAACCTGCCCGCCGTGCAACCGGGTTCGTCGATCATGCCGGGCAAAGTGAATCCGGTGATTCCCGAAGTGGTGAATCAAGTGTGCTTTGATGTGATTGGCGCGGACGTCACGGTCACAATGGCCGCCGAAGCCGGTCAGCTGCAGCTCAACGCATTTGAACCAATCATCGCGTATCGACTCATGCGCTCCCTGCTGTCGCTGCGCAACGCGTGCACAACACTGCGTGAGCGCTGCGTGGTAGGTATCACGGCGAATCCTGATCGCATGCGGTATTTCGTGGAACACTCCGTTGGCATCGTAACCGCACTGGTGCCGGTGCTGGGTTATGAAGTGGCCACAGAAATAGCCAAACTTGCGTACGAAAGTGACCGGGGTGTTTTCGAGATCGTACTCGAGCGCGAACTGCTCACGCGCGAACAGCTCGAAGACATTCTCAATCCCACATCCATGACCGTCCACCGTACCTCCAGCTGATCATGTCCAGTTTCAGTGCTGATCGTTCTCCGTGTACCCGCTTTGCCGTAGCTCGTCTCGTCTGCTGCACGGTGGCGTCATTCCTGCTCACCGCGTGCAGCGGCGGTGACAGCGCCGCGGACGGGGGGGGGACGGCCGTTCCGGTTCCGGCATCGATCACGATGTCGGCGCCGTCGGCCACGATCAACGCCATCAACGGTTCGACCACGGTAATGGCTGTGGTGCGTGACGGGAGTGGGGCGTCGCTGAGCGGGGCATCGGTGGTTTGGAGCAGCGAAAACTCCGCTGTGGCCACGGTGAGTGGCAGTGGCTCAACGGCCACGATTACGGCTCACTCTCGTGGTGTGACCGTGATCAGCGTACGGAGTGGTGGGGTGACCAGCAGCGTCACCGTGTTTGTTCGCAGCGCGTTTGCGGCCACCGTGGCGCCAGCGAATCTTACTGTGCGTGTGGGTCAGAGCACGACTCTTTCCGCCTTGGTCAGCGCCGATGACGGCGCGTCCACCGCCGTCACGTGGACGAGCAGCGAACCCGCGGTCGCCACGGTGAACGCGCAAGGTCGCGTGACGGGTATCGCAATCGGATCCACCACGGTGAGCGCGCGCAGCATCAGCGATTCGAGCATTTCGGCCGTGGCCACCGTCATTGTCTCACCGCCGCGCGGCGTGATCATTTCGCCGTCGCAACTGAGTGTTGGCAAGGGCGAGTCACGGGCGCTCTCGGCGCAGGTATTTCTTGATGCGGGTGAACCCACCAACATTATTTGGCGCACGAACCACCGGCTGCTCGCTTCGGTAGACGCCAGTGGTGTGGTGCGCGGCATCGAAGACGGCACTGCTGTCATCGTCGCCATGGCCGCTGCCGACACCATGCTGCGCGCCGAAGCACGCGTCAGCGTGCTTCCCGTGGTGCGCAGCATCACCGTACTCCCGGGCAGTGCGCAACTGAACATCGGGCACAGCGTATCGTTCAGAGCAACCGTGATAGTGGATCAGGGAGCGTCGAATGCGATCACCTGGTCGTCGAGTAATCCCGCCATTGTGAGCGTCACCGGACAAGGCGTGGCAACAGCGATCGGGATTGGCACCGCCGAGATCCGCGCGCGTTCGACCGGCGATTCAACGCGCCAATCGGTGGCGCAGGTGGTTGTCGCACCGCGTCCCGTGATATTGCAACTGAGTGCGCGTGAGTTGAGCCTCACGATTGGTGGTTTGGCGAGTGTGTCGGCCACGGTAAGTGGCGATCCACTCATCCCCACCGCTGTGAACTGGATGTCGCGCAACAGCGCGATCGCGAGCATCAGCAATCAGGGGGCAGTGATGGCAGTGGGGCGAGGCACGACGTATCTCGTGGCCACACCTGAAGCCGATCCCTCGCGCGTGGACTCCGTTCGCGTAACCGTCCTGCCGCAGCTTGCCACGAGCTGGTCGTCGTCTCGGCTGGGTGGCCCGCTTATTGAAGATATTGTATCGATGTGGGCACCGGTTTCATCGCTGGCGTACGCGGTGAACTCGCTTGGCGATGTATTCCGCTGGAATGGTGCCGAGTGGACGATTGCTGTGCGAGGGTCGGCGTTTGGCACCACGTTTACGTCGCTGCACGGTGGTTCGGTGCGTGCGATCACCGCCGTCGGTACCAACGGCGTCATCGCGCGGTTTGATGGGAACACGTGGACTGCCCAGCTGTCCGGTACCACCAGCACACTCACCGACGTATGGATGAGCGGCGAGGATGAAGGATGGGCCGTGGGCGACAACGGTACGGCGCTCCAGTATCAAAACGGTAGCTGGGTGCGACAGCCCACCAACACCACGGTGAAGTTGCGCGGCGTTTGGGGCGCGGCCAGCGGCGCATTTACCGTGGGTGACGGCGGTACCATCCGTCGGTGGGACGGAAGCACCTGGCGATCCGTTGAAAGCAACACCACCGCCGTGCTGCACGACGTGATTGGTACCGTCAACGCTGCCGTAGTGCTCGCCGTGGGCGACTTTGGCACGGTGGTGCGTTGGACTGGTGCGGAGTTCGAAGCTGAGTTGAGTGGCACCAACGCGACGTTGCGGGCACTGGCCACCAGTTCTTCGGGCACGATCCTCGCGGCCGGTGATGAAGTGGTGTTGCAGCGCGCCAATGGATCGTGGTCGGATCAGTCGCCGCCGTATCGCACCCGGTTTCGCTCGACGGCGTTTGATGCCACCGGTGGCATCTGGACCGGTGGTGAGCGCGGATTGGTAATGCGTCGCAGTAGTCAGTTCGAGGCGTGGTCAACGCTCAGCCTCACCCCCGATTTGCTGGATGTGTGGAGCACCGACGCCTCGCACTCGATTGCCGTTGGAGAACTGGGTTTCATTTTCCGCTACAATGGAACGACGTGGACACGACAGGTTGCACCCACGCTCGAGCGACTCAATACCGTATGGGCCCCTTCGGCGACAGACGCGTTTGCTGCTGGCGATAACGGCATCATCCTGCGCTACAACGGAACGGTGTGGGAAAAGCAGAACTCACCCACCAGTAGCCACATTTACGCCATGTGGGGCGCGAGCAGCGACGCCGTGTGGGCGGTAACAGACGGCGGCGAAGTACTGTTCTGGAACGGCAGCTTCTGGAATGTGTCGCACACACAATCAGAGGCGCTGTTCGGCGTGTTCGGCACAAGCGCGCAGAATGTGCAGGTGGTTGGACTGTCGGGTACCGCATGGCTTTGGAACGGCAGTGCATGGACGTCGCGCAACGCGAACGTACCGCATGTGTTGGTGGCGCTCTGGTCGTCCGCTGCATCGAACATGTTGGCAGTGGGCGTGCGCGATTTCAGTGCCGGTGTGGCGCTTCGCTACAACGGCACATGGACGGAAACGAATCCCGGTACGTCACGGGTGCTCAGTGCCGTGTGGGGACCGGTTGGGTTTGATCTCTACGCGGTGGGAGAGCAGGGTACGATCGTGCGCTCCGATGGTGCGTCGTGGGAGTCCATGACGTCGGGTACGACGGAGTTTCTCTGGGCCATTTCCGGCGCGCCGGACGCCAGCGGCGCGGCGTTTGCTGTGGGGCTGAATGGGGTGGTGGTCCAGGGGCAGTCAAACAGTGCCTCGGCCCGTGTGTGGGGCGCACGTGGCAGCAAGTCCGCAAGTGCCGTGCGGCGCGCAAGTTTGGATCCGGCGCGCGACGTGGAGCAGTTGACGCGTTCCGTCTTGCCCACGGGCGCAGCCCGTAAGCAGGTTGGCCGGCGGCGGCGGTGAGGCGGTGTGCAGGCGGTGTGCAGGCGGTGTGCAGGCGGTTTGCAGGCGGTTTGCAGGCGGTTTGCAGGCCGTCTGTGCAGGCCGTCTGTGCAGGCCGTCTGTGCAGGCGGCAGTGAGTAGGCGCTGACGACGTGTTGAACGGGTTGTCCGCGCGCGTGATCGACACGGCGGCCAGCACGCCTGGTAAGGCCCACGAAGAGCGGCGAGGTTCGTGCGTTTACCGCCGAAATGCGGCCAACGTTGGCCCGATCGCATCTATTGTCTCGCGCGCATTCCAACGATCGGCGCCATTGTAGAGCAACGCGAACGCCAACAGCTCACCGTTCTCTGCGGTCACGTAGCCTGAAAGCGAAATCACTTCGTTGGTCGTGCCCGTCTTCGCGTGCAGGTTGCCCTGCGCCGCAGAGCCGCGCATGCGCGTGCGCAGCGTTTCCGATTCGCCCGCCACGGGCAGGGAGGCATGGAAGACACTCGACCACGGCGCACCGTGCGCGTACGACATCAACTGCACCAGCGATCGCGGTGTGACACGATCCAGCACCGACAACCCGCTGCCGTCGGTGGCCACCAAACCGTTAGGCGCCACCCCGAGCTTGGATTCGGCAAACGCGCGCAGCTGTGCGTACGCATGATCGGCCGTACCGGGTTCGTTACGCAGCGGACCTCGTGCGGCGCCGCGGAAAATCTGTTCAGCGTAGTGATTGATGCTTTCGCGATTCATCACCGAAACGAGTCGTGAGAGCGGCGGCGATGACATCGAGGTCACAGGTATGGCCCCGATGGGCGTGCGACCGATCTTGAGCTCACCCGTCACCTCAATGCCTTGCGCTCGCAGCGCTTCGCGAAACGCGCCAGCGGTAAAGGTCACCGGATCGGCCACCACCAGTTGCACACGGTGCGGCGACGCTGATGCACCGATGGTGCCCGTCACCACCACCTGAGACTCACCAACCATGCGCACGCGCACTTTGGTACTGCGACCGGCTACACGCGTCACACTCGACACCACCTGCAATCCGCTGGACGCCGGTTCAAGTTGCACCGACACACCGCCCGATTTCTCGGGGTACACGCCTACGATGACAATGTTTTCGTTGAGCGACAGTGCGCTGAACGGAGCCGCATAGGCCGCACCCGACCACCGGTTGAGCCAGCCTTCGGGAATCAGCCTGCCTTCCATGCCGCTGGCGTCAGCGATGATGTCCCCGTCAATACGCTTGACACCAGCGCCCGCGACAAAACGCGCCAGCAAATCCATTGGTGCATCAGGACCGCCGCGCACAAATCGCGATGAGAGCGCCGGATCGCCATCACCGCGCAGAATCAGGTTGCCGTGCACGACCCCGTCCGGCCCGAGCGATCCGTCACGCAACACGTCGGTGGAAAAGGTGTGATCGGGCCCCAGTCGCTCCAGCGCCAGCGCGGCGGTGAATGCCTTCATCGTGGACGCAGGGACCATGGGTTGGTCGGGAGCCCACGAATACAGAGTGTCACCACGGGACAGCGAAACAACAATCGCGCCCCATTCTCCGCTGCGCGTCTTCCCGTTGAGCATTGTACCGAGATCAGCCGCCAGCGCGGGCGCTCCCACGGGCGACGTCGGACGCATGACCGATTTGGCCGCCGCCGGTCGTGTCACGGTCTTGCGCACGGGCGCGGCACGCCGAGGCGGTTGCGTGGTGCGTGCCTGCATCAGCGCAACTGCAGTGTGCCGAGTGTGGGCACGTTCACTCGCGTGTAGTGCACCGGGCAACACCACCAGAGCGGCGGCCATTATCATCGCGGTGCGATGACCGTGCGCCAGCAGGGTGCGCAGCGAACGCAGCGTCGGCACGGCGCGTGGCGTGTGTGTCGGCGCGTTTCTCGGCGCGTTTCTCGGCGCGTTTCTCGGCGCGTGTGGGGCGGCGTGTGTGGCGGCGTGTGTTACCGCGTGTGTGACCGCGTGTGTGACCGCGTGTGTGACCGCGTGTCTGACCACGTGTGTGACCGCGTGTGAGCGGAGCGAACCTGTCGTCATGAGTTGTCCGGCATCATGAGTTGTCCAGCAGAAGTAGGCCGAAGAAGCTGCCACCAAACAAGTCTCGTCACATACCAATGGGCGCAATAGCGATCAGGTGATAAGCGCTGCCAACACAACGCTTCAGAGTTTGACAACAATTCCGCGTTTTTGCATGAACGAGAGTATGAGATACCATACACCAACAAACGCCAGAGCGTACAAAAGCGATGCATTGCGCGGTGTGAGCCACGACACAAAGCCCTCGCGATAGATCACTTGCTGCAGGGTAACTCGGCCCGCGTCTGTTGGCCACGCAATCATGCCGCCGATCAGGCGCGCCATCAAGCCGGAGCCCAAAAAGGCGACCAGCGGATTGACGCCATACACCTCAAAGAACCGCGTCCAACCGCGAATCTGCAGGGAGTCGATCACCCACAGGCAGGTAGCCAGGGTGACCGCCGCCATGCCGCCGGTGAGCAGCACATACGAGCTGGTCCACAGCCCTTTGTTAATGGGAAATACCCATCCCCAGCATGTCCCCACCACCATCAACAAGCTGCCGACGGCAAACATTCCCGCCAGTCGATCATTGAGCGGTCGTTCACGCGCACCAATCCACGCGCCGGCCAGCGCCCCGAGCAGCACGGTCCCCACGGCGGGCACGGTACTGAGCAATCCCTCCGGATCCCAGGTGCGTGTTCCCGAATACAGGTGCGCTTGCCCCAGCAAGGTGCGATCCACCCAGGCGCTGAGCACCATGGCCGGCTCATCGAGTAGCGCCGCGCCGAGCTGACCAGTGCCCGGTACGGGGACACGCGTCATGATGGCCCAGTAGCCGAACAGAATGATCGATGTGAGCACGATCTGTCCGCGCCAGCTCGCCCGCAGGGTGAGCAGCGCGCCAAAGGTGTACGCCAATCCAATGCGTTGCAGTACGCCGAGGTACCGCAAGTTGGCGAGACGGTGCAGCACCCGATCTCCGTAGTTCGCGTCGGGCATATCGGCGATGGGCAGATACGTGAAGCCGGGAAACCACGAAAGGAACAGGCCGCAGAGGAAGATGAGCCCACCGCGACGAAGAATCTGGCGCACGAGTTGCGCGTTGCCGTGCCCCTGTGCCCGCCGCGCCGCGAGCGAGAGATGGGTGGTAATGCCAACAATGAACAGAAAGAACGGAAATATGAGATCGGTGGGTGTCCAGCCATGCCACGCGGCGTGCGCGAGCGGCGGATAGATGGCACCCCACGAACCGGGATTATTGACCAGCAGCATCCCGGCAACGGTCAGACCGCGAAACACATCAAGCGCGAGAAGGCGCTCGCGGGCACTCATAATCCGTTGCTGTCCGATCCGTTGCTGATCACCCATGCCGGTGCCGAGTCAACCTGACACTTCACGTTGTAGCGCTTCTCGGGGCTCTCCAGACCTTCGTGCGGCGCACCCACGTACCGTCCACCAAAGCGCAGCGTGTGCGTACCGTCGCCATGGTCGGTGTCTTCGCGCATCAACACGAGCATGGTCGCCCAGTCACCGTCGTTGGACAGCTTTTCGCGAATCTGCTGTTGCGATTTGTCGTCGGTGAGCCAGTAAAAGGTTGGCCCTTTTTTCTGCACGACTTCAAACGCAGACTCGGAGAGCGCGGAATCGGTAGACACCGCGTTCAGAAAGCGCCACGGTTTGGGCTCCGCGGTGGTGATGAAATCCAGCACGGCGATCTGCGCCGGAGTCTGGTTCAGCGCCGAGCAGGCCGTCGCCGCGTCAAGCTCAGCGACGTCGCGCCCAGCGCCGCCGGATTCGCCGGCACCGCCACAGGCGATCGCAAGCAGCGCCAGTGCGAAAGACGTGGCGTATTGGAGGGAACGGATGGTGGTCATACGGTGGTAGTAGAGGGGTTGGCCAGCGACGTGATTGCTCAAGGGCTCAATCTGCGTGAGCACGCTTTGCTTACGCCAGCAGCAGGCGCGGCGTTGTCGGGATTTACGACTCCTCAGGTTTATCGCAGGTTTCGCCTGAAGATCGGAATTTACGGCGCTGCTGGCGCAAGGTGGGTCTCGCCTGAAGATCGGAGTTCACGGCGCCGCTGGCGCAACGTGGGTCCCACCTGAAGATCGGAATTTACGGCGCCTCTGGCGCAACGCGGGTCTCACCTGAAGATCGGAATTTACAGCGCCTCTGGCGCAACGCAGGTCCCACCTGAAGATTCGATTAGCGCAGCGCGTGCGGATTCGCACCGTTCGACGAGACCGACCACGTGTTGCCCGCTCACATGCGAGGAGATCAGCAGTTTATGCCGCCAGACAACAACTCGATTGTTCGCGAAGGGGTGTCGGCCGGCTTGATCGGTGCCACGGTCATCGCGGTGTGGTTTGCGGTGGTGGATGTGTTGGCAGCCGGACTGCTGTCTACGCCGATCATGCTGGGGCGCTCACTGGCGACGCTCTTTCTCGATGGCCGCGAAGCGAGTTCGGCGGCGGCGTTCCTGTTGTACACGGTATTCCACTACGCCATGTTCGTGGGCATTGGGCTGCTGTTGGCGTGGGTGATCAATATGGCGGAACGAACGCCATCGGCGATGATCGGCTTCATCGGTCTGTTCATTATCTTTGAGGTGGGCTGGGTAGGCTGGACGTCGGTGCTGGCACAGGGATTTGGCGAGCTGACGTGGTTGCAGGTGTTCATCGCGAACATTATCGGCGCGGCGGCGATGGGGTACTACATGTACCGTCAGCATCCGGGGTTACCGGGGAGGGTGAGGAGGACGTTGGTGGCGGCGGAGTAAGGGGGAGTGGGACGGCGTTCACGGTGACGGTGAACGGTGAACGGTTCAGGTGGAACGGCGCGTGGGACGGAGTTTACGGTGACGGTAAACGGTGGACGGTTCGGGTGAAACGGCACGTGGGACGGCGTTCACGGTGACGGTGAACGGTGAACCGTTCGGGTGAAACGGCGCGTGGGACGGCGTTCACGGTTGCAGTCTACGGTAAACCGGTCGAGTGGAACAGACCGTGGTAAAGCGTCTACGGTTGCCCGAGCATCAAATGAAGAGCGCGGCGACTGCCGCGCTTCTTTTTTTGCCCGAACCTCCACCGTCTACCGTCCACCCCAACCGTCAACGCCGTCCAACGCGCCGTTCCACCTAACCGCCTACCGTCCACCCAAACCGTAAACGCCGTCCAACGCGCCGTTCCACCTAAACCGTCTACCGTCCCCCCCAACCGTCAACGCCGTCAAACCCGCAGTCCCTCTCCCCCCACCCGCTCCCCCGCATCCTCCTCATCCCGATTCACCCAGCGGAAGAACACCACCGTCATCACTGCGTAGAAAAACACCCCGCCCGGAATCCACATGATCAGCCCGCCGTACTGCTGATCCTGCATGGGAGAAATCCCCCATAATCTCGGCGCCGTTGCGTACGCCGGATACAACAGCACGTCCGCCATCACGATGTAGATCGACACTACCGACATCGGAATCACCATCAGGAAGCAGAACAGCATCTGCCCCGGAAACGCCAGCCGCGGCAGCTCAGCCACCCGACTCGTGAGCGGCCACCACATGAGCGTCGCGCTGGCAATGAACATCAGGTGCTGCACAATGTGCACGCTGTGGAACTCCAGCGCCGCGTTGTACATCGGTGGCAAGTGCCACACCGCCAACACCACGTTGAACCACAGAAAACAGCTCGCCGTACTCGTGAGCGAGCGGGCGATGCGCGCGATGACCGGTTGACGCAACAGCGGTCGGTACATCCACCCCGGCACGCCAAAGAGCATCAGCGGCGGCACGATCAGCGTGAGAATCAAATGCTGAACCATGTGCCCGCTGAACAGGTAATAGTCGCTCAGATCGTGCAGCGGCCCGTTCAGCGTGAAGAAGATCAGCGCCAGCGCGTGGAAAAATGCGGCGCGTTGCACAATGCTCGGCCCGTCAGCATCCGCGTCGGGCGCCGGTGTGCCTGTGAGCCCGTCACCGTGCGCCGTGGGCGGCAACGGGAGCGCCGGTTGCAGATCGGTCGACGACGGGCCCTGACGAGCTCTCCAGAGATAGAGCGCACCAATGGCCACGATACCAAGCACGGTGCTCGGGTGGAGCGTAAAGCTCTCCCCGAGGTCTACCGCCGGGTGCAGCAGGAACATGCTGGGGCCTCTACCCGCCTCAGCTCAACAGGCCGAGACGGATCGACAACTTGCTGAACAGAAACATCAGCCCCACAAGCGTGAGCGCGGCCACGATGAGCGGACCAGTGAACAGCGAACGGAACAGCTTGTGATCGTAACCGAGATGCATGTAATACTTGACCACCAGAAAAAACTTCACCGTGGACAAGAACAGCATGCTCGGCACATACACCCACGACGTTTCCCACGCCGGAATGTAGAACGCCGACACTTCAACTCCCGTGAGCACAAACAAAATCACCGCGATCTTCCAGTACGTCGACCAGCCTGGATGCTCGTGCCCACCATCGTGGGCCGCCACTGCTGAAACGTCCGCCACCGCCGGCGCGCTGTGCGTGTTGTCCATTGCCATGAGCGCCTCTTACTTGATGAGATACACGAGCGTGAAAATCACGATCCAGATCACGTCAACAAAATGCCAGTACAACGCCGCGATATCCACGTTCGTCGCGTCACTCGGCTGCAATCCGCGCTTGTAATCGATCGCGAGCAGCGAGAAGAGCCAGCACACACCAACCGCCACGTGCGCGCCATGAAATCCGGTGAGCGTGAAGAAACTCGAACCAAACAGGTTGGTGCGAATCGTGAGACCTTCACGGATAAAGGCCGTGAACTCAAACGCCTGAAAGCCCAGGAACACCGTGCCCATGAGGCACGTCACCCACAGCCACAGTTTGCTCGAGCCCAGGATTTTCTCACCAAACGTGGTCTTGGGCAGGTTTTTATTCTGCACCGCAGCCAACGCCAGCACCATGGCGAACGATGACATCAACAGGACGAATGTTGATGCGGATGTGATCGGAATATCCAGAATAGCGGGAAAGACCTTTCCCGTGGCCGGTTCCGTCCACGGCTCGTGCGGGAACGGGCCCTTGATGGAGCGGCCCTTGTAGATGAGGTACGTGGAAATGAGTGACGCAAAGAGCATGCACTCGGATCCGATGAACGTCCAGATCGCGATCTTTCGATTGTCGAGACCGAGCGTGGTGTAGTGACCACCGCCCGGCCCGTTGGCCGCGTGCTCTGCGGCGGGGAGTGTCGTGGCCGTCATGCTAGTGTGCGTCCTCGAGTGGCGTCATCAGCCAGTTGTACAGCGATCCAATCCACCAGAGGGCGCCGGTAATCATGATGCCGATCGCCAGCACGATGTTGGAGTCGGTAAAAAGCATGCCGCTGAACATGAAAATCAGACCCGCCGCCGTGACGAGCGGCATGATCGACGGATTGGGCATCGAGATGCCGAGCTGTTTCGCGGTGCGCTGCTTGAATCCTGCTTCTTCGGCCACGGTTGTTTCCTTTGCAATCACCGTGCCTTTGAGATCCCACAGCGGATAGCGCGACGTGATCCTGGGCAGCTCATCAAAGTTGTGCTCTGGCGGCGGCGACGGCATCGACCATTCGATCGTTGGCGCGCCCCACGGATTGCTCGACGCACGCTCACCCGACTTCCACGACTTCCACAGGTTGATGAGTCCGAACAGCGTGCCCAGCATCAACACCAGCGTGCCAATGGTCGAGAGCATGTTGAACAGATCAAGCCCCTGACCCGAGTCGTATTGATACGTGCGGCGCGGCATGCCGAGCAGCCCGCTGAAATGCATCGGGAAGAACGTGAGGTTCATGCCAATGAGAGACAACCAGAAGTGCCAGTTGCCGAGCTTCTCACTCATGAAACGGCCGGAAATCTTCGGGAAGTAGTAGTACAAGCCGGCGAAGAGACCGAATATCGAGCCACCGAAGAGCACGTAGTGAAAGTGCGCCACGATGAAGTATGTATCGGTTTGCTGCAAGTCAGCGGGCGGCGACGAGTGCATCACGCCGGAAATACCACCGATCGTGAACATGCCCACGAGTGCGACACCGAATTTCATGGCCACGGTGAAGCGCAGCTGACCGTCCCACATCGTGGCCAGCCAGTTGAAGATCTTCACGCCCGTGGGAATCGCGATCAGCATCGTGGTGAGCGCAAACACTGCGTCGGCAATCGGTCCCATGCCCACGGCAAACATGTGGTGGGCCCACACGCCAAAGCCCAGGAAGCCAATGAGGATGCCCGAGTACACCATCACCGGGTAACCGAACAGCGGCTTCCGGGAGAACGTCGGCAGCACTTCGGACACCAATCCAAAGGCCGGCAAAATCAGGATGTACACTTCCGGGTGACCAAACACCCAGAACAGGTGCTGCCACAGCAACGGATCAGCACCCGCACCGATCGCGTAGAAGTTCGTACCGAAAAAACGATCGAACTGCAGGAAGATCAGCGCCACGGTGATCACCGGAAACGCCAACGCAATCAGGAACTGCACCACGAACGCCATCCACGTGAAAATCGGCATGCGCATGAGATGCATGCCCGGCGCGCGCATGTTGATGATCGTGGTAATGAAGTTGAACGCCGCTGCGAGCGACGAGATACCCAGGATCTGCAAACCCAGAACCCAAAAATCCATGTTGATCTGCGGCGAGTACTGTTTGGTGCTCAACGGCGCGTAACCAAACCAACCACCGTCCGGTGCAACAGAAAAGAAAATCGGGACCGTGATGAAAATGCCGCCCAGCAGATACACCCAGTAGCTGAACGCATTCAGTCGCGGAAACGCCACGTCGCGCGCACCGATCTGAAGCGGTATGAGAAAGTTGAAGAACGCGGCCGACAACGGCATGATGGCCAGGAACACCATCGTCGTGCCGTGCATGGTGAACAGCTGGTTGTACATGTCGGCCGACAGTACCCGTCCGTTCGGTACCGCGAGCTGGGCTCGGATGAGAAACGCTTCCAGTCCACCGATCACGAAAAAGATCAGTGACGTGATGAGATACAGCACCCCGATGCGCTTATGGTCGACCGTTGTCAGCCAACTCCAGAGTCCGGTGTTCGAGGGCTCTGCAACGACCTGCGTATACGGTGGGGCGGCGGCGATTGTGGCCATCGCTGAAGTTGTCTAAGGTTGGTTACTTGAGCGCTTGCAGATACGCCACGATGTCGGCGATCTGAGGGTCTGTCAGACCGCCGCGGGCGGCCGTCACTTCTGTCTTGAGCACCATATCGCGTTCACCAATTCCGATGGCTGGCATCAAACTGCCTGGCTTCATCTTGGTGGCGTTCTTGATCCAGAGCGCCAGGTTGCGTCCGTCATTCACGTAGAAGCCCGACGCAATCGTATGTCGCGAGGCAACGTGCGTGAGATTGGGACCAACCTTGGAGACCGACATCGGATTGCCGGCGATCGCGTGACAGCCGATGCAACTTGAGCGCGAATAGATCTCGCGTCCACGCTCGGCGTCACCCTGCGCCAGCACGGCATCGTCAAACGCGATGTTCGTCGGCCGGGGCATCGTGGGAATCACGTACGCTGGCAGTTTTTCGCGAGGGAAAACATACGGTTCAAGCGCCGCGTCAATCGGTGCCGTTACAGCCGCCGCCATGTTGAGCGAGTCCTGCGCATCACCACCTTCCATGGCAATCTCCATTGCGCCGTCAGGAGGCAATGCCGCCGCGCCAACAGACGCCGCAACCGTAGCCGGAAACACCGCCGGACGCGCCTGATGCTGCGCCCATCGCTCAAACTCTTCCGGCTCCACCGTGTACGCACGGAACTTCATGTTGGCATGCGACAAACCGCAGAACTCGGCGCAAAACCCGTTGAGTGCCTGCGTAGCCAGATCATCGTTGGGAGTGAACCACAGATAGTTGGTGCGATTGGTGATCAGGTCACGCTTGCCGCCCAGCTGCGGAATCCAGAAGGAGTGCAACACGTCAACGGTAGTCAACGAAAAGTTCACCGTACGTCCCTTCGGCAGATACAGCTCGTTGGCCGTGGTGATGCCATATTCGGGATAGCGGAACTCCCACCACCACTGGTGCCCGATGACCTCCACCTGCAGCGCATCCGGAGCCGCTTTGGCCTGCGTGGCGAAGATCGTACGTACGGTCGGAATCGCGATCACGATCAATATGACCGCCGGAATTCCCGTCCACAGAATCTCGAGCATCGTGTTGCCGTGTACTGGCTTCGGATCGGCACCGCCCGGACGCCGTTTGAACTTGATGATGACGTAAATGAGCGCCGCTTCCACGCCCACAAATACAATCGTTCCCCAGAACAGCAACTTGTCCCACAAACTGTCGATGGACGTATTGAAGTCGGTGGTGTGATTGAAGGTGGAGTTGGGATAGGCACCGCAAGCGCTGGCGCCAACGGCCATCGCAAGGAGCAGGGCGACGGTGAACCACCGCCGATGACGGAACATGAAATTCATGCTAGTTCCGAGAGTAAGTGAGTCGTTTCTGAAGACATCGATTCGAACGTAACCTTGTCGAAGCTAAACCGACGTTTCAGCGCATAGCAAGCAAGTCGCCTGTTGTTTGCCTCACGCTATCTCAATCGTCATTGCCGGAGTGGTGATTGACTCGTACAACACCACGCAAATTCGGACCGATGATTCCGGTTTTCTGCGGTACTTTAGCACGCGTTTTCACGCGTTTACACGCCATTATCCATGAGAATGCCGTCACCGTCGCCATACTGGTCCCTTGCCGCGCTGGTGATCCTCACCGCCGCCTGCAGCACGGGCTCGTCATTCAGCGACGAGATCGCAATCGGCGTGGGAGCCCTTCCAGGCCGTCCGGGATACGAAAACGTTGTGCGCGGCGTGCAATTGGCCGTTGCCAAGCTGAATGAGAGCGCAACCGGCTCACAGGTGAGATTTCGCGTTGCGCTGCCGAACGATTCCGCCTCCAGTGCCGTGGCCGTCGCCGCAGCGCATCGCGCCGACCCCACGGTCGTAGCGGTGGTTGGCCACCCCGAGAGCGGCAATACGCAGCTGGCGATCCCCGTTTACGCCGATATCGGCAATGGCGGGCGTGACGCAGTGCTGGCGATTTCTCCCACCGCCTCGAGCCCTGCCCTCTCCGGCATCAGCGAGTGGTTCTTTCGCGTCGCTCCGAGCGATGAAGCGGGCGCCCGGGATGTGGCTCGCCACGCCCGCGACTCCCTCGGCTTTCAGACAGCCGCCATCATTTACCGAAACGACTCCTACGGGCGAGACTGGGCCGCTGCCTTTGCCGATACCTGGCGCTCGCTCGGCGGATGGGTGCTCATTCGCGACCCGTATCTCACCGGCCAGACCGAATGGGATGTCTACGCGACACATATCGCCCGACGCGACCCGGATGTCGTGCTCTTTCCGGGCGATGCCGGTGATGCCGCACTTTTTTTGCGCGCGCTGCGGAAAGCAGGCGCCCGCGCGCAGTTCATCGGCGGCGACGGCACCGAGGCCATCTCCAAGGACGCGGAGTTCCGCGGCGCCCGCTACGTCACGTTCTTCCGCGCCGAAAAAGCCACCAGTGCCACCGGGCGCGATTTTCTGGCTGCGTGGGACAAAGCCTACAATGAGCCACCGGATATGTTTGGCGCCCTATCCTATGATGCCGCACTCGCGATCGGTGCCGCCGTGCGCGCCGCGTCGCCGCGCACACGTGCTGGCGTCCGCGATGCGATGGCGGCGTTGAACATCGAAGGAGTGGCGGGACGCATCGCATTTGATGCCGCAACACAGGATGTCATCGGCCGCAACGTAGTGGTGACCACTGTGGGTCAGTAGTCATGTCACGCATCGCATTCTTTCGCCTCAAAACCATAAAAGCCCGACTGGCTGCAGGCTTCGGCGCATCCATCGGACTATTGCTCGTGGCTGGCGTGCTGGCCTGGTTGGGACTGCAGCGCACCAACGTGCAATCCGAACACACCGTCGCACAACTCTCGGCCAAAACAGAGTTGGCCGAGCGAGTCATCACCGGCATTCTGCGCGAAGTGGTGGGTGGATTGCGCTATCTGCAGGTGCGCACCGCAAACGAAGGAGAGCGATTCCTGGCGCTCTCCGGCGAAGCCGATCGGACACTGCGCGCGGCCAGCGCCGATACCATTCTCGGCGATCGGGAGCGCATGGTACTCGAACGCGTTGCGCAGTTGCAGAGTGCGTTGGAAGTTCGCATTGCCACGACACACGCCATGCAATCCATCGGTCGCACGGAAGACGCGGCGCGTGTGCTGGACGAAACGTCGCAGGACATTTCCCGCATTGAAGCACAGTTGCACGAGTTGCGCGACGCTGTACGTCTGGGCACGGCCCAGGCTGTCGATGAAATGGAAAGCACGCAACGGCAGAGTGAACTCTCGCTGGCGGTGGTGATTCTCATGGCGTTTGCTGTGGCTGCGTTCTTTGGCGTTTCTACGTCGCGCGCCGTCTCGCAACCGCTCGGAGCACTGCAACAGGAAATGGCGGCCATTGGCGCCGGTGACCTGCGTGTACCCGATGAACCGCTCGACCGCAATCAGATCGCGGCCGAATATGCCGATCTGCTGGGTGCCATGTCGCAGGCGCGCGAAAGACTGCGGTCGCTGTTGCAGGAAGTGCAGACCGAAGCCGACCAGGTTACGCTGGCGGCCAGTGAGCTTACGGCTTCTGCGTCGGCAGCGGCGGCGTCGTCGCAACATGTCACCACGGCGGTGATGGATATTTCGCATGGTGCCGCGCTGCAGCTCGATGCACTCAATGCCGCCAGTGAAGCCGTGCGCGCGCTGGCCGAGATTGGTGCCACGATTGGTGAAGCCGCCGAGGACACCGGAAGCGCCGGACACGATATTCGCGCCACGGCCAACGCCACGCGAGAGCAGATGCAAAAAGCGCTCGACGTGCTCGCAGCCGCGCGCGAAACGGTGCTGGAATCGCAGCACGAAATGACCGGGCTGCGCGACGCTACTGGTGTGGTGGACGATTTCGTGAGCGTGATTTCCGAGATTGCCACGCAAACCAACCTGCTCGCGCTGAACGCCGCCATTGAAGCAGCACGCGCCGGCAGTGCAGGACGCGGCTTCGCGGTTGTTGCCCAGGAAGTGCGCACACTCGCCGAGCAGAGTGCCAGTGCCGCGCACGAAGTGACGGACAACGTGAAACGTATTCGGACACGCTTGGCCAGCGCGTCGCAATCGGTGGAAGCCGGCGCCACACGCATGCGTGATGTGGGTGGTGTGGCCACCGATGTGAGCACCGCACTCGCGCGCATAGAACAGGTTGTGGAGCGCGTGGAGTCGGCAACCTGCCGGGTGACTTCGGCCGTTTCGGCCAACCGTCAGTCGCTCGGCGCCGTTCAACATTCGCTGGTCAGCGCGCGCGACACATCTGAAGGCCACGCCGCCGCCGCTCAGGAAGTTGCCGCGAGCACCGAGGAAACGAGCGCGTCCGCCGAACAGGTGTCAGCGACCGCTGAAATGCTCCAAACCGCGAGCATGCGACTGCGTTCGCTGGTGGGTGGCTTCCGGACGTAGGTTGGCTGCGACACCCCGGGTTCGGACTTGACAGGCGGCGCGACCGGCGGGATAATACGGTCGGTTAATAGTCACAGTTTGCCGTAGTACACCGCATGCCCAGAGGGAAACCGACAGTTCATGCCCAGGCGTGATGGTCGTTCCCTGGCCTCCACTCGCAGGGGAAGGTGCTGAACATGTCACTGAACGTCTGGTCGGAGCTCGCTCACAGCAACGCAGGTTCACCTGCGTTCACGTCGTCATCGCCGCACATGACGCTCACGTACCGGAGCCGTGCCACGGTACCAATGAGCCCGGCAACGCTGCGTCAATTGCAGCATTCGGCGTCGGTCCGAAATCGGGCCGAAGGTGTCACCGGCTTGGTGCTCTATGACGAGAACCGGTTTTTTCAGTGGCTCGAAGGACCGCCGGCCAGCCTCGCGCGCGTGTGGTCGTCGATCAGCCGCGATCCGCGCCATACCGAAATCGAAGCACTCTCCGTGCACGCCGCACCCACGCGCCTGTTCTCGCAGTGGGACATGCGACTGTTCACCAATCGGCAGGAGATGACCGCGTGCCTGCCCACGCCATCTGCGCTGGCCGATCCCGATGCGCAACAGCTGGCCACGCTCACCATTGGTGATGACGCCGACGCGGCCCGCGCCCTGTTGAGCAAGGCATTTGCTCGCATTGGCTCAGTCCAGTTACTCACTGAGCAGTTGATTGAACCGGCGGCGCGCTATCTCGGTGACCTGTGGAGCGATGATGATTGCAGCGAGTATGAGGTATCACTCGGACTGTGCCGACTGCAGACGTTCATGCGCGACATCACGGCAGGCAGCGTGCCCGATATCGCGAAGGATCCGCTCGTCGTGCTCGTGGCCCCCCTTCCCGGAGAGATTCACCTGCTCGGCGCAACGCTAGGTGCCGAAGCCGCGTGGAAGGCCGGATGGGAAACACACGTGCGGTTTCCGTCTACTGAAGAAGCGCTCAACAAGATTGTCGCCACGAATTGGTTTGACGCGGTTGATCTGTCGCTCAGTCCGGCGTTGCAACGCGAACACAAACTCGCCGACATGGAGAAGATGATCGCAGCCGTGCGACGGTCCTCACAGAATCCAGCGCTGATCGTGGTGGCAGGTGGTCGTGCCTTTTACGATCGCCTGGCGTCAAAGGCAGATGTTGGCGCCGACGCAGTACACCGTTCGGCCACGGGTTTGCCGAGTTCAGTTTCGCAGGTGTGTGGCAGTGTGGTCAGCCAAGACCCAGTATCGCACGGAACTCACGAGACGTCGTAAACACTGTCGGGTTTCTGCGCAACGGAACTACATCAGGGAACTGAATAAGTATACGGAACGACGGCCGCTCCCATGGCTTGTTCAGAGCGGCACTATGCTGCGATTGCGGTTGATGTCCCTTACCGCAGCGTCATCGTAAATCGCAACGTGCGGCCCGGCTGTGGCAATCCGCACTGATCGTACACCGCTGTGTTGCCAACATTGTCAAACGAAACGAGCGCGCGTAAAAAGCGAAACGGTCCGCTGTTCGCAACCTTGAAGTCGCGCTGCACCGCAAGATCTGCCACCGTCTGCGCCGACAGTTGATCTTCGTTCCCGGTGTCGCCGTTGAGACAGTACTGCGTACCGGTGTAACGTGCCGTGGCAAAGGCACGCACCTCCGTGGGCAAAGGAACGCCCAACTCCACGCGGCCACGGCGCTCCGGATTGTTTTCGGCGCGACGCTGCGGATTGGTTGTGGCCGGGTCAACAATCCTGATGCGCTGAATCGTCGCATCGCCATTCAATGACACCGTCCGATCCGGATTCACACCAAACACAAAACCGCCCAGCAACTCGGCGCCGGCACTCTCGATGCGATCACGATTGACCCGTTGAAAACGCGTGGGATTGGCTAGCGTAATGCGAACGACCGCGTCATCCAGTTGATGCCGAAACCCAATGAGCTGGAAGGTGGATTGCGCAATCGACGGTACAATATTGTTGAGCGTCATTCCAGCTTCTACACCCAGTAATGTTTCGGGCTGGAGCTCCGGATTGGGCCGAAAGCGGTTGAGCGCACCCGAGTACAGCTCTCGCAACGAGGGGAAGCGCGAACGCTGGCTCACGTTCGCATTCAAACGCGCGCGCTGACTGAGCGCATGCGACGCGCCCACGCGCCAACCGGTGTTGTGGAACGGTGCCTGTCCCGGCGTGCGGCCGCCGGTTTCCGGCGTGCTCGAGCGATCGGACACAATGCCGCCGGCTACCACGGTGCGCGAGCCAAGTGGGGCTTCGATCTCAACCGCCGCACTGGAGAGCGTCTGCCGGTAATCCGACGGATCAGCGGGCGAGAGCGTCTCTTCATACTGCACATCAGCGCTCGTGAAGCTGGCGCGCAACGTGGCCGCGCCGAGCGAGTGCGTGAGCAATGCCCGCGCCGTAAGCGTGCGCTCATCACCGAGTTCCTCTCCGGTAACGGTGCCGTAGTTGCGATCAGAAAACGTCTCGATTCTGGATTTGCCGTTGTTCACGCCAACTCCCACCTCGAGTGAGCCGGCGCCGAGCCTCGAACCGAAGATGCCAGTATTGGCCGAAACCATGGCGATACTGCGCCGCGCCAGCGGATAACGCCACAAGCGAGGTGAGCGGATGTGTTCTTCCGGGGGCACACCGCGTTCCGCGTCATAGCCGGAAACCATGAGTCCGACAGACCGACCGGTGGCGTTGTTCCAGCGCATGGACGCGAAACCGTCCGTCTGCCGTAAATCAGTACCGGTGCGCAGTCCGTCTTGCTGCGTGGGATCGATGGCGCCACCGGCCAAGGCCACACCGTCGCGTTGTCGAACGGCAGCACCTGCGCGCAGCGACAGCGCCCCGCCAGCAAACTCCGCGACACGTCTTCCGTAACCCAGCGTGCCAACCGTGGCGCCGTATTGGTCAACACCGGCGCCAGCCCAGAGCTGTCCTCCGGCTGGCTGGCCATACGCATCGTGCGAAATCTCGATCGTGCCGCCGAGCGTATTGGGGCCGTTGAGCAACGATCCGAGCCCACGCACGATCACCAGCCGTTCGGTACCCGTAATCGGGATGAGCGATGGATCGGTACGGTGGTCCCAGCCCAGCGTGAGCGGCACACCGTTCAGGAGCACGGCTGCCTGCCGCGAGTCGGAGCCACGCACCGAAATCTCCATCTCGCCGCGTGAGTTCTGGCGCACCAGTACAAAGGGCGATTCGCGCAGCGCCTGGTCGAGCAGTGGCGCCGGCGACGAACGCAGTTCGCTGGGCGTAATCACCACCGCCGCCGCTCCACCCACGACACCCGTGGCCCGTGCGGCACTTACGCTCACCGCCTGCATGGCGCGGCCCAGCGAATCCGCACGCGCCGAATCGCGCGGCAGTTGCGCGCGGAGCGTGGTGGCGAGTGCTGTAAGCAGCAGCAGCGCTGCAGCGCAATGCAAAACGCGCATGGGCGACCGGAGTGAACATTATGAGGTAGACGCTCAGGGACAACGAGCGCGCAGGCGCGCCGACGATAACGCGTTCGGCGGGGCAATCGTTGCCCGAAGACCCAACGTCTGTTACCCCTTGTCCTCACGCATGGTTCGGTGTTGATGTGGCCACGCCCCGGTCCCATACTTCGAACGACATGCAAAATTCCCTCGATTATCGTGCCACCGCTCGGCGCCTGCTTATGCGGTGGCCGGACGTGTGGCTCTCTGTGTTCCTCTCGCTCGCATTGATGGCTTGCGCGCGCAGAGATTCTGCAGAAAGCGCACCACTGCTGGTGTTCGCCGCCGCCAATCTCCGGGACGCGCTCATTGACATCGCCCGCGATCATCGCGCGGCCGGCGGCGACAGTGCGGTGCTGGTGTTCGGATCGACCGGAGATCTGGCCACACAGATCACCAACGGCGCGCCAGCTGACCTGTTTTTTGCGGCAGACGCCGAGACGATTGACCAAATGGCAGTTGATGGCAGCGTGGCGGACAGTTCGCGACGAGTGTATGCGGTCGGTCGTCTGGCCGTGATCGCGCGTTGTACCCTCGCTGATACCAGCGGGCTCAACAAACGTGCAACACGACCGACCGCCGTCTCAATCGCTTGTCCACGCCTGACACTGCAAGACCTTGCCTGGGACAGCCTGCGCACCATTGCGATTGCCGATCCATCACACGCCCCGTACGGACGAGCGGCGAAACAGGCCTTGGAGCGCGCCGGAATTTGGAACGTGGTTCAACCCAAGTTGGTGTTGGGCGCCAACATTTCACAGGCTGAGCTGTTTGTGCGCAGCGGCAACGCTGATGCGGCACTGGTCGCGTTGTCATTGCTGCAGCGCGACAGCGCTCGTGTGTTCAGCATGGTAGACGCGTCGTTGCACGAGCCCCTGTCACAGTCGGTAGCGATTGTATCGCGCAGCTCTCGTCAGGACGCGGCCCGTGCCTTCGTTACGTACCTGCAATCGCCAGCCGGACGCGCCGTGATGGAGCGCTACGGCTTCACTGTGCCTTCAGCCTCTGAACGTGCCACGAGCAATCACTGACATGCGTCTGCAACGTGAATGAGCTGACTTCGCTCGACCTGTTTCCACTCCGACTGTCATTGCTGGTGGCCACCGCCGCAACCGCACTGGCTCTCCTGCTCGGTGTGCCGATTGCGTGGTGGCTGGCGCGCACACGGGTGTTTGGACGATCAGTACTTGAAGTTCTGGTCCTGCTGCCAATGGTGCTGCCGCCAACGGTGATCGGCTACTATCTGCTGGTGAGCGTGGGACGCGAAAGTACCGTTGGGCGCGCGATTGAATCGCTGTTTGATGCGCCAATTGTCTTTACTCCGATGGCCGCGGTCGTTGCCACGTTCGTAGCGGCGGCACCATTTCTGGTGCGCGCCGCGCAAGGGGGATTTGAACAGATTGATCCGGTGTACGAAGACGCCGCACGCACGCTCGGCCGTTCAGAAATCGCGGTCTTCTTTACCGTGACTGTGCCGCTGGCGTGGCGTGGTATTCTGGCCGGCACCACGCTCTGCTTCGCCCGGGCGATGGGTGAGTTCGGCGCCACCCTTATGCTGGCCGGCAACATTCCGGGTCGCACACAAACCGCCAGTCTTGCGGTGTACGACGCCGTACAAACCGGCAACGTGGAGCGCGCCATGCTGCTCTCTCTGCTGCTCACCGGCGTGACCGGTGCCGCACTGCTGCTGCTCACGCGCGCGGGCGGCAATCGTACACGCGCGCAGTTTGAGGCGCGACGGTGAGCGCGTCCACACGCAACGTGCTCTCGGTAAACGTGCATCACGAGTTCGTTGGCTACACACTGGACATGCATTTTACCTCAACGCACGGTGTAACCGCGCTGCTCGGCCCTTCGGGGGCCGGCAAGTCGCTTACGTTGCGCGCCATTGCCGGATTGCTGCAGCCCACGCGTGGTTGCATCACGCTGAATGAACGCGTGCTGTTTGATTCCGCAACACGCACCAACGTGCCCACGCGTGACCGACAGGTTGGCTATGTCTTTCAGCAGTACGCGCTGTTTCCGCACTTGAGCGTGGCTGAAAACGTCGCGTACGGACTGCACAGCTGGTCCCGCGCTGCACGTGACGAACGCGTGCAAGAGATGCTGGCGCTCACTGAACTCAAAGATTGGGCGTCGCGTCATCCGCGCACGCTCAGCGGTGGCCAGCAACAACGTGTTGCGCTGGCCCGTTCGTTGGCGCCCAGGCCATCGCTGCTGCTGCTCGACGAACCGCTGGCCTCGCTCGACACACCGCTCCGTGCCCGCTTGGGCGCCGAGTTGCGTGCACTGCACGAGCGCACCGGGATTCCGATGGTGCTCGTCACGCACGATCCCGATGAAGCGGCGCGAATTGCCGATTCGGTGGTGTACGTGGAGGCTGGCCGAGCGACTGCTGGAGCGTGAACCGCAAAGCGCTACTGCATAGCGGACTGGTGACGATGTAGTGGAACCCGGTTTCGCCGAGTGCACCCGCATCGAGCCGCTCAGCACAGACAATCCCAGTTGTACCAAGTACAAGGCACAGCGCTTGCTCTCGAGGACAGATCGACTATCTATCTACTGATATTCATTTCTCATTCTTGATAGCTTCTTGTGTCCATTCCGAATCGCGTAGCGCGTGGCCATCACGCATCCGCGCTTACTACGATTGCAGCGCTGTTCATCCTTTCTTTCGCGAGCTCGATCGCTCACGCGCAGGGTGCGATCGTGGGCGTTGTACAACGAGCGAACGGGGGGGACCCCGTCGCCGACGCGCGCCTAATCCTGCGGGCACGCACCGTGCGCTCTGACGAAGCCGGACGTTTTCGCTTCGACTCCGTCAGCCCGGGCACCCTGGAACTGCGTGTCGAGGCCAGCGGTCTCGCCACACGTCTCCTGTCGCTGACCGTGGCGGACGGCGAGACGCTTCGACTGTTTATCAGGCTCGCCGAACGCTCCGTTCAGCTGGAGCAGGTCGTCGTGACGGCGCAGGAGCTCAGCCGCAACGTCGAAGGCTCCAGCATATCGCGGATTGATCGTGATGCCATTGAGCACGTTCAGGCCTCGAGCCTGGCCGACATTCTCCAGCTGGTGCCGGGCCAGCCCGCACTCAATCCCACCCTCTCGGGTGTACGCCAGTCGCTGTTGCGACAAGCCAACACATCATCGTCACGCGACCCAGGGCCCGGCAGCGAAGCCGAACGCAGCAACGCCCTCGGAACGTCGGTCGTGCTTGATGGGGTGCCGGTGTCTAACAACGCCAACCTGCAAACCAACCTTACCATCCTCAACAGCGGACCAAACGCACTGCCCCCGTTCGCCAGCTCAGCCGGCCGCGGCCTCGATTTGCGCCAAGTGCCGGCCGACAACATCGAACGGGTTGAGGTAATCCGGGGCATTCCAAGCGCACGACACGGCGATCTCACGGCGGGCGCCATTCTCGTGACGTCACGTGCGGGTCGCGCTACGCCGGAGCTTCGCGTGCGTGCCAACCCACAAACCATCGAGCTGAGTTCGGTCGCGGGTTGGGGCGGCGGCCCCGAACGATCTGGTCTCGCGCTCGATGGCAACTTCGTGGTCTCGCAGGATGATCCGCGCTCAGTACGTGGACGCTTTGGTCGCGCCACGGGACAAATCGCGTGGACACAGCCGTGGAGCGCCGACGCCAGACTTCGCACCACAGTGCGCGCCCGCCTGTACTCGGTGATTGACGAACTCCGGCGAGATCCTGACGATCCTACGCAGCAAAGCACGACCTCGGGCACCGATCGCGGCGGACGTCTTGATGTCACGGCGTTGGTCATTCACTCGCTGTCACGCAGTTGGCAAACGGAACTGACGGCCAGTGCCAGTTACGCCGAACAGATTGGTGCATTCCAGGATGTTGTCACGCGCGACATCTTCCCCATTACCGGTGTGCGACGCGATACGATTGCTCCCGGTGTCTTTGGACGCAGTGAGTACGTCACCCGACTCACGGTGGACGGTCGTCCATTCAATGGCTACGCGCGGCTGGAAACGTCACTCCGCGCCAAGTTTGCGGGCGTCCAGCACGCACCGATCGCCGGCCTGGAGCTGCGACACGACGCCAATCAGGGCGACGGCCGCATCTTCGATCCGCTCGAACCACCACGACAGAACTACGGGGTGGGTGACCGCCCGAATAGCTACCGCGACATTCCATCGCTGTCGATCGTGTCGGGCTATGTAGAAGACCGCCTGCGCACACGGCTGCTCGATCGCCCGTTCGACCTGCAGATCGGAGCACGGCTTGACGCGATTGACCCACGGGGCGTGGTCGGCACTGCGCACGGCGCAGTACTCGCCCCCCGTATCAACGCGCAGTGGCAGCTCTCGCCCTCAGTCGGTGTGCGCGCTGGCCATGGAGTGAACACCAAGGCACCCACGCTGTCGCAGCTCTACCCACTGCCCCGCTACTTCGACCTCGTCTCGTTCAACTACTACCCGATCAATCCAGCCGAACGGCTCGTCGTCTTTACGACCAAAGTCGTGGAGCCGCGCGCAGAAATCCGCCGTCCTGCGCGCGCCAGTCGGTCAGAAGGCACGCTGGAGCTCGCGCGATGGAGCATGATCGCCACGGTCACGCTGTTCGACGAACAGGTACGCGATGCATTTGGCACAACACGAGTGCCGATTGGCATTGCCGTGCCGAAGTTTCGCGCACTGAGCACGCCGAGTGGTGCACCTCCGATCCTCGATCCGGTGCCTGCGCAGATCGACACCTTTGTCGGCGCGTATGACGTACCGCGTAACTCGCGCGCAATCGACACGCGCGGCATCGAGTTCACTGCGGACTTTCCCGAGTGGCAGGCGGTGCGCACGCAGCTGGCGCTCAGTGGCGGCTGGTTCAGAACGCAGGCTACAGATACGGATCTCGAGATTGAGGTCGACCAGTTCATTGGCGGTGCGGTGCAGCCCGTGCGCGTTGGCGCGTATGACGCCGGCCGCGGCGTTGAGGCGAGCCGGTTTCTCACAAGTGCACGATTCATTCATCGTGCGCCCACTCTCGGGCTTGTCCTGTCACTGCTCGTGCAGACCACATGGTTCGACGATGATCGACCCATCGGTCGCGTGAATGGTGTCCCGGTGGGATTCGTGGACCGCAGCGGTGCGCTGACGCGTCTCACGCCAGAGCAGGCAGGCGCGCCGGAGTTCAGCAATCTCATTCGACAGGTTGCGCCGTTGCAGCTGCGCTGGGAACGTCGCCCGCCACTTACCCTCGTAAATCTGCGTCTCAACAAGGCGCTGCCAGCGCGTTCACAACTGGCCGTGTTCGTGAACAACGCGTTCGCCGATCGACCGCTCCATCAGCGTGAGCGCTCGCTGGGCTTCGAGCGGCGCAATCCGCCGCTCTTTTTTGGCGTGGAGTTCCTCTCTACGCTTTCCTTCCTCTCCAAGTGAGCCTTGTCAACATGCTTCCATATCCATTCCGCTTCCGCGCACGCCCACGCTCACCGCATGCGTGTGCGTTGGGACTGCTGACCGTCATCAGCGTACTCGGTGCGTGCAGCGATCCGTCGTCGCCTGCAGAGGTCGCGACCTTCGCACTTGAGGTGCGCGTGGAGTATCCCCCGACCTACGCCCAACAGGGTGCAGAGGGCGCGCGCGTCATTCTCACCAGCACCGAACGCAACACCGCTGACACGGCGGTGGCCGGCGTTGGCGGCCTTGCGGCATTCACGCGCGTAATTCCCGGCAGCTATACCGTGAGCGCATCACGTGACATCAGCGCCGTCGAGGCGGAACAGCTCACCGGTCAGGCCGAATCGGTGACGCTCAATGGCATCGCGCCGGCACAGTCGTTTCTCGAGCGCCCCACCACACCGCCCGTCCTTCGATTGAGTGGCTCGCGCCTGGGTGATCTGGTGATCAAGGAGGTGTACTACACCGGATCAAAAACGCCGAGCGGCGGCAACTACTTCTCCGATCAGTTCGTGGAGATCTACAACAACGCCACCGACACGGTGTTCCTTGACGGCCTGCTCATCGGCGACGCGTTTGGCAACTCGGGACAGATCAACCCGGCCAGTTTGCCGACGCCCTATCAGGACGATCAGAGCAGTGTGCACCTGTCATCGATCTGGCGGGTGCCTGGCACAGGCACACAGCATCCGCTTGCGCCCGGTGCAAGCATCATCATTGCGCAGGACGGCATCAATCACCGGACCGATCCCAATGGCAACGCCCTGAGTCCGGTAGACCTGGGTACCGCCAACTGGGAGACGTTCAACGCGCGCGACGATGGACGTGATCTGGATGCGCCAGCCGTTCCCAATCTCGCGCGCATCATTCACCGCGGTGGATTCGATTGGCTGATCACGGTGTTCGGGCCGGGCGTGGTGATCTTCCGCGCACCCGACGTTGCCGCACTCGATACCGTGCTGGCGCCAGGCAGCACGGCCACATATCGCACACGCGTGCCCAACGCGTTGGTCATCGATGCGTTTGAAGCGCTGCAGAATGGTGCCAGTGGCCCATACAAGCGCCTGCCCGCCGCAATCGACGCCGGCTTCGTCTTTGCCGGCGGAACCTACACGTCACAAAGTGCGCGCCGAAAAGTCGCGCGTGTCGTCAATGGCCGTCGCGTGTTGCAGGACACGAACAACAGCACCAACGATTTTGAAATCATCACACCCCCAACGCCCCGTGGTTTTGGGCAATAGTACGCGCACGCTTGTTGCGGGCTTTGCCAGCGTGCTGCTGTCTTCTGCGCTCTCGGCCCAGGAGACGGCCGCGGCGTCACAATCGCCACAGCAGCTGTGTTGCACCACGCGCGGCACCGCCCTGCTGGGCGTCATCGACTCTGGCGCCGGTGTGCTGCGCGTCGCCCGCAATCCTGCCGCGTTGCACACACTTTCGCTGAACGGCACGGCGGCGCGCGTCATCAGCCTCGGACTCGAACAGAGCAGCGGTTCACTGCATCGACCGCAGGACGCCGGCGCTTCGCAAGTCACCCGCGCTCACGCGTGGGGTTGGCGCGCATCGCGTGGATGGCTCATGACGGGTGGTGTTGAATGGCGCCGGTTTCGCGACGACGACGTGGCTTGGCGCAACGTATCTGATGCCTATCGCGGCGCATCGTACGTGTGGGCCGACTCGGTTGGTGGCACGTGGCGCGGCGACGCGTTGCAGCTGAACTCGGCGATCGCCTCGCCCAGCTGGCGGCGCGTGCGTCTTGGGCTGGGGGTTGACTACGGCGTAGGTCAGGGGGCTCGTCGCAACGCGTCGCGTCCGCTGTATCGACGACGTGTGGCCGAATTCACACCAGCGTTGCTCTGGACCGCGCACGGCCAATCATTGGCCGTTTCAGGAGTGTTTGGCGGGCAGCGCGAAGATGCCGAGATTGGCGGTGGGGGTATCATCGATCCCACCGTCTTTCGTTTGCGCGGCATGAGCACATTTGATCGAACACAACTCATCAGTGCCGAACGCGCGCTGATCGGGAGCGTGCGCGGTGCAACGCTTGCGTACGCCGGAGAGAGCGCACGATGGCAGTGGGCAGTGGCCGCAGGTGAACGCCGCGAGCAGGATTCAGTGCGCGATGGTATTGCCCGCCCCGAGTTTGGTGGCGGCACGGCGCGCGAGCGACGCGATATCAACGCGGTGCTACGTCGGCAGCACGACGTCGGCGGCAGTGAAGCCCGTGTCTCTTGGCAGCGCGAAACGGCACGTGGCACCGACCCGGTGTTTCGCGCCGTCAACCAAGTCGATGAAGGCGCGCTGCTGCACGCCGAGTTCATGTATTGGCGTGGTGCGCAGGGTCGGTCGGTTTCGCCGCACGCACCTCTGCAAGCGGCGTGGCTCTTTGGTGCGGAGCTGCTGCGTCCGCAGACGAGCCGACGTGATGTTGTGGCGGAAACGTCGTGGGATGTGGTGCGCACGGAGCTTGGTGGCCGTGTCGTGCGTCGGCAGCAGATTGGCTCGGGCTCAATCGTGTTGGGCGCTCGCGTCTGGGCTGCGACCGTGAGCGACAGCATGTATCGCGCTGATCGCGCCACGGTGATGACCGCGCGTCTGGCCCGGCCGGATTTTGATGTCCATGCCGTTGCGCGGCGCGGAGCGGACTTCACGATTGCGTATGAATGGCAACGCGGCACATCCGCGCAGCCGACTGCTCGCCTGCGGATTGACTCGCGCTTGGTGGATGCGTCGAACAACAGCGCGCAGGGCCGGCAGCAGTGGCGGGTGGGTGCGGAGCTGTTCTGATCGCGCTTCCCGTGCGCGCCAGACATTCGCAGAGAGTACCTCGACCGAGGAATTCGATTTGCAGGCTTGTTGCGACTTGCTTATCATTATCAGTTCCTCGCCCCGAATTTTTCCGGATCAAATTTTGAGAACCAGTCCATGATTGCGCCGACCCCCAGACTCCTCCCCGTACTCGACGCCGTCGGCGCCGGTAGCGCCATGTTGTGCGCCGTGCACTGCGCGGCCACCGGAGTGTTCATCGCGGTGCTCCCGATCGTCGGAATCGGCGCGATTCTGAACGAGCGTACCGAGCTCGCGTTCCTCGCCATCGCTGTCACGCTCGGGGTGGTGAGTCTTGGCCTCGGATGGCGAACGCATCGGCGAATCGGACCGCTCTGCTTACTCGGCGTCGGCATGATCATGCTGCTCGCGATTCGTCCGCAGCTCATCGAGGGTATGGCTGCGGAGCTCGGCGTGGTGCTGTTCGGCGCGTGCTCGCTGATGTCAGCGCATTGGCAAAACCACCGGCTGACCAGAGCGACTCACGCGAAGCGTGCTAGACGTGAAAACGGATCGATGCTTTACAGGGAGACCGAGCCTGGTACTGCTCATTCCAGCGCGCCCGCCCCATGATGCGGCATGTTGCGGTTCTCCTAACGTGCCTTACCGCCGGGTGCGCTGCTCGCACCGCGCCTGCACCGCGCGCTGCATTCAGCACGCAATCAGCCTGCTTTCACGTTGATTCACTGCCCGCGTCCGTGCGGACACTCGCCGATCGCGTTCTCCTCGAATCCGGCGATGGGGAAGCTCTGTACACACTGGCGGGTGGACTCAAGCCGCTGTCCAGCGGTCGCTCGTTTTCGTATGCGATTGCGCCTTCACTGCAGCGCGATCGCGTGGACTCGCTGGAACTGCTGCGGCGCGCCACCAACGCGCTGACGTGCGGTGAAGTCGGCGCGTTTGTCCACATGTTCACGGCCGTTCAAACCCGGCCCGATTCCACCCGGCACCGCGCTGGCGAAGTCGTGGTGTTTCATCGCGCGTCGGTCGCGGCAGCGGTAGCGCGCAACGCGCAGTTCTTTGCTGCACTGGGCATCACGCCATCGGCGAATGTTCGTGAGGTACTCAGCGCCGTGGAGAATGCACCCCGCGCCGCCCGCTGGCGCGGCTACGGCTTGCTGTTCGGTTATCCGGACCACGCCGTGGATTTCTTCGTGCGCGCGGGTATTGAGGGAGACAGCACGGGGACGTTTGTGCCACGTGACTTCCTGCGCATTGAAACGTTCAGCAAGTTTCCGGCCGAGCGTGGTCAACCGCCCACGGTGTCGAGCTTTGTGTACGCCGTGCCCAAGGGAGCCGGCGAGACGGAGGCGGATCGACAGTTGCGCGAGGCCGCTGCGCCTGTATTCGCGCGCTATCTGGGTGAACGTGAACGGTATGTGAACGCCGACTCATCCGGTTCGATCGCGCTGTGGCGACGCTGGATTACGGGATCCAATCCGTAGCGTGCGCGTCAGGCATTGCCAGAACAACCGGCTCCTCGCCATCGTCTGAGTCCTGCACCATTTCCCACACGGGAAACGGATCACGATACGTGAGCCACGCGTCCATGCCTTCACCCATCTCCTCCGCAGTCAACAAACAGTCGTCGAGCAGGGTTCTGAGCCCGGCGACGTCCAGATGCTGTCCGATGATCGCGAGCTCGTGTCGGCGATCGCCAAGCTCCGCGTGCCAGTGCTCTTGCAACAGGGCGCGTTCGTCATCGTCGAGCATCCAGTTCTCCTCCGCCATGGCCGCGTACCAGATCCCGGCCGGCAACACCTCCAGCATCTGTCCGGCCTGCGACCACGAAACCATGAACTGCGGACGGGATGCCAGCCAGAAAAAGCCCTTGGCGCGAAGTACGCCGGGCAGACCGAGCATCACACGCTCCCACAGTCGAACCGGATGGAAAGGGCGACGCGCGCGATACACGAAGCTCGAGATGCGATACTCCTCGGTTTCGGGAATGTGAATGCCAGCGAGCTCCTTCTGCCAGCCCGGCGCCGCTTCCGCTTTCTCAAAGTCAAAGCGACCTGTTCCCAGCACGCGCGTGAGATCGATTTGTCCACGCGTGGTTGCGATGCGCTCCGCATCGGGATTGAGGTGCGCGAGAATCGCGTGCAGTTCTCCGAGCTGGTCCGTAGTGACGCAATCAATCTTGTTGATCACGATGACGTCGGCGAACTCCACCTGGTCGGTGAGCAGGTCCGCAATCGTGCGCTCGTCGTCATCACTCAGCGCGAGACGGCGCGCACGCAGATCGTCCAGCGAGCCCAGGTCGTTCACGAAGCGCGCTGCATCGACCACGGTGACCATGGTATCGAGGCGAGCCATCTGCGAGAGCGAGGCACCCTCTTCAGTCTCGAAGGTGAACGTGGCCGCCACGGGCATCGGCTCACCGATGCCGGTGGATTCAATCAGTAGATAGTCAAACCGTCCTTCGCGTGCGAGCGCGGCCACTTCAATCAGCAAGTCCTCGCGAAGCGTGCAGCAGATGCATCCGTTGGTCATCTCCACCAGGCGCTCGTCGGTGCGCGAAAGCGCGGCCTCGCCACCACGCACCAATTGTGCATCGACATTCACTTCACTCATGTCGTTTACAATCACAGCCACGCGCAGCCCGTCACGATTGCTCAGGATCTGGTTGAGCAACGTGGTCTTTCCCGCTCCAAGGAATCCGGACAGCACCGTCACGGGAAGGCGCGTGTCTCCAGACGCCGGAGTATTGGCAAGCATTGCAGTGTTCCTGATGTCAGAGAGTTTCACTGGAGCCACGGATCAATCGTGGCGTTGCGTTACGCGCGATGCATTCATCGGACTCGTGGACTTTGCACTATTACGGTCGAACGGTGCCCTGATCATTCACCACTGTCAGGCCCACTTGCGCGGTGTCCGAGAGCATTTGCACCTTGACCGAGCGGACACCGCGAAACGCCTTGGAGAATCCAAACGCGATCGGTTTGCCGGCCGGTGCAACTCGGCACGCGAGATCGTAGCGGGCGCGAACATCGCCATGCCCACCCTTCTCTGCGATTACTCCGACGGTGGTTGGCGTCATGGTACAGCCGAGGGACGGATCGAAACGCACCAATGTCAGTGGCTGCGTTTTGAGCAGCGTGAACGCCGAGTCACGTCTGGCGCGCTCAACGGCCGTGCGCGGCTCGCGTTCGAAGCCGTAGAGGTCCTCCGCCGGGGCTCGAAACTCAATCACGCCCTTGCGCCCCTCGAGACCAACGTCGAGTGTCGCCTCGCCGTGCGTGTGACCTTTGGCTTGCGCGTGCAGCTGTCCGATCGGGAATGCCAATAGCATGGCAAGTACTCCTGAACACGAGTGCATGATCATGAACGACTCCGATTAGCGGTACGGACTGACACGTTCCCCAGAGATTTGAAAGCCGACGGATCCGTAGATACTCTTGTACTGCTTGATGTTAAGCACACCTTCAATCCACACCGGTTCAAAGAGCGAAACCTTCTGTTTGCCGCTTTTCATGCGAACAAGCACAATCTGGTTTGGCGGTGGGGGCGGCGTGTGCACACAGGCGCCGTAGTACGGCACCAGCAGAAACTCCTTTACCACATCCTGAAAATCGTCGAGTGGCACGATGAATCCAGGAACGCGAACACGCTTGCCATTGAGCGCGCGTAGCTGCTCACTCATGCTGCCGTCTGCGAAGTTGAGGGTTTCCAACAAGTCCCAGGTGATCGCTGGCGTGCCTTGCGGCTGCTCCTCGTCGAGATCGCTTGCCTGTGATTCAGCAGCAGTTTTTTCGGTCGGTTTGAACACCAATTGTGATTGCGAAGCGTTCGGTGATTGTGCCAACTGCTGTGAGACGCCGTGCAGATCAGACGACACCAGGGGCCGAGGTCGGATTGACCAACCGAGTGCAATGACGCTCACCGTCAGCCACAGGAGCACGCTGCGAGGGCCCATTGACAACTTCACGAGGTGACCAGCGCAATGGCATCATTCGTAGAACTGTTGTCTTCAATACAGTGCGCGAGCTGCCGCCATGCTTCGTGAAGAAACGTGGGCTGCGTGTGCTTGCGACGAACGACGCGTGGTCGACGTTGATGTGCGACGACTCGATGCGCGACGCCCAACTGCTGCGTGGCCCACACCTCATAGTCGGCGCAGCAGAGCGCGACCGCGCTGATGGTCGCGCACAGGCACGCCCATTCGTCACTGCTGCGGGGTACCGTTCGCGGTGGCAGCGACTCTCGCGTCCCGGCAAACGCGTGGACTGGCGCAGAACACAGACCCGGTGAGCGTTCGTGTCGCACCAGCTGGAGCGCGCCGTGGGCAGGAGCGTGTTGCTCGTGCGTGGCGGTGAGTCCAAAACCCCAGGCAATGAGCTCGCTCAAACCATGGAGGCTGTGCCGGGCGAGCGGGGCGTGCGTGAGCACGTACGCACTGGACCGTTGCGTGCCGTCACCCGGGCCCCGGACGCGCTGGAAACCGTAGCCAAGTAGCGGATTGCCAGCGGCGTGGTGAATGTCTTGCCCCCAATACCACAACTGCCAATCAAGCAGGCAGCTGAGCTTGCGCTGCGCAAACGGCGCCAAACCTGAATGAGGCAGAGACGGACGATCTGCGCTGGTAATGCCTGACGACACGTACGAAGAAACCACGGGGACACTGGCGGTTGCGGGGACGACACGTGGTTTTGAGAACCCACTATCAGTAATTGATAGCCACCGTGGGGGCGCCCCGCAACCCCATCATCCCGCTACTGCATCGCCTCCACCACAATCCCCCGTTCGGCCAGCATCGCCAGATACCGCTCGGCCGGAATGCACTCATCCGGCGTATGCACACCCGGACGAATCACACCCGTTGCCTGCAGCTGCGACGTGATCGACAACGTGAACCCGGTGGTCTGCATCATTGCCGTGAGCCCGTTTGCTTCATCGTAGCTCGCGATCATCTGCCACGCGCGTTCAGCGGCCTGCCCGTCTTTTTTACCCGTCACCACCACGCGCAACGCCACCAGATCCTTGCCGCCCGGTTTGCGTAGCTTCGCACCAGCGACTTTCACAAACACATCGCGCGGTACCACCTGCTGCCCCTTTACATCTACCGGATCGAGCGAGAGCAGTCCGAGATCACGGATCGCTTCCATGATATTGGCGTGCCCCGGATAGCGCAGCGTTTTGTACTCCATGTTGGGGATCTTTCCTTCGTAGCGAAACACCATGGTGGACAAGCCGCCCGCGGTGTGAAACGCTTCGAGCTCGCCCAGCGGCTCAGGGAACCGCACCATTTCGATCTCAGACAACGCGGCAACGGTGGTGCGTCGTCCGCCACGTACGACCAGCGACTCTGTGGTGTAGTAGTCCACCACGCCTTCCAGAGAATAGACGATCTGATAGTTGAGTGGCGGCAGCGGGTTCTGTGGCAATCCGCCAACGAACAGCTTCACGCTGTCCACCGTATCCAGCTGCGAGATGCCGAACTGTGCAAGCACGTTCACCATTCCCGGTGCCAATCCGGTATCAGGCACAATGCTCACACCCTTGGCCTCTGCGTCGGCCTCAAGTCCCTTTTGCTGCAACACAATTTCGGTGTTGCCGCCGAGGTCGGTGAAGTGTACTCCGCACTCGACTGCGAGCTGTGCGAGCGGAAAGTTGAAATAGTACGGAATCGCACTGCACACCGCGGTGCACTGTCGCATGAGCGTACGCACCGCGTCATGATTGCGCACGTCCAGCTCGGCAGTGGACAACCGGCCACCGGCGTGTGGCTGCAGAAACGCCGGCAGCGCACCAATACGCAAATCTGCAAGCGTCACATGTTCAACTGCGGGATTCCGCAGCAAATCAAACGCGCAAGCTGAACCTTGCAGTCCAGCGCCCAGAACTAGCATCCGCATGGAGTGATCTCCGAACGGTAAGTGATGAAGGGAGTGTTGTTGTGTGCAACCTAACGTGCATCACCCCTTATCGCCGGACGCGGTCACGCCCATCGGCCTTGGCGCGATACAACGCTGCATCCGCCTGTGCAAACAGATCTTCGACCGTTTCAATGCGCGCCGCGGGAAAGGTGGCCACACCAATGCTGGTCGTGACAGAAATCCCCTCTTCACGCGGACGCGTGGAAAACGTGTGCTCCGCCACCGCCGCCCGAATGCGTTCAGCAAACGCTTCGGCCCCCGCATCGTCGATATCCGAAAGCATCACCAGAAACTCCTCGCCACCGTATCGCGCCACCACATCACGCTCACGTACCAGTCCACGCAGCAACTGCGCAACGTCACGCAACACATCGTCACCAATCAGGTGACCATAGGTATCGTTGACGCGCTTGAAGTGATCCAGATCAATCATCAGCAACGCCAGCGAGGCGTCATAGCGCAACGCGCGCTCCATTTCGGCGCCAATCGTTTCCGAGAGCGCACGACGATTGAGGAGCTGTGTGAGTGGATCGGTTTGCGCGAGTTGCTCCAGTCGCGCGTTATCGGCCATGGTGTGCTCCACCATGCGCGCGCGCTGAATCACTGCGACTGCCGCCGTGATCACTGCCTCTGCAAACTCCAGATCGGCCGGCCCCAGCGCCTCCTGATTCAGCGTGCGCCGCACCAGAAACACGCCGTACACACCACGATCTACGGTGAACGGCAGCGCGATCACCGAACGGATGTTGACCTCGATGCCCTCAAGGCCCCACACCTGTCGCACGCCGTCGTACAACGGGTGCGTGGCAATGTCCTCCACCAGCACGGGCTGTCCCGTTTCCAGCGCGGCTTCCAGCTCGGGGTACCGATCAAGCGACACTTCAAGGTTGGTGATCTTGGGATTCTCCACCGCCGCCACCACCGTGGCGGTGCGCGTACCCGCCTTGGCCAGCACCACGGAGCAGTGCGACACACCCAACGCCCGCGCCGCGCGGCCCACGAGCAGCTGATACAACTCACTCACCGACAAGTCGCCGGTGACTTCGTGCAAGATGTCCACCAGTTTCCGGCGGCTTTCGGCGTCTTCCTGCGCGCGGTGCAGTTCATCCTGCGTGCGCTGCAGCGCGGCTCTGGTGGCACGGAACACCGCTCCATGACGCAAATGTGCTTGCACACGAGCCAACAGTTCCTTGGGACGAAACGGCTTGCGAATAAAATCCACCGCGCCCAAACCCAATGCGCGCACCGATGCGTCTTCCGGTGGCAGCGAAGACAGCATCAACACCGGCAAATCCCGCCACCGCTCCTCGGCCTTGATGCGCTCCAGTAACTGGAACCCTTCGGTATCCGGCAGCAGAATGTCGAGCAGCAGCAAGTCCGGTGTGCGCTCATCGAGTGCCTCAAGGCACGAACGACCATCGCTCGCGCGCGCCACGTCGTATCCGTTTTCCCTGAGCAACCAGCCAATGGACTCCAACACCGCTGGATCATCATCAGCCACCAGAATGCGTGCCGCTGCAACCATCAAGCGAGCACCGACTCAGCGGCCATCGCATCGTCAGACACCTGCGCCATGAGGCCGTCCCATTCTATGTTGCCGCCACTGAGCACGGCCACAATCGGACCGTTTGCCGACACTTTGCCTTCCATCACGGCCGTCAGCGTGATCGCTCCGCTGGGCTCGGTCACCAACTTGAGACGGTCCAGCAAAAAACGCATGGTGCAACGAATGGGACCGTCTTCCACACTCACCACCTCATCGGCCAGCACCGACAGGTGATCCCAGTTGCGGTTTCCGAGCCGCACACCAAGCAGTCCATCGGCAATCGACGACGTATGATCGAGCGTCACCGGCCCACGCTGCAACATGGCGCGCGAGAGTTTGGGGACACCCGCCGGTTCAACGCACACAATGCGCACGTTGGGGCGCAAATGTTTGATCGCGGCCGCCACACCACTGGCCAATCCACCGCCACCCACCGGCACCACGACCGTCGCCACATCCGGCAGCGCTTCCACAATCTCCAGACCGATCGTGCCTTGGCCGGCAATGATCGTGTCGTCATCAAACGGCGGGACCACTACGGCTCCCGTCTCACGTGCCAACTCCTCAGCGCGCGCGATTCGAGCAAGGGTGGTAGTCCCTACCAACTCCACCGTGGCGCCCAGCCGTTCGGCGCCAACGCGCTTGACCGATGACACGGTGGTGGGCATGACCACCGTACACGGCACCCCGAAATGACGTGCCGCATACGCCACCGCCTGCGCATGATTGCCGCTCGATGGCGCAATCACGCCGCGAGCGCGCAGCGCCGGATCCATGGTGGCCATGAAGTTGTACGCGCCACGCACCTTGAACGCACCCACACGCTGCAAACACTCGGCCTTCACCCATACGCCCAGCGGAAACTTCTCGCTGAGCGCATCGACCGGGAGGAGCGGCGTGTGCACGGCCACCCCGCGCAATCGCTGCGCGGCGGCCTGAATGGCGGATAAACTGATGAGCGGAGCGGACAGAGACACGTGAGGGCGGGACTGCGGGGAAAGACGACTGCGACCGAAAGACGATCGAGAGGCGACCGTGAAACGACGCGCCGAAACTGCACGCGTCGTTTCACAAACTAACGGATCAGCTGGTCAGATTGAGTTCGCCATCGGGAGTCGGCTCACCACCCGGACCGTCCCCGTTGTCACCATCATCGCTTTCCTTGCCGTCATCCTTGTCGTCGTCCGGCACCACACGCGCCACGGCAGTGACCAGATCGCCCTCATCGAGCGACACCATCTTCACGCCCTGCGTGTTCCGTCCCACCACACGCATTTGCGCCATGGACGAGCGAATGGAGATACCGCCGCGGGTAATGAGCATGATTTCCTCCTCCGCCGACACTTCCATGAGCGCCACCACATGGCCCGTTCGATCGGTGCGCTTGAGCGTGAGAATGCCCTTGCCACCGCGCTTCTGAATGCGATAGTCGTCAAGCGAGGTGCACTTGCCGAGTCCAAGCTCCGTGCACACCAGCAGCGTGGCTTCATTGCGACGGATGACTACCATACCCACCACGGCGTCGCCATCGGCCAATGAGATACCGCGGACTCCAGTGGTGTCGCGTCCCATCTCGCGAACATCCTGCTCGGGAAAGCGAATGGACAGGCCCTGACGCGTGCCCAGAATGATGTCGCTCGTACCCGACGTTACCTGAACATCGATCAGCTCGTCGCCGTCTTCAATCTTGATCGCCTTGATGCCATTCACGCGCACATTGGAATACTGCGACAGCGCCGTTTTCTTGACGGTGCCATTGCGCGTTCCAAACAGCAGGTACTCATTGTCGCTGAACTCACGCACCGGCACGATGGCACGAATGCGCGTATCGGGCGTGACATTGATGAGGTTGACAATCGGCTTGCCGCGCGTGGTACGACCGGCTTGGGGCAACTCATGCACCTTGAGCCAAAAGCACCGTCCGTCATCGGTAAAGATGAGGATGTAGTGATGCGTGGAGGTGACATACATCTGCTCCATGAAGTCACCTTCTTTCAAATCCGCACCAATCTTGCCACGTCCACCGCGTCCCTGCTTGTTGAACAACGAGACGGCCGTCCGCTTGATGTAACCCTGGCGGGAGATGGTCACCATCATCTCCTCTTCGGCGATGAGGTCTTCCACCGAGAACTCACCTTCGTCGCTCACAATCTCCGTGCGACGCTCGTCGCCAAACGTTTCGCGTACTTCAAGCAGCTCGCCCTTCATGATCGTCATACGACGCTCGCGTGATTCCAGAATGCTGCGCAGCTCGGCGATGAGCGCGCGCACTTCACTGAGTTCCTCTTCGAGCTTTCCGCGCTCCAGACCGGTAAGCTTGGCGAGACGCAAGTTGAGAATCGCTTCGGCCTGACGCTCACTGAGCGCGAAACGTGTCTGCAGCTGCGTGCTGGCCGTGGGCGTATCATCGGCGGCGCGAATCAGCGCGATGACCTCATCGATATTGTCTACGGCAATCTTGAGCCCTTCAAGGATGTGCTCACGATCAACCGCTTTGTCGAGATCAAACTGTGTGCGCCGTACAATGACTTCGTGGCGATGCTTGAGGTAATGCTCCAACACCGTCTTGAGCGGCATCACGCGCGGAATGAGACGCCCCGTCTCATCAGGCACAAGCGCCAGCATGATCACACCAAACGTGCTCTGCATGGCGGTGTGCTTGTAGAGCTGGTTGAGCACAACACGCGGAATCGCGTCGCGCTTGAGTTCTACCACCACTCGAATGCCTTCGCGATCAGACTCGTCGCGCAGGGCTGAAATGCCGGTGAGCTTGCCGTCACGTACCAAGTCGGCAATGTCCT
>JBBRDJ010000012.1:0-50276 GCA_038203945.1 Gemmatimonadales bacterium
CGGTAAATGCAGTTCACCGTTCCTCAGGGCATTGCCGCGGCGGCAACGGCCTTCACCGCAGAGCCACAGAGGACACGGCAACAACAACAGCAACTGTTGGGAAATGGTACGAATCGTGTCGCGCGTGCGTAGCTTTTCGCCCATTCATTGCTGTTACCCTCTGCGTTTCTGCGTCTCTGCGGTAAATGCCGTTCACCGTCCCTCAGGGCATTGCCGCGGCGGCAACGGCCTTCACCGCAGAGCCACAGAGGACACGGCAACAACAACAGCAACTGTTGGGAAATGGTACGAATCGCGTCGCCCGTGCGTAGTTTTCCCCCATTTCACTGCTGTTCCCCTCTGCGTTTCTGCGTCTCTGCGGTAAATGCAGTTCACCGTCCATCAGGGGATCGCCGCGGCGACGAAGGCCGTCATCGCGGAGGAGCAGAGTAGCGCGCCGGCGCGAAGGCGCCCTGCGTTGACCGTGTCCACTCGCCGGCGTCTACCCAATCCGGTCACGCGCTCTGATTGGACGATCCGCCTCAAAATCGTACATCGTGAGCCGACGCAAACGATAGTACGCCACCCAGTAGCCGCGCAGCGCCTGCAGATACGACTGAAGCGCGCCATCTTTTTCCGTTTGTGCCTGGTACAGATTGTCGATGCCGATGCGACCAATCACGTAGCGATTCTTGGCCACATCGAAGCGCTTGCTGCCCACCGTATCCGCCTTGGCAGCGACGTCGAGCAACCGTTCGGCGAGCGCGAGTTCGAGGGCGGCAAAGTGTGCGTCTTGCGCCGTCTGCTCGCGCGATTGTCGACTGGCGAACTCCTGACGCGCGTGTTCGGCCTTGGCGGCCTCGATCTGTCCGCCGCGAACACCCCATTGCAACACCGGTAACTGCACACCAACGGAGAATCGCTGTGCCTGGCGCAAGTCTTGATATACGGAGCCCGCTTCCGGCCCCGTCTGGTTGAAGCCCACCGACGCTTGCAACGCAGCGCCCGGACCGGTCCCGAATCGCGCTTCGGCGATCTGCCGGTCCGTCTGTACTTCGGTGAGCTCCAGTTCCTGCAGCGACGCGCGATTGCGCAGCGCCTCGCGCACCGCCAGCGCCGTATCCGCGTTAACGCGAGGTACGTCGACCGGCACGATCAGGCTTACCGGTGCGCCAATCGGTAAATCGAGTGTGAGACGCAGTGCCGCCAGCGTGCGGTCGTGCTCGAGGCTCGCCGCGTCAACCGCGTTCCGCGCGCGCAACAAGGCAAGTTCACTTTGCAGCAAATCGTTCTCACCGATGCGCCCGACTTCGAAGCGTCCCTGATTCAGAATGTAGAGACTGTCGTTGACCGACAGATTGGTTCTCGCATTCTCAAGCCCGACGCGCGCGTTGTAATGATCGAAGAAAACATTCGTTGTGGCGATCGCAATTTCCTCGAGCGACTCGGTGAATGCGCGCTCCGCAATATCCATGCGCAGATCCTGCTCGCGATTGTCCCACTTCTGGCGATTGAGACGGAACAGATCCTGTCGAATGCCCACGAGCAAGGGCGTGGACTGCCAGGTACGAATGTCCCGATCACCGGAGACGTCGAGACGCGAAAGCGAAGAGTTGATGAACAGATCGCCGCCCGTGAGCGGAAGACGCTGCGCCAGCTGCATTGTGAGCGCGGCTTCATTCTGCTGCTGCGAACGAAACACCGTGGAACCATCCGGTTGCAATACCGGAATGATGGATCGGTTGTAGGCCGGAAGATTGCCGTTGAGTGAGAGCTGCGGAAGCAGTGCACCGGCGAACGCGCGGTCGCGTTGGCGTGCGGCATTGCGTCCCGCCAGCGCCGCCTTGGCCGAAAGCCCCTGGTTCTGCGCGCGTTCGACGGCCGAACGCAACGTGAACTCCATCGGTGTGGCGGTTTGAGCCTTGAGGCTATTGCAGGTGGAGCTGGCTGAGATGAGCAGCAGCGTCCACAACGCAACGCGCGCACCGGAGCAAGAGAAAAGTCTGGTCATTCGTAACGGAGGCAAACGACGGGATCCTGTCGCGCGGCGCGCCACGCGGGAACGATACCAAAAACCAAACCGACGGTAAGTGACACACCAAACGCGACGGCAATGGACAGCGGCGACACCAGTGTGCGAATGCCGGCGAACTGCTCAATCGCGGCACTGATACCCGCCCCCACGATGATGCCTGCAGTTCCACCAGCGACAGAGATCAGTACGGCTTCCACAAGAAACTGCGCGAGAATGTTTTCCTGTGTGGCACCCATCGCACGTCGCACTCCGATTTCGCGAATGCGCTCCAGAATGGACGCCAGCATGATGTTCATGATCCCGATGCCACCCACGATCAGTGAGATCGATGCGATCGCCCCCAGCACCACGTTGAAAATGGTTTTTGTGCGCTGCTCCTGCTTGAGCAACAGCTCGGGCACGGTGATCTGGTAATCCACCACATCGTTGTGCCGACGTGCGAGCAGACGGCGCAGGATGTCCGCGACCTGCGGCACCGCTGAGGCTTCGCTCACCCGCACAATGATGCGATCGAGCTGGTGCGAATTGGTGCGCTCCTGTCGCACGTCAGGATCTTCCTGTTCGCCGCCACTCATCATCATGCCTTCGTCGCGCGAGGCCGCTTGCACGGCACTTGTCGTGAGCCGTGCACGGTCGCGAATACGCACCAACATGGTGCGCACGGGCACGTACACATCCATGGACGCATCGCGGATGCCCAGCTTGTCGGCGTTCTCGCCGATCATCTGACGATCCGCCAACACACCTACCACCGTGAACCAGTTGTCACCCACCTTGATGCGCCGGCCGAGTGGCGCTTCAGAGGTAAAGAAACGACTGCGCACGCCGTCCCCGATGATAGCCACCGGGAACTCACCCGACGTTTGCGACGCAGAAAACGTGGCGCCTTGCGCGAGCTCGAGATTGAGCAGCCGGAAGTAACTCGTATCCACGCCCACCACGCGTCCCGATCGCCGTACGCCTTCTCGTGTGATCATGGTGTTCACCACCACTTCACCCGAGACGGCATCCAATCCGGGAATCACGGCCTCGATGGCCGCCACATCGTTCACGCCAAGTCCGGGCGAATACTTGCGCGGCTGTTTGGCGGTGGGGATGTCGCTTGTCTCGCCTTCCTCCTGCTCCTCGTATGGCGTGATGATCACATTGTTGGTGCCCAGCAGTCGCATCTGCTCAAGAATCTCCTGCTCGGCGCCTTTGCCAATGGCCAGCATGGCAATCACCGACGCCACTCCGAACAGAATGCCCAGCGACGTGAGTCCGGCGCGCAATCGATTGTGCGACACCGCCTCCAACGCGGTGCGCAGTGCGAACGTGGTCTGCGTGCTGACGCGCGCAATCACAGCGCGCCACCGGTTACGGCGCGTCACCGGAAAGGCGACGGGTGGTGAGACTGCTTGCGTTGGTGGGCGGCACCAGCAGAACCTCTTCACTTTCGTCAAGCCCGGCACTCACAACAACGTGCGTGTCGTTCATGGCACCAAGCGTGATCTCCTGTTTGATCACACGTCCGCTGCGACGTACGAACACATATGACACGCTCTCTGCTGTGGAAACGGCTTCCAGCGGAATCGAGAGCACATCGGCCACGCGCGCGGTCTCGATGATGTTGCCGGTTGTCATGCCTGGGCGAAGTGTTGTATCGGGCGCCGTGACATTGATCTTCACTTCAAAGACTTTCGCGTCGGAGTTCGGACGCTGCTCGCCCACGTTCGCCACTGCCGTTATGGTGCCCTCGAGCTGCTTGCCCGGATCCGAATCGAGTGTGATGCGCACCGGCTGGCCCACCGCGACTTTGCGCACATCGATCTCATTGATGTACGTCATTGATTCCATTTTCGAGAGGTCGGGTAGCGTTGCCACCGCCGGTTCCCACGGGTTCACCTGCGCGCCCGCACCCTTCTTTTGACCGTTCCACTCTCGCACATAAATCACCATGCCGGCGGAAGGCGCTCTTACCGTGAATCCTTGCATGACTTCCATCACCACATTCTGCAGGTTGCGCTGACGCTCGAGGTCAGCGCCCACCTCGCGCATCTTGGCCTGCGCCTGTTCGGTGCGCGTGACCAGATCCTTGCCGCCCTGCTGCAGCGCACGTTCCGCGCGCTCGAAATCAATCTCGGCCTGTCGCTGTACGCTCGGCGCTTCAAACTTTGCCTGATCGCGGGCGATGCGTTTTTCCTCGACCGCCAGCTCCATTCCACGAAGGTCCTCACGCGCCTTGGACAGGTTGAGCGTAGAGTCGAGCATGGCCTGTTCGTATTGTGCCTCCACCTTCTGCACATTGAGCGCCGTCTCCTGCATTTTGCTGGCGAGCGTAGAGCGGTCGAGCTCGGCGACCACGTCACCTTCCTTGACCATCGTACCTTCGGGCACGATGGACGCGATCTTCATCTGGAACGCACCGGCCTGCTGCGCGTTGGCCGGGCCTTGGATTTGCACGAATGAAGACGAGCGCAACTCACCGGCCGAGGTCACCGGTACCACGAATTCGCCGCGTGAGACGACGGCCGTGAGCGCCGAGTCTGCTTCGGGCGAATCGGCCAGCATCCAGGCGGCGCTGAGCAGCACAAACACGAGCAGGGCCGCGAGCGCGCGGCGGGATCGGAGGATCTGCATGGATCGGGGTGCCGCGGGAGGGATGCAATGCGTGTTCGAGTACGCACAGTGACAATTGACACCAAAAGCTCCGTAATGTTTCATTGGGTGTGCTGGGGGTTTGCGGGGTCAGTCAATCCCCCATCGCATCTCTTTTATCTACCGGTGAGGCTTTTGAGACGCCCTGCACTGGCAACCAGCCCCCGGCCTGACTACCTTTTAAGGCTATGTTCGACGAGCTCTCAGACAAACTCGGCAACGTCTTCGCCAAGCTGCGCGGCAAGGGCGTCCTCACCGAAAGCGACATCAAAGAAGGACTGCGCGAAGTACGGCGCGTCCTGCTCGAAGCCGACGTCAACTTTTCCCTCACGCGCGAGTTCCTCGAGCGGGTAGAGAAAAAGGCCGTGGGCGTCTTGCAGCTACAGCAGGTGCGACCGGAACAGCAGCTCGTCAAGATTGTGTACGACGAGCTCACCAGCATGCTCGGCGAGCGACGGGAAGGGCTCAAGATCAGTACCGTCCCGCCCACCATCGTGATGATGGTTGGTCTGCAGGGTTCGGGTAAAACCACCACCGCCGCCAAGCTCGCTCGCCGTCTCAAAGCCGAGGGCAAGAGCACGCGCATGGTGGCCGCCGACGTGTATCGTCCCGCCGCCATTGATCAGCTGGAGACGCTGGGCAGGCAGCTCGACGTGCCCGTGTACGCTGATCGCAGTACGAACGATGTGGTCAAGATCGCCAAGGCCGGCATTGAGCAGGGCGTGCGCAATCGCGATCGCGTGGTGATCGTGGACACCGCCGGTCGCTTGCAGATCGACGCTGAACTCATGGACGAGCTCAAGCGCCTGAAGGCGGCCATCAAGCCGGACGAAATCATGCTGGTGGTAGACGGCATGACGGGTCAGGAGGCCGTGAAGATCGCCCAGGGCTTTGACGAAGCGCTCAACATCACCGGCGTGACGCTCACCAAGCTCGATGGCGACGCTCGCGGTGGCGCAGCGCTCTCGATTTACGGCGTGACCAAGAAGCCCATCAAGTACATTGGTGTGGGCGAAAAGGTAGACGCGCTGGAAGAGTTTCATCCGGAGCGCATGGCCGGACGCATTCTGCAAATGGGCGATATCGTGTCGCTCGTGGAAAAAGCGCAGGAGTCGTTCGACCACGTCGAAGCCAAGAAGCTCGAAAAGAAGGTGCGCAAGGAGGGGATGGATCTCGAAGACTTCCTCTCGGCCATGCGCCAAATGCAGAAGATGGGGCCCATGGAGAACCTGCTCAAGCTGGTGCCGGGCGTGAACACCAAGGCGCTCAAGGATGCCAAAATGGATCCCAAGCGTCTCAAGCACGTTGAGGCCATTGTGCTGTCCATGACAAAGGCGGAACGCAAGAAGCCCGATCTGCTCAACGGTTCGCGTCGCGCGCGCATTGCGAAGGGATCAGGACGGCCGGTGTCTGAGGTCAATCGCCTCATGGACCAGTTCAAGCAGATGCAAAAAATGATGAAAAAGATGGGCGGGGGCGCCGGTGGTGGAAAGCCGGGGCGCATGGGTTTCCCGCAAATGCCAGGCATGTTCGGTCCGCGGTAGCCGAACGCGTCGCGATTGACGCGACGAGCAGCACCACCCGAGTGCGCATTGGAAATGCCAATGTTGCGAGGAGCTCGGTACCGCACAGTAGTTCACACTCCGTATCGAGGTTTGTACCATGGCCGTAAAAATTCGTCTCCGTCGTGAAGGACGGAAAAGGACTCCGATGTACCGTATTGTGGTGGCCGATTCGCGCGCGCCGCGTGATGGTCGTTTTGTGGAGATCATTGGACAGTACCAGCCGCGCATTGCGGAGAATGCGATCAATCTCAAGATCGATCGTGTGAACTACTGGCTGAACGTTGGCGCGCAGCCCACCGACACGGTGCGCTCACTGCTTCGCAAGGCAGGCGTGCTCAAGCAGCGTCATGAAGCGCGCCTGGCCGCCAAGCTTGGTGCCAGCGCAGTGCCGCTCAGCGAGACGAAGGAAGCCGATGCGGCAGGCGCCGATGCGGGAAGCGCCGAGGCGGAAGGCTGAACACGCGACTGCTGGTCGGGCGGGTTCGTCGTGCACACGGTGTGCGCGGCGCGCTGCTCATTGAGTCGAAGTCCGACGTGCCGGGTGCGGTGTTCGCGCCCGGCCGCGTTGTTTTTATCGGATCGGCCGACGGTGCTCGAATCGATGAGGAACCGCGTACTCTCACGGAAGCGCGCGAAGCCAACGCCGGCTGGATCGTCACGATCGCAGGACTCACCGATCGCACGGTCGCCGAGTCGTGGAAGGCACGCACGGTGTTTGCAGATGAAGACACGCTTCCGCCGCCGAGTGAAGATGAAGTGTATCTGCACGAGTTGGTGGGGCTTACGGTACTCGCGCACGATGGAACCACCATCGGGCCCGTGTGCGATGTGTACGAAGCGCCGCAGGGTCTGCTGATCGAGGTGGACACGGTCAATGGCAAGCGCCTGGTGCCGTGGCGCGAGGAACTGATTGCGTCGTCTGATCTCGCTGCACGCCGGGTGACGTTGATCGATCTGCCGGGGTTATTGGACTGACATCCGTGCTCACCATCAACGTTGTCACGATCTTTCCATCCTTCTTCGACGGTCCGCTCGGCCTGAGCATTCCGTCACGCGCCGTGGCCGCCGGTGGTGTGCAGTTCCGGTTTATTGATCTGCGCGATTTTACACACGACAAGCATCGCAGCGTTGACGATTATCCGTTTGGCGGCGGACCGGGCATGGTCATGCAACCAGGCCCGTTCTTCGAAGCGGTGGAGAGCATTGGTGCCAAGGCGCCCATTGCACTCATGTCGGCGCGGGGCAAGCACTTTGCACATGCAGACGCAGTGCGATTTGCGGCTGGCGCCGAGCTCACGTTGCTGTGCGGACATTACAAGGATGTTGATGAGCGTGTTGCGCAGCATCTGGCCACCGAAGAATTGTCGCTGGGCGATTTTGTGCTTAGTGGCGGCGAGCCGGCTGCGTTGGCGATGATCGATGCAACGGTGCGATTGCTGCCCGGTGCCATGAGCGATCTGGAGAGCGCTCGCACCGACTCGTTTTACGATCGCGGGATCAGCGCGCCAAGCTATACGCGACCGGCACAGTTTCGCGGGTACGACGTTCCTGAGGTGCTCATGAGTGGCGATCACGCCCGGATCGATGCGTGGCGCGCCGACGAATCACTGCAGCGTTCGCGAGAAGCGGAGCAGCGGGATCGCGCTGAGTGGCAAGGCCGCGAACGGGCGATTGGGGCGCGTGAAGCAGTGATCGCGCAGCAGGAAGCGGACGCACGGGAGAAGGAGGCCAGGAAAGCGGCAAAAAAAGCGCGGCGGAAGCGGACTGCAAGCTGACACGCGATCTGTTTTTGAACCTCACTTGGCACGGAGACGCGTAACATGACATCGCTCCCGCTGAACGCGTCGCCAGCGGATCATGATCTCGGCGCAATGCAAACGGCGATCAACGCTGCATGGCGCAGAGTGGTGCGATTTCCGTTTATGACAACTCGCCCTGATATTCCATCTGGCCGCGTCGGTGTTGCCATATCTCGGCGCCGGCGAGCCGCGCGGCTTCTGGCAATACAACAAGACATTGCTGCTGCGCGCGCTGACCACCGGTATCTGGGCCGCTGTGATATTTGCGGCGCTGGCGCTGGCTCTGGGCGCACTTGACGTGCTGTTCGGATTGAAGATGGCGTCCGAACGCTACATACAGCTGTGGATACTGGTCACGCTGGGATTCAGCGTATGGTTTTTTGCAGCTGGCATTCCACCGTCGCTGCAGTCGTTGAACAACGAAACCGACTATGGCTGTCGTTGCGGTGGCGACCTTCGGCGGTCCGCTCAGCATTGCGCGTTTGTCGCGCGAAAGTCAGATGGAGCAACTTGATGTCGCGCTGCGTAACGCCGGTATGACGAACCAACGAAGCGTTACGCCGGCTGGGTGCCGTCGCACCGGAGGGTAAGTGGCGTGCTGCGGCAGTTGTCAGACCCACTCTGGGTGTGCCGCCGCAACCCGTCCCCATTAACGGCTACGCGCTGCACATCCCGCTCTCGCTCAGGTACAGCATGAGCGATGAGGAAATCGGCGCTGCCGGTCGAACGCGCAAGACACCGCTTGGCTCACGCTTCAGGATGACAGTGGTCAGCCATTTTTGCTCGCGATCCACCGGCTTGGCCTGGGTGTGACCAAAGACGGCGAGCGCTTTGAGTACATTGACGGTAATGTCTATCTACGGCATGCGTTGCAGTAGTTCAGCGCACACCGTCAAATGTGTTGCATGCCACCACGCGCCCCGTGGTCAACCCGCGCTTGAACCACTCCATACGCTGCGCGGATGTGCCGTGTGTGAACCCTTCGGGTGTGACGCGGCGTCCGGCGGATTGTTGCAAACGATCGTCGCCCACGGCAGCGGCGGCAGCGAGACCTTCTCCCGCATCACCGTCTTCGAGCAGGTTTCGCTGAGCCGCCGAATGCGCCCACACACCGGCGTAGCAGTCGGCTTGCAACTCCAGCCGCACGGAGAGCTGATTCGCCTGTGATGGGTTGCGCTGCTGTAGCTCTCGCATTGATTGCGACTGTCCGGTGATGGTCTGGATGTGGTGTCCGATCTCGTGCGCCACTACGTACGCTTGCGCAAAATCACCAGCGGCGCCAAATCGCTCATGCAGTTCAGCAAAGAAGTCGAGGTCGATGTAGACCTTTTGATCGGCCGGACAGTAAAAGGGCCCTGAGGCCGATTGGCCGGTACCGCATGCGGTGGGCGTCGCATCGCGATATAGCACCAGGGTAGAAACCGGGTAGGTCTCACCGCTGCCGGCGAAGATATCCGTCCAGTGCTGCTGCACATCGTCGAGCACAAACCCGATGTACTGCGTGAGACTGTCCTCGGCGACGGACACACGGGCGGGTGGCGCTTCAACGCCCGCCGCATCGGAGAATCCGCCCTGATCACTGGCCAGGCTGAGAAAGTCGCGCTTGAACACCACACTCAATACGACCAGCACGACCATACCGCCCAAACCCACCTTCAGCCCGCCACCACCGCCGCCACCCGAACCGGCAGCACCACGACGATCTTCGATATTTGCACTGCGATGCCCACGTGTCCAGCGCATGGTGGTAACCGGCAACAGGTGAAACATGGCGCTCGTACTGACCGAGATATACGCGTGCATCGCCCGTGTGACAATCTCGCGGTAGCTTTCGGAGCGCCGCCGCTTCTGATGCTCAGGCGCTCCACCGTCCGCGTCTCTGCTCGTCTCCCGTCCCGAGTTGTCATGAGCCTCGTTGCTCAGCCGGTTGCACCCGCCGAGAAGGCGGCACCGGCCTATGATCGATCAATAATCGAGGGCCCGTTGCTGCCCGCCGTCTGGCGGATCGCCTGGCCCACCATGTTGCAGAACATCATTGGCGGCTTGCAGGGAGTGATCGACCACGCGATGGTTGGGCACTACGTGGGTTATACCGGCAATGCGGCCATTGGCGTGAGCCTGCAGCTGTTCATTGTGGTGGTGGTGTTTATCTCATCACTGTTTACCGGCATGAGCGTGCTCGTGGCGCGCTTTGCCGGCGCCGGTGATCGCGAGCGGGTGAACCGCACCGTGTATCAGGCATTTCTCACGGCGGTTGTGTTGGCGGTGGGAGTGCTCGCACCAGCCGGTTATTTTTTGGCGCCTACACTTCTCGACGTAGTGAATGCGACACCGGAAGTGCAGGCGCAAGCGCTCCCGTATCTCCGCATCATGTTTGGTTTCAGCTTTGGCATGCTGATCTTTTTTATGCTCGGCGGTGCGCTGCGTTCGGCCGGTGACGCGCGCACACCGTTGCGCATTGGCGCCATTGTTACGGCGCTCAACATCGCGCTCAATGTCGTGTTCATTCGTGGACTCGGCCCGATACCGGCCTACGGAACGACCGGTGCTGCCATTGGTACCGTGATCGCAACCGGTAGCGTGGCGGTGTATGCGCTGTTGGCGCTTTCACGCGGCTCATGGGTGGTACGCTTTCCAAAGGGCGGCCCGTGGGCGCCGGATTGGGACATCATTCGCGCGCTGTTCCGCTTTGGATTGCCCGCCGGTATTCAGGGCATCGCCATGAATGTGGGTGGCGTGTTCATGCTGGCGTTTATTGGTTCGCTTGCGCTGAGTGCACAGGCTCAAGCTGCGTATGCCGTAGCGTACACGGAGCTGTTCAGCCTTGTGACCTGGACCTCGATTGGACTGATGGGTGCGGTCGCGACCGTTGCCGGACAGAACCTGGGCGCCGGATTGCCCGATCGTGCAAACGCAGCGGCGCATCTCGCGGCGCGCATCGCGTTTGCCGGTGCGGCGTGTATTGGGCTGCTCTATCTGTTGATTCCGCGGGTTTTGCTGGGGGCATTCGGAATGGACGACCCGGTGGTGGTTGAGCTGGGCGTGCAACTGCTGCGGTTTCTCAGTGTGTCGGGCGTGTTCATTGCGACCGCGCTTACGTACACCGGCGCACTGCAGGGCACCGGCGACACGCGCAGTCCGCTGTACATCTCAGTGGTTTCACAGGTGGTGTTGCCGCTGGGTATCTGCTTTACCATTCAGCGGTTTGCCACACTGCAGCCGGAGCACATCTGGTCGGCGATCCTTGCCGGGCACATTGCCCGCAGCCTGCTCAGCCAGTGGCGGTTCCGGCAAGGTCAGTGGCGGACCATATCGGTGGACATTGACAACGTGCGCGCGTCGTGAGTGAGGCGTACGCCTGCGCCCCCGCGGAACTCCGCTCACGCCTGCACGTTCAGTAGCGCATGCCCTCTGACCCCAACACCGCACACGCAACGCCGCCCGGAATTGTCTGGTTGCGCAACGACCTCCGACTGCACGATCACGAACCGCTGCAAGCCGCGCTCGCCAATCACGCGCGAGTGCTACTGTTGTACTGCGTCGATCCGCGACAGTTCAGCACACTGAGCATCGGCGTGCCCAAAACCGGATCATTTCGCGCCCGGTTCCTGATTGAATCCCTCGACGCGCTGCGCACCGCTGCACGCGCGATCGGCGGAGAACTGGCGGTACGCGTTGGTGAGCCGGAAGCTGTCGTGTCAGAGATCGCGCGCGAGCTCAACGCATCGCACGTGTACTTTCATCACGAGCCGGTGCCGGAGGAGCAGCGTGTGGAACACGCTGTGCTGAACGCGCTCAAGACGACATCGATCAGGGCTCGCGCGTTCTTTGGCCACACCATGGTGCATCACGACGACCTGCCGTACGCCGTCGCCGCGCTTCCCGACACCTTCTCCAAATACCGCAACGCCGTGGAGCGGCGGGTCACGGTGCGTGAACCGCTACCCGCGCCAGCGAAGCTCAGCGCGCCGTCCATCGCCCCCGGCGACATGCCGTCGTTGGCTTCGCTCGGACTAACGGAACCGGCCACTGATGCGCGCACGCTGCTGCGCTTTCGTGGCGGTGAGTTGGAAGGCCTCGCACGATTGCACGTGTGGATGTGGGAGGCCGATCAGCTCAAGACGTACAAGACCACGCGCAACGGACTCCTGGCCACAAACGATTCCAGTAAGTTCTCACCGTGGCTGGCGCTGGGTTGTCTTTCACCGCGCACCGTGTTTGCCGAAGTGCGTCGCTACGAGCGGGAACGTGTGCGCAATGCCGACACCGACTGGCTGGTATTCGAGCTGCATTGGCGCGACTATTTTCGTTGGGTCGCGGTCAAATGGGGCGCTCGCTTGTACTCAGCCGGTGGGCTGCAAGGTTTGCGCTATCCATGGCGCGATCTGCGCGATCACGATGCGCGCATGGATTTCAATCGATGGGTGGAAGGCACCACTGGGTTCCCGCTCGTTGATGCCGCCATGCGCGAACTCGCGGCCACCGGCTACACCAGCAATCGCGCCCGGCAAAACGTGGCCAGCTTTCTTACGCGTGTGCTCGGCATTGATTGGCGCTGCGGCGCACAGTGGTTTGAGTCGCTGCTCGTTGACTACGATGTGGGCAGCAACTGGGGCAACTGGGCGTACGTGGCCGGCGTGGGCAATGACGCGCGTGGCTTTCGCTTCTTCAACGTGCACAAACAGGCTGCCAACTACGATGCCGACGGTGCGTTTGCGCGACACTGGTTACCCGAGTTGGCGCGCATTCCCGGGGGCCGTATCTATCGACCGGATCAGCTCAATCAGGACGAGCAACGCCGCTACGATGTGACGGTGGGCGACGAGTATCCCGCGCCCATGGTAGATCTGTTTGCCGCCGCCGATGCCAGTGCGGAGCGATACGACCGCGCCGTGGCGGCTACTCCACGATCGTAACGCACCGACCGCGCCGTGGCGGCTACTCCACGATCGTAACGCGACGCTCGCCTTGGGCCCGCGTGCCATCGGGGCGTGCCATCTCGACAAGAAACACGTAAGTACCCGGCTCGAGATTGCGCAGGTCAACGGAGATGGCGCGGGTGACGGTTGGAATGCGTGCCGGAATCTGCTGCGACGCGCGGCCCGGATCAGGTTCACGCCACTTGATGCTGACGCTATCGCGCTTTGCATCAGCGACACCGAGCGCGGCACCCAGTTGGCGCAGGGCACTGGTCTCATCTCGTCGCGAGATGCGAATCTCCACGTCCACCGTATCCCCCGGCGCAAATCCATAGCTTTCCCAGTACAGCGCAAACGGAACCGAGCGTGGCAATGAGAGTGATCCGGCCATCTGCTCGCGTACCATGGCGGGGTCGGTGGGTGCCGACGCGCCGCGCTGTGACAGCAGCACAAAGACGGGATCGGACACGGCGACGTCTGTGTCGCTCATCTGCGCGAGCGAAGGTGGCGGTGTGATGCCAAAACGACGTCGATGCGCCACTTCTCGCGGTACGCGTCCCGGCACTTCGATGCTCAGCACCTGCGGCTCCGGCGCCAGATGTCCACCAGTGCGCAGGGAGCGTCCAAACGGTAGCAGCGTATCGCTCACCGTCTGAATGCTGGCGGGCGACGTACTGGCCAGCAGCAGAAGTCGCGGGAGCGACGGCACGCCCGGCTGAAGCATGTGGATCGGATCGTCAATCGCGATTCCATATAAAATCGTGCTGTCACGACGCAGCATGAACGATTGGCCTTCATCGAGCGTGGCAATGCGCGAAGGGAATGCGAGATGCTCAAACGGCCACCACTGCTCCTGGCTGATGCTGTCGGGCCGCTCCATTGGCCAATCAGACGCCTTGGCCACAAACGGCGAGTCGATGGCCGTGAACGCGGGAACCAGTGCGACACGATCAGGCGCGTACTCTTTGGAAGTGTACGGCGGCTCCGGTTGCATCAGCACACTCTGTCGTGCCACATCCATCGCCGAGTCCATGCTATAGCCGCCCCAATATGTGTGTGTGGGCCAACCGTAACGCATAATGGCCTCTTGCAGCGCTTCGCCACCGGCGACGGCGCGCCACACATACCGTTCGTCTTCTCCGAACGCCGAACGCAGCAACATGCTCGTGCGTCGCGAGTAGTGTATGGCAAAGCGTTCGTTGCCCTCTTCGCCCCAAAGCGGATCGGCCAACCACCACAGCTTGTCGGCAACATCTCGCTGTTCGGTGCACGGACGATCGCGCATGGCGCGCCGTGGCCCTGGCGCCAGCAACACAAAAGCCGTGGTGTCTACACACACACCCGATGTGGCTGAAAACTCGGCGGCTACGCTGCGCCTGAAGGCGCTGTCGGCGGACGTGAAGTTTCCACTCTGTTCATGCGCGTACCCAAGCAGTGCCGCACACCAGGCCTCGGAGGCGGAACACTCGCGCGCGGCGCTCACCGCCTGGTCGAGGTCTGCGTTATCCACCAGAAAGCGCACGCGTTGACCGGCCACCCAGCCGTCACCCGGAAACTTCTGCGCTGCTTGTGCGAGGCGCGTGATAACCGTGTCACGCGAGCGACGAATCCACGGTCGCCGGGCAACGGGCAAGGCGAAGTCGATGCGTTCCCCCTCATCAATCGGGATGATGTCTTCATCCGCAACCCACAGTGGACATACCTGACCCTTGTCGCGGTCGCCACGAATACGGCGCATCACGTCGAGCCCTTGGGCGTTGAGAAATCCATTGGATACGGGCGAACCCATTTCGCCGTCCTCAGTGGCTGTGCTGGTCATGGCCGCATCAACCATGCGTTGTGACGCACCGGGGCGGTCCCGCGAAGGGGCCCGAACATTTGTCCCGTCGAGATTGCCCTCAGCATTGGCCATACCAGCTTCACCAATCCAGCCCGCGTTACACAGCAGTGCCTGATAGCGCTTTACCTCGGGCGTGAAGTTGCGGAAGCTGTAGTCGTTCATCGTCATGGGCAGATTGATGTTCACCAGCCCACGCTTGATCAGCGACTCCTGCCACGCATTGCGCCACGTACGATGAAATCGGGTGATCCTTTTTTGCAGATCCTTGCGCATGTTCAGGGAGTCTTTGTCGGTCGCGGTCTGGATCACACTCCAGCCTGAACTTGCGTCGCTGTTACCTCGGGAGAGCGCCGCTGCATCGGCTTCCCGCACGCCATACGCCGAGCCGCCAAGTGCGCCGGTGAGCAGCACACCGCCAACCAGTGGCATCAGGAAACGAACTGTTCTCGGATCGCGCATGACAAAAGTGCAGAAATCGGAAGGAGTCAGGAAGCCGCTACAAACATGCAGAGGCTGACGAACACGCATCAATATCGTTAAGGCCATGGTCGCGAGCCACCCGGTAGCCACCCATCATTGGCCCAATGACTATTGCCACCCCACGCTAGTTGAGCAGCTGCACCCGACGTTCGCTGCGCGCCGTCCGACCATCCACGTGGCGAATCTGCACACGCAATTGGTACGATCCGGCCACCACGTTTCGCAGATCGAGCACAACCATCCGGGCGACGGTCGGGACCTGCGTTGCAATCGATAAAATACCGCGACCAGCGTCGGGTTCACGCCATCGAATGGACACGCTGTCGCGCATATTGTCGGCCAAACCGAGCGCAGCGCCCACTCGTCGGGCCAATCCGCCGGTCTGATTGCGAACAACTTCCACCGAGACGTCGAGCGTGTCGCCTGGTGGCAATCCATACGTTTCCCAGTACAGCGCCAGCGGCTCGGCTCGTGACACCGTTAGCGAACCCAATAAACGGGACAGCGCATCCTCGGGTTCGATTACGTTGAGCGCGTCAAGCGACAGTGCATCGATCAGCGCCAAATCCGATAGCATGACAGTACCCGCACGGAGCGGCGGAGGTGCTTGCACACCCGTGCGCATGCGACGAATCGGCTCATGCGGTACCCGACTTTCGACTTCCACACTCAGTACAAATGGCGCGTGACGTAACCGTCCGCTCAGGCGCAACGTAGCGTCAATGGAAACGGGCTCGCGCGTGATGATACGCGTATCGTGCGGACCAAAGCCGGCCACCAGTGTCGCAAACGGTGACGTGATAGGATCGGGGGCATGGTCGGGCGTGGCGCTGTCAATGGCGAGGCCAAACAGGATGGCCGAGTCGCGTAGCAAGCGAACATACTGTCCCGTCGGCATCGGTCGGACAGCGATGGAGCGCGCCATGAATTCCGTTGGGGTCCAGTCGTCGAGTGACTTGTCGGCGTCGCGGGAAAGCGACCAGGCCGACGCTTCGCTGTTGAAGGGTTGCGAGAGGACATTTCCGGTGGGTACATACGTCATGCGATCTGACGCCATGTACTCCAGTGCCGGATAGGGTGCGTCAGGGAGCTTGCGAACTGCTTCCCGATTGATCGACACCGAGTCATCGAGAAATCGTCCGCCCCAATACGTATGGGACGGCCAGCCGTATCGCACAATTGTTTCCCTCAGGGCGTCACCACCCGATTCGTACCGCCAACTGTGCCGCTCATCGCGATCAACGGCGGCGCGCAATTGCGTCCATGTGCGACGTGAATGATGCGCGACAAAACGATCGTTGCCGGCGTCGGACCACAGTGGGTCAGCCAGCCACCACATGGTATCGAGCGCCGCCGCACGCGCCGCACAGGCGAGCGCTGACAGACGCCGCCGCGCATCGTTGTCGAGCAGGCGGAGCACGAAGGCGTCGCCGCACGTCGGATCGTCGGCTGGTATCGCCCGTGACGCGACGGCGCGATCGAAGGCCCGTTCCGCTTCTATGATCCGTCCCAGCCGTTCGAGCGCGACGCCGCGCAGCGATGCGCACCACGTTGCGTCCGCCTCACAACGGTCGGCGGCTGCCAGCGCGCGCGCCGGTTGCTGCTGGTCGAGATGAAATCGGACGCGCTGTCCGACAATCCACATGTCCCCCGGGAAGCGATCACCGGCCACGGACAGGCGAGACAACAGGCTGTCTCTCTCTCGCCGCAAGCGCGGCCGATAGGCGACGCGGAGCGCCAGGTCGAGGTTGGTGGCCTCGTCCAGCGGGAGGTCGTCGCCTTCAGGGGTCCAGATTGGACAGATTGTGCCAGTGTCCCGTTCGCCACGGATGCGATCAATGAATTTGCTGCGCAACCGATCGGCCGCGCTCGGCCCTGCGGCCAGTGCGCCTTGCCAACCCGAATAGCAATAGATGGCCTGGTACCGCCGGACCTCCGGGCTGAAATAGCCGTCGTCGAGGTCAGCGCGGAGAATATGAAAGGCGAGCGGGCCGTGGCGGCCAACCTCGCTGCGCTTCCACGCGTCGGCCCAGGCATCCTGAAACCGTGTGATGGCGCGCACGAGGGCTTTCTTAACGGCGGCCGAATCGCCGGCGGCGATGACTCGCGCGCCCGAGGCCTCGATGGCGGCGGGCGCCGGTTTGGGCAATCCGTGCCGACAGGCGGGCAGCGCGGCCACCAGGCAGGCCACGCCCAGCAGTCCGCTCGCTCGCGCGGTGCTGCTGACGCGTAGGTTGGCAGCACGGTGAAACAGGGGGAGTCGGGCAGGCATGGTGTAACAATGAAAGGTACGCGCCATTTGCTCCAGCTTGTGTCGAGTGCCACTGGCGTTCCCTTACCGAACCATTGTATCTTAAGAGGCTTGGTGTTCGCACCGAGATTTCCTGTCGGCCACGTTCGGGGCTGCCGACAGTCGCGATGCCACGCAAGTGGTGCCGGAGAAGTCCTCCGGGCACTCGGCGCGGCCTCTCGCACCTCGTTGTTGTAGCGCTGGAGTTCGTGTAGCCAGCGTGACACGAGGCCTTCGCTGTCCTCGCAGACGGACGCGTTGCGTCCGGGAGAGATTAGATGCATCCGTTTATGGAAACGCAGAAAGAGTGGCTGCGCGATGATATTCCGCCGTTCCGTCCGGGCGACACCGTTCGCGTGAACGTGAGAGTCAAGGAAGGCGAGAAGGAGCGCTTGCAGGCCTTTGAAGGTGTGTGCATTGCGCGGCGCGGAAGCGGCGTGAGCGAAACGTTTACCGTGCGCAAGATCTCCAACGGTGTGGGCGTTGAGCGTATCTTCCCGATTCACAGCCCGATGATCGGCAGCCTGATCGTCGTGCGTCGTGGTGTGGTGCGTCGTGCCAAGTTGTACTACTTGCGTGACGTGGTCGGTAAGGCCGCGCGCATCAAGGAACGCAAGACGGTCCGTCCGCCCAAGGGTTCGGCTACGAGCTGAGCATGGTTATCCTTCCCGCCGTTGCGGAGCACTGATGGCGCGTTGGAGTCGTCTCGAAACGACACTCCGCACGCGACACGGCCCTGCGATTGTCGGTGTCGACGAAGTTGGACGGGGCCCCCTCGCGGGCCCCGTTGTCGCATGCGCGATCGTCATGCCGCAAGACAAACGCGCCATCTCCGGCGTCAACGATTCCAAGCAGCTGGACGCGGACACCCGTGCGCGACTGTGTACGCAAATTCGGCACGCGGCCCTGGCCATTGGCGTAGGCGCCGCATCGGTGCACGAAGTCGAGGAGCTCAATGTGTTTCACGCCACGGTCAGGGCAATGCAGCGCGCGGTGGCGCAATGTGAACGTCGTCTTGGTCGATCAGCGGACCATCTGTTGATTGACGGCAACGCCCTGCGATGGCTGGGGCGTGAACACACCGCCGTAGTCAGAGGTGACGCCACTTGCTACTCGATTGCGTGCGCGTCGATCGTGGCCAAAGTGCTACGCGACAACCTCATGCAGCGATTGGCACAGCGTTATGGCAACTATGGATGGGAACGCAACGTTGGATATGGAACACCGGTGCATCGGGATGCCATCACGCGTTTTGGACTGACGCCGCACCATCGCCGCACGTTCTGTCAATCGGTGCAGATCTCGCTGGAGTTGTCATGACGGAGCCATCAACATTCGCAGAAGACCCAGCGCCTCCGGTCACGACGACTCCGGACGTTCAGGCAGATGAGCGCGTAGCAGAGACGCTGCCAACGGCGAGGGAGGCCACACCCGCCCAGCCACCGCTCGCAGATGACGCACCGCGCACACTTGAGCCGCGCGTGCAAACGTTGTGGCGGATCAGCTTTTTGCTGCAGGCCATCCTGCCGTCCGCGCTGCTTGGCGTTGGAGCGTTCGTGGTGTTCCGCAACGACAAGCCATGGGTTGTTGGCTTGGTGGCGCTGCTGCCGTGGCTGATTGCCGCGTTTGCGGCCTGGCGATTGCCGCGCCGTCGCTACGAGGCCTGGCGCTATCGGGTGACCGATGACGCGCTTCGTCTTGATCGCGGTGTGATGGTTCGCGTGGAAAGCGTAGTGCCCTACACGCGCATCCAGCATGTCGACACGGAGCAGGGCCCGGTGGAACGTATGCTGGGTCTGATGCGCGTGACCGTGCATACGGCGTCCGGCAGCGGCGCGTCACTTACCGTTCCCGGGCTGCGACCGGATGACGCTGCCGCTTTGCGCGAACAGCTGGCGCAGCTGGCGAGCGTCGTCGAGCCGCTGTGAGCACGCCGAGCGGGGATGCAGGGCAGGTGGCGAACCACACCGAGGCGCTGGCGCCGGAGAGCGCCACACCACCTGAGACGAAGACCGATCCCGTTGTACCGTTGCAACGCTTGCACATTTTTTCGATACTGCTGGAGTGGGTCAGCTCACTTACGCGCAGCGTCATTCCCATTGCGCTGTTGTACATGCAGAATCGTGACCGCGGCGGTCGGATTATCGCACTGCTCGGTGGTGGGGTGCTCGCCGTGACCGCCGCCTGGTCAGTGGCGTCGTATCTCACCAAACGATATGGCTTGTCACATGACGCGCTGATCGTCAAAAGTGGTGTGCTGCGCAAACAATCGCGGATCATTCCGTTTGGTCGTATTCAGAGCGTGAATGTGCGACAGTCCGCGTTGCAGCGTGTGTTTGGGATGGCCGAGCTGCGCGTGGAAACGGGTACGTCAGGTGCGAGTGCCGAAGCGGATTTGAGCGTACTGCGCTGGGGCGATGCACAGGCGCTGCGGGAGACACTGGTGGCGGAGCGTCGATCGGCCACGGCCGGCGTGCAAGCGACTCGTGTGCCTGCAGCCGGTGACACCGAAGCAGTGCTCGCGCAGTTGGCCACTGCCGCGTCAGTTGGCCTCGGGGCCGGCTCGATCCACGCGGACGATACGGAGCCGGTGGTCATTGCGACCATCGATGTTGAAGAGCTGATGGTGGCCGGTGGCACGTCCAACAACATTGGTGTGCTGATTGCGTTGTTGATCAGCGGATGCGAACGATTTGGTTCGTCATTCTTGGAGCGCCTCATGCTTCCCGGTGCGTTGGGACGTCCTGTTGACGCGCTCGGCGCCGCAATGGGCCAAGTGTGGGTGTTCGCCGTCTTGCTGGTAGTGGTGGTACTGCCGATACTGTTTGCGTCGTGGATGGTGTCGGTGATTGGATCCGTTGTCCGTTACTACGGGTTCACGCTCGAGCGTGTCGGTCGTGACTTGCGCCGACGGCACGGCTTGTTCAGTCGCGTAGAGGCGAGTGTGCCGTTGGCGCGCGCACAGGCGATCCGTTTTCGACAGACCATGCTGCGTCGTCCGTTCAAGCGAGGCGAGCTGCTGCTCGTGTCGGCGGGTTCGGCCACCGGATCGGACGGTGCCGCTGGTGGTCCACAGCACTTGCTGCCCATCGTGCATGTGGACAACGTGGCACGCATGGTGTCGGAGGTGTTTGCCGACGCCGACATCTCTGAAGCGCTGGCCACTCGGTCGGGGGGGGGGACATGGCGACGCGCGGCACCCATCTCGTGGTTGCGACAGGCGTGCAGTTCATCGCTGCTCCTGGCAGTGGTAATAGGCGCGATTGTGTGGTGGCGCGGGAACGCGTGGTTGGCTCTGGGGTGGTTGTTGCCGGCGTCGTGGGCGCTGGCCGGGCTGCGTTGGCGTGTACGCGGCCTGCATATGGCCAACGGATACGTGATGGTTCGCGAAGGCGGCATGGCACGTACCACGGTGATCTTGCCGGAACGAAAACTGCAGCTGGTGGAACTGCAGCAAGGCCCGTTGCAACGTTTGTTTGGCGTGGCCACGCTGCATCTGACAACGGCTGGCAGCGGTGGCGGCGCCAGCATGATTGATCTGCCACTGGCGGAGGCGCGGTCCGTACAGGAAGCTTTGGCATCGCGCTTGCCCAAAGGAGCGCGCACGCGTCGTACCCGACATGTGGCGCGTGACGCGAGCAACGGCGAACCCACCTCTTCTTCTGCGGAGTTGTCGTATCATGGCATCTGAGATCACCGAATCCGATAGCGTCTTTCGTGCGGACTTGCTGCGTGGACAGGTGGCGCTTATCACGGGTGGCGGCAGCGGGATCGGTTTGGGGATTTCTGAATTGCTCGCGTCCCTCGGCGCGCATGTGGTGATTGCCAGTCGCAAGCCAGAGCACTTTGAGACCGCGCGGGATTCGCTCATCGGGAAAGGTTTCTCCGTGAGCAGTATCGCGCTTGATGTGCGTGACCAGGAGCGGGTGCGCGCAGTCGTAGACGATGTCGCTCAGACGCACGGTCGTTTGGATCTGCTGGTGAACAACGCCGCCGGCAACTTTTACGCACCGAGCGCGACACTGTCGCCCAACGCATGGAAAGCGGTGTTGGAGATTGATCTCTATGGCACGTTCCATTGTTCACAGGCCGTGTACGGGATCATGAAGAGCCAAGGGGGGGGACGGATTGTGAGCACATCCATGACGCTGCACTATCGGGGCTGGCCGCAGATGGCTCACGCGACGGCGGCCAAGGCTGGTGTGGACGCCCTCACACGAACACTTGCGGTGGAATGGGCGCCGGAGCGCATTCGCGTGAATGCGATCGCGCCGGGCCCCATTCCAACCGAGGGGGTGCGCAAGGCGTTCACGCCTCCTGCTGAGAGCGGCATACCGGATGTGTTCGCCGCTGCGACTGAGCGAATGGAGAGCTACGCGCGGGATCGAATACCGCTGGGCCGTTGGGGGACACCGCGTGATATCGCGAACATGGTGGCGTACCTGGCATCGCCGGCGGGTGATTGGATTACTGGCGCGATTTTCGTGATCGATGGTGGTGAGTGGTTGGCCCGGGGATAGCTTTGCGTGCGCCGCATCACTGCGCACAATGGGCCAGTGTCGTTACTTCCATCATGCGTGCCGGTAATTGTGCCGCGCACTCTTCTTCACTGGAGGCATCAATGCGTCAACTGCGATTGTTCGGCATGGCGGCACTGGCGGTGACATCGCTGAGTGCGTGCGCTACCAAGGGGTTCGTGCGGCAGGGACTGGAGGACCAGCGAGTCGCGCTCTCAACGGAACTGGCATCAGAGCGGGTGGCCCGCTTGGCCGGCGACAGCACGGTCCGCGCTGATGTGACACGAGATATGGCCGCGTTGCGCGCCGATCTGATGACGCTGCGTGATGAGTTCGGCGCCAAGATCACGGCGATGGAAAATCAGGTGAAGTTTGCGTTCCCCGTGCACTTCGCATTCGACAACGCCACGGTGCGCGATGAAGACCGCCAGGCGCTGGAGCGCTTTGCGTCCGTCGTTCGTTCGTATTACAACGGCGCATCCATCACGGTTGAAGGCTTCGCTGATCCTGCGGGATCGCGCGCCTACAATTTGGATTTGTCGCAGCGTCGGGCCGATGCCGTGCGCGAGTTCCTGGCCAGCCAGGGTGTGCCGCCGTCGTTGGTGACAAGCGTTGGCTACGGAAGCGCGCGTCAAGTGCGTCCGGGTGCCATGGGTAGTGATATGGGGGCCGAGCTGAATCGTCGCGTCTCGTTTGTGATTGAGACGCCGGCCGAAGCAACGGTTGCCGCAATTTCCATGCGCCGCGACTGACGTGCTGTGCCACAGACCCGTCACCGCGATCTGGTGACGGGTCTGTCTGGCGTAGATGGTATACAACCCCCGAGTTTTTGAGGCAGACATGAGCACACTGACGCTGAAAATTGACGGAATGACCTGTGGGCACTGTGTGGCCGCTGTGAAGCGTGCGCTGGATTCGGTGCCCGGCGTGACTGAGGCCGATGTGTCCATCGGTTCCGCTACCGTACACGTTGACGATCAGATGCTCACCGCAGACCGTGCGGCCGTCTCGATTACCGAAGCGGTGGCTGAGGAAGGCTACCCGGCCACGCTCGCCTCCTGACGCGGATCGCCGATCCATCGAGCGGGGCGTCAGCCCCTTGGTGAATCGCGGCTCCTCCTGATCGGCAATTTTGCTGAGCGGGGTAGCTGGAAAATCTGTGCGCGGCGCTATATTTCGAGGCTGGCCCTCATGCGAGTGAGGGCTGCGACTCGGTAGCTCAGTTGGTAGAGCAGCGGACTTTTAATCCGTAGGTCGTGGGTTCGAGTCCCACCCGGGTCATTGCGCTGGCGCGCTGAGCGCACGCACGGGCACGCCGACCACGCACGCAGGCTACTGGGCTTGCGCACCAGCCGGCGAGACGTCCGCTCCCCCGACATTCGCGGTTCCGATGATCAACTCGCTTGTAGCGTTCGTCCTGCTGCTGGCCACCACCTGGATCGCACCGCCGCTGCACGCACAGTTTGGCTTGCCTGGTGCAGGGCGTGGAGCGAACCGCGATTCGTCGACCCTTGTCTCAGCGCGCATGTCGCCCGAGTCGCCTCGAGCCTCAGTCACGGCATTCCTCCTTCTGGCCCAACAACAGAAGTATGAGCAAGCGGCGCAGTATCTCGATATTCCTGTCGCGGAACGCACGCGCGCCGTTGATCTCGCCCGTCGCCTGCGTGCGGTACTGGATCAGCGCCTGTGGATCGAGATAGAGAACGTCTCCCCGCTCGCGATCGGTGACACCAGCGACGGTGAATCCGGGCGCGATCGGTTAGGTGTGATTCCCGGCGCCAGTGGTCTCGCCGAGCCAGTGTTCGTGCGTCGATTCGCGGGTGATCGTGTCACCCGATGGGTGTTTGACCGCGAAACGGTGGCGAGCATCGATGGGTGGTATGATGCGCTGCCTGATTCGTGGCTGCGTGGGCGCGTACCCACACCACTGCTCCGCGAAGGTCCGTTCGGCGTGTTTTACTGGCAATGGATTGGTATGGTCGTGGCCGTGGCTGCCTGTCTTGCCTTGGCGGCAGTCATTGCGATCACTACGCGCTATCTACTGGCACTGGTGACAACGCGTACGGCCACGACGTGGGATGAACTGCTGGTTGCGCGTTTGCGCGGGCCATTTCGTATGTGGCTGGTTGGAGTGTTGGCGTCGCCACTGTTTGCGGTACTCGGTCTGAACGCACGCGTGGGTGGTTTTATTGTCGCGTTGGCCAGCGCTCTGGTTTTGCTGTCTTTTTTCTGGGCGGCGTTGCGCGTTATTTCGCTTGTGCAGGACGAGTTGTTGGTGGGATCGTGGGCCGATGGTCAGGCGCAGACCCGGACGCTCGTGCCCCTGCTCACACGCTTTCTGCGCGTGACCGTTGCGATTGTGGCCTTGCTGGTGTTGCTCGCGCAGTTCGGGTATCCAGTGGTGACGCTGCTCGCCGGTATTGGTATTGGCGGTGTGGCCCTGGCGCTCGCGTCGCAAAAGACCGTGGAGCATCTCTTTGGCTCTGTGTCGCTGGCGGCGGACAAGGTATTTCGGGTGGGCGATTTTGTGCGCATTGGCACCGTCGAGGGAACGGTAGAGCGCATCGGACTTCGATCCACCAGTGTGCGCACCCTTGAGCGCACCATCGTACGCATTCCCAACGGAACGCTGGCCGAAGAACGCATCGAAACATTCGGTGAGCGCGATCGCTTTCTCTTCCAGCATTACATCGGCGTCACCTACAACACGACGCCGGCCCAGATACGGATCATTGTCGCGGCCATCGAGGCGCGTTTGCGCGAGCATCCGGACCTTTGGCCAGACACGGTAGTCGTACGTGTCAATGCCTTCGGTGAATCGGCGATTTCAATTCGCGTTCGGGCCTGGTTTACCGTGCCGGATTTTGTGGCGTTTCTCGACGTGCAACACGAAGTTCTGCTGGCGTGTATCGAGATCGTGGAAGCCGCCGGATCCAGTTTCGCGTTTCCTTCTCGCACGGTGTACAACGTAGCGCTGCCCGAGTCTGCTGTACCGAACTCTGAGTCAACGACAGATACATGAGTGTTCATCCACTGATCCTGCAGTCCGCCGATGTCCTTGATCGGCTGCGCACCGAGAGTCCGCTGGTGCAGAACATTACGAACTTTGTGGCGATGGATATCAGCGCCAACGCGCTGCTCGCCGCTGGTGCGTCGCCGGCCATGGTGCATGCGAAAGAAGAAGTGAAGGACTTCGTTGCGATCAGTGGCGCGCTGGCGATCAACATCGGTACGCTCTCTCCCGACTGGGTGGACGCAATGCATCTGGCCGCGTCGGAAGCGGTCAGCAGAAGTATTCCGTGGGTACTCGATCCCGTTGGGGCCGGTGCCACAGCATACCGAACGCACACCAGCGAGTCGTTGGCCGCGCGTCGTCCTACGGTGATTCGTGGCAATGCATCAGAGATTCTGGCTTTGGCGGCAGGCGCTGCGGGAACGGGCGGCGTCGATGCCTCACACTCGTCCGATGACGTGGCCGAACACGCACGGACCCTGGCCGCCAAACTTGGCTGCGTCATTGCCATGACCGGAGAAACGGACTTTGTCACCGACGGCGATCGCACCATTGCCATTGCCAATGGTCACGTCATGATGACACGCGTGACGGCTGTCGGATGCACGGCCACCGCGTTGGTCGCCGCAGCGTGTGTGGTTGAACAAAACCCGCTGGTTGCCGCTACCGCCGCACTGGTGTTCCTGGGCGTTTGCGGCGAACGGGCCGCTGAAGGATCGCCCTCGCCCGGCACGTTCCGTGTGCGATTGATCGACGCGCTGTACGATGTCACACCTGATGACATTCGTGCGCACGCGCGCGTGAGCGGCTGAGCACGGTGTTGAGCGACGCCAACCCGCTGCTGGCGACGGAGTTCGCCGCCACTCTCCTGCAAGGTGTACTGACGAGTGGATTGGCCGCGCTGTGTTTGCACCTCTACACGCGCTACAAGCGTCCGTGGTTCGCGTGGTTTGCGTTGGCGTGGGGCGTGTACGTGCTGCGACTGTCGTGCATTTCGATTTTCCTGGTCACCGAACAGTACGCGTGGTTGTATTGGCATCAGGTAGCCACCGGCTGGACGGCGCTCATTCTGTTGTGGGCGTCGCTGGTATTCTCGCGACAACCGCGAACACGTCCGCGTCATGCGTTGCTCTTGCTGTTCCCACCGATCTGGTCGTATGTGGCCATTTATCAGCTGGAGAACTTTCTGCTGGCGGCTCTGCCATCGGTGGTCTTCCTTTCCGCAGCCACCGCGTGGACGGGATGGGTGTTCTGGCAGTATCAGCGGGTTGCCGCGTCACCAGGTGCGCGTCTGCTGGCCATCGCGTTTTTTGCGTGGGCGTTGCATCACCTTGACTACCCCTTCCTGCGTGCGCAGGGCGCCTGGTCGCCTTGGGGCTACTATCTCGATATCTGTTTCGAGTTGTTGGTTGGTGCGGGAGTAGTGCTGCTGGTGCTGGACGATCTCGGTCGAGGTGTGCGTGCGTTGTCGGCGCTGTCGGGTGACCTGCAGCGCCGCCGTGGCGAGAGTGAGTTGCTCGACGATTTGTTGCGCCGACCGCTGACGCTACCCGGTGTGCGCGGCAGCGCGATGTACCGCTTTGACGAGAACGACGGTGCAATGGCCGATCGCATCGAAAGAAATGGCGCGGTGCATATTGGCGGTGCCACACAGGCAGGCGATCCGCACAGTGAAGGCGAGTTCACGCGCGGTGCAGGCGTGTGTGCCGACTGGGCCGGACGTCCGCCGCTCGGTGAGGTGCGCGACACGCTCGAGCGCGTGCGGAAAACCGGAGCACCGCAAACAGCGCCTGAACACCCGGATCACCCGTACATTACCGCGCTGCCAGTGACACGCGGTGATCGCGTGGTAGGCGCGCTGCTCATGGCGGGTGATATCCGGAATCCGTTTACGGCGCTCGACGACGACTTTTTGCGCACGCTCGGACAGCAGGTGGGCGCTGCCCTCGAGCAAGCGGATCTTGATCGACAACTGGCACAACGCACCAACGATCTCGAACGACTCTCCTCACGCATGGTACGACAGCATGAAGAGGAGCGTCGACGACTTTCGCGGGAGTTGCACGACGAAACGGCTCAGGTGTTCTCGGCGGTCAAGATGCAGGTTGAAGCGCTGCGTCCCATGCTGCCCGCGGAGCACACGGCGCGCGTCGATCGGCTGGGGCAACTGGTGGACACCGGCATTCGCAGTATCCGGAATGTGACCAGTGATTTGCGGCCGTCGTTGCTGGATGATCTCGGGCTGGTACCGGCGCTTCGATCGCTCGTGTCAGACTTCGCGGAACGCGCCGGACTCTCGGTGACGCTCGACGCACCCGATCACGTGCCATCGCTGCCTCCGGAGTCGGAGCTGGCGGTGTTTCGCGCACTTCAGGAAGCGCTTTCGAATATTGTTCGACATGCTGGCGCGCGCGAAGTTCTGGTAACACTCCGTTGCTCCGGCTCGCAGCTCGATCTGATGGTGCGTGATGACGGGGTTGGTTTGCCGGTGGATACGCGTGGCGCAGTGCGCACTGATGACTCGCGCATGGGACTCACCGGAATGCGAGAGCGCATTCAAGGGGTGGGAGGAACGGTTCGGCTGGTGAATACGGCCTCTGGTGCGGAGGTTCGGGTTGCTGTGCCGCTGACTTTCGAGGAGAAGCACTGATGGCAATCGCGACGGAGACCGCACGGGTGCGTGTGGTGCTGGCTGATGATCACGCGTTGGTGCGTGAGGGCATTCGTCATGTGCTCGATGCTGATGCAAACATTGAAGTGGTTGGCGAAGCGGCCAACGGCGCCGACGCGGTGGCACTGGCGCTGGAGCATTTGCCTGATGTCGTGCTGCTCGACATTACAATGCCCGGCGAAAACGGTCTGCGCGCGGCAGCGCGATTGCGTGAAGCGTTGCCCAACGCACGCATTCTGATGCTGAGCATGCACGACAATGCGGAGTATGTTCGCGAGGGCATGCGTATTGGCACGCACGGTTACCTGCTCAAGGACAGCGCTGGTGAAGAGCTGCGAGCAGCGATCCGGGCAGTGCATGCCGGTGGCACCTTTTTCAGCCCTGCAGTCGTACGTCGCCTCACGTCGACGCCCGAAGTGCCAACTCCGGCTCCTGCGTACGCACAGCTCCAGCTGCTCACCCCGCGCGAGCGCGATGTATTGCAGGGCATCGCCGACGGACAGACGAACAAGGCCATTGCGGCCGAGTTGGGAATCTCAAGGCGAACAGTCGAAGCACACCGTGAAAGTCTGATGCGCAAGCTGGAGATTCACAGCGTGGCTGGTCTCACGCGATTTGCATTGGAAGTGGGCTTGCTCGCTGACGCCGGTACTTCAGAGGTGGTTTAGCGCAACAGCGCCCCGCTGCCCTTGGTCGAACTCCGGGAATCGCACCGCGTCAACGCGCGCGATCAGCGATCAGCGATTGGGGATAACCACTCCCACGCCAGCCGTGCCAGGTCGGCGGTGAGCACTTCCGCCGCGCGACCGTCGGGGATACCGCGCGTAAGCACAACCATCACAAACGGTGAGCGACCGGGCGGATACACGATTGCCGCATCGTGCAAGGTGCCCGAAATGCTCCCGGTTTTGTGCGCCACCGGTGTGCCTGGCGGAAGTCCGGCCGGAATCTGATCGTTGAATGCCTGCCGCAGCAGCGTGGCGCGCATGAACTCCGTCCCCGACGGTGACGCTGTTCCCCCGCGCTCCAGCGCCGAGAGAATGGCGGCCAGATCATTGGCCGATGTCACGTTGTTTTGCCCAGCCCGATACGCCACGTTGTCTTCGACGCCGCGCAATACCTGGATGTCTCGCGCGCCCAACGCTCGCATGGAAGCCGTGATGCGTGCCGGGTCGAGCAGAGCAATGAGTGCATTCGTGGCCAGATTGCTGGAGTGCGTAATCATGCGCTCCGCCAGCCACGCGATGGGCACCAATTCTCCTACTCGACTGAACACCAGACTGTCTGAGTCGTCCGCCGACTGAAGCGAGTACGGCGAGCCATCCACGATGGAGTGATAGCTGTTCACGAGCAGTACGGATTGCGCGAACTGCAGTCGACCGGCATCGACTTCACGCATGAGGTCGACGAGTACTGGTACCTTCATCGTGCTGGCTGCGTGAAACACCGTGTTGGCGTTGATCTCGACGCGACGCGTTGAGCCGAGATCCTGTACCACCACCGCAACTTCGGCACCCGGTAGTTGAGCAATCCGTGCTGTCATGCGATTCGCAATCTGATCAGCTTCACGCGTCAGAGCGGATGATTCCTGCGCGTTGGTTGTGGACATGGGCAACAGCAGGAGTGAGGTCAGAATCATGGTTCGCACTGTTTGTCCGGTTGCACTGTTGCGCCGCACACACTGGGCCCGATGCACTGAGGAGCGCGGAGCCTGTTGGCATATGATAACCGAAGGTATACCGTAGCCTCGGCACTGCACCTCACCGCTGCAAGATTATACCACCAGCGGAGTAGATATGATTCCCCTCGGCGGTGTCCCTCGGGGGTCGGTGGGGGTAGTTTGGGACATGACGTACCACCGCCTCCCTGCCAGCCTGACGTCGCTCGGTCTGATTGTGTGTGCACTGTCGGCGTGTCAGCCGGCCTTGCGTCCGATCACAGAGCCCTCGCCCGATCCATCGCGCGATGCATCGCCCGCTACATCGCGCGGTGCACCACGGACCGCTTTAGCCGCTTCACGTGCTCGCCCAACCACGGATCTTGTCACCGATGATGTGGTAGCGCAGGCGGCCGCTGCCTTGTTGGGTGACGCCTCGCCGTTGGATGGCGTGTCCGATGACGCGAGCGACGCCGAGCCCACGTGGGACATAGACGTTCGCTCGTACGAAACACATGACCGGGTGGAACACTACATTCGCGCCTTCACCGGTAACGCACGTGACCGCATGTCGGAGCGCATATCGCGCGGCACGAAGTACGAACCAATGATTCGCAACAAGATGCGTGAGAATGGATTGCCTGAAGATCTGTTCTATTTGGCGCTCATCGAAAGCGGATACGACCCACATGCGTACTCGAGTGCTGCGGCCGTGGGCATGTGGCAGTTCATGACAGCGACGGGAAAAGATGTGGGGCTCCGCATCGACTGGTGGATTGACGAGCGGCGTGACCCGGCGCGCTCCACCGATGCCGCGATCTCATTCCTCAAAAGCCTGCAGCAACAGTTCGGCTCCTTGTATCTCGCGGCGGCCGCATACAATGGAGGCCCCGGTCGAGTGGCTCGCGGCCTTTCGCAGTTCGCCTCGGCAATTGGCGATGTCGAAGGCGACGACCGGTTTTTTGCGTTGGCGGAGCAGGACTATCTGCACAGCGAAACCAAAAATTATGTCCCGCAACTGATCGCGGCCGCACTGGTGGCCAAGGAGCCGATCAAGTACGGGCTGAACGTAGAGCGTCAGACGCCGTTTGCGTACGACTCGGTGCTGGTAGAAGCCGGTTCGTCGTTGGGCGCGTTGGCCCGGGCCAGCGCCGTACCACTCGATTCCCTGATCGAGTTGAATCCGGCGGTCCTTCGCGGTGCCGCACCTCCCGATCGTGCGCTGTGGGTTCGTGTGCCCGTTGGCATGGATTCGCTGATGTCAGCCGCGTTTGCGACGCTGGAGCCCGGGAAGCGCTCAGCTTGGAATGAGGTAGAGCCCCGAAAAGGCGAAACGATGACCGGTCTGGCCAAACGCCACGACATGACGCTGCGCGAGCTTGAGTGGTACAACCCGTCGGTGCGAATCGGGCGGGGCGGGGCGGTGGCGTCTGGCCAAATGGTGCGCGTACCCACGCGGGAGACGATTCTGATGGCGCGGGTGGTGCCAAACCCCGCGGTTGAGCGTTACGGGGGGTCGGTGGCCCGGGCGCACGTGGTGCGTTCGGGGGAATCACTGGGCGCGATCAGTCAACGCCATGGTGTGCCGGTCTCGCGCCTGAAATCAATGAACGGGCTACGCACCGATCGCATTCGCATTGGTCAGCGTCTCACCATCGGGGGCTCCGTCGCGGCCAGCGCAAGCAAGACGCCGGTCGCTAAAAACACCACACACACCGTGCGGCCTGGCGAGTCGTTGAGTGTGATCGCGGAGCGTTACGACACCACGGTGAGTCGCATCAAGTTGCTGAACAAGCTGCGCTCTGACCGAATCAAGGCCGGGCAGAAACTGATGGTACGGCGGGCCACTTAAAAACAGCACCCGCCGCAACACACCCGCGTTCTGCTAGTCGATCACGCCACGACCGGAGTAGCCCCGCATCAGCAGACGATCGTAGCCGTTGGCCGGATCTTCGCCGAGCGCCAAGGCATTCTCGACGGCCGTGGGACCACGATTGTAGACCAGTAGTGCCAGCTTCAGATCGCCACGATAGTCGCGCACGAGGCCACGCAGATATCGGAATCCAATCCGTAGATTGGTTTTGGGGTCTGTGAGCTCTTCAGCCGTGACGCCTGGTTGAAAATACCGTGCTGTGCCCAGCATGAGCTGAGTGAGTCCAATAGCTCCAGCGTGGCTTACCACGTCCGCATCGAAGCGAGACTCCAGCCGGACCAGACGAAAGGCCAGTTCCGGTTCGATCTTTTCCTCAAGTGCCGTGTCATGGATCAGCTCGGCGAGGTCCATTGTTATGCGGTAGTTCCGAGCATAGGTAAACACCGTATTCCAGCGCAGCAACTCCTGGGTGGATTCATCAAAGCCCGATAGCGAGGCCACGGTTGTACGCCACGGTCCTTCAGCTACAGGCCGATTGAGCACATCAGCCGCCGGTCGCCAAAGTGGTGGCACGTCGAGCGACGGAAGCTCAGCCACCGACACCGGTACATCAGAACCACGTGAAGCAACCTGCAAACCCGCCACAACAACCGCCGCCGCTACAAATACCTGCGCCATTCGACGCCTGATGCGACGCCATTCCACGCGCGTGGTGCGCGTATCCTTACCATCTGTTCCACGACTACTACTATATAAAGACATATACCTTCCAATCAGCGAGTAGGGAGACGTTGCAAGACCCTTGCGCGCCAACTGAAAGCATCAGGACATCAGTCGTTCGTTGATGTCTCGTCTTTCACGTAGTCGCCCGACGTGCCGCCGCGTTTCTCTCGCAGCATCACATGGGTAAGAATCATGTCACGATCGACTGCCTTGGCCATGTCGTACACCGTGAGCAATGCCACGGTCACGGCAGTCAACGCCTCCATTTCCACCCCTGTCCGAGCGGTGGTTCGTACCGATCCCTCCACCAGAACCCCGGGGAGTGATAGATCAACGCTAAGCGAGACCTGGACCCCCGACAACGGCAACGGATGACAGAGAGGGATAAGGTCAGCCGTACGTTTGGCCGCCATAATGCCTGCCAGTCGGGCGGTCGCGAGCACGTCGCCTTTCTTTAAGGCGTTGTCAAGTATGAGTTTACACGTTTCCAGTCGCATCAGAATCGCCCCGCTGGCGACGGCCGTTCGAACCGATTCCGGCTTATCGGAAACATCTACCATCCGCGCCGAACCGGCCGAATCCACGTGACTCAGCGCCGTCGCGGGGCGCGCGCCAGCCTCAGGGGGGGGAGGCTGGATGGGGGCATTTTCCGGGTCCGGCGCGTCATCTTTTAGCGCATCGCGCATGGAATCTCTTGTCATGTTGCGAGCAGCGCGGACAGTTCGTCGAGCAGGACCGAGGTCAGCAACATGGGAGTAATATTTTGTTGCGTGCGCGCTTTCGATACTTCCAGTACGCTTACTGCAGTCGCAGCGCGTCGTGCTTCACGTTCGCTGCCAGCGTTCACCGTACGACGCACGTGCTCGTGCAGTAACACCGTCAGCGCATCAAGCGTGTCGGAGAATGCACCGCGTGCTTTACTCACCCCTTGGCGCGCCGAGACATGTGCACGCGTCGCGTGGCCTTCGGGTGACTGCGGCGCCAGCGCGGCATCCAGCAACTGGCGCGCCGCACTGAAGGCATCGGCGGTAGCATGGTCTTCGAGAAGTCTTCCCGGCGCGCCGGTAGCCTTGGCCAGCAGGTCTGTGCGTGACTCGTTTGTCGCTCCCAGCTGCCGAATCACCGCCTCATCCTGCAGAAAAGCCGACACATCAGCGGCGGCCAGCGGTGCCACGCGCACGGTGACCACGCGCGACCGGATAGTGGGCAGCAGCGCCCCCGGCTCACTGCTCGTCAGAATCAGTGTCGTACCTGGAGGTGGCTCTTCCAACAGCTTGAGAAAGGCATTGGCGGCGGCATCCGAGCCATCCTGCTGCACCATGCGTTCCGCGTCGCCAACCACAAAAATGGCGCGCGGCGCCATGGCCGGTCGGAGGGAAGCGGCTTGAACCAGCGCCCGCACAGTAGACACGTACAAACCGTGCATGCCCAATGAGGCGGCCCATAGTCCGTCAGCCTTCACCCGCTCGTCAATGGTCTCGGCGAGATCCCCGCGCACGTCCTCGGCGCTGGGATCACTTTCCTTGCGCTTTTCGTGCGGGAAAAACCAGTGTAGATCCGGGTGCTGTAACCTGAAGGCGTATCGGCAGTGTCGGCACTGGCCACAGGGCTCCGTCTCGTGGCTGGCCGCCGGCCCGTCGCACAGCAGCCGCTGGGCCAGCCACAGCGCCAGCCGCTGCTTGCCCACGCCGCGCGGACCGGTCAATAGTAAACTGGCCGGAAGACGCCCGGAACGCGCGGCAGCCGCGAGACGGGAACGTAGATCATGGTGGCCGAACACCGGACGGAGAGACATCATTCGAATATGACTCACTCCCTCCTGCGGTGCGAGCGCTGGTGCTCACTTATCGCGACTACATGGATCGTCGCCGCCCTGATCGTTGCCGCGCTGGTGCCAAGCACCGATCTGATCGCGCAGGCCAATGCGGAAACAGCCGCGATAGCCACGTCCGACACCCGTGTCCGAGCACGCGCTCTGGGCGTTGCACCGGGTGTGTTTGCTCCGGGCCCACACAACGCCATCACCGATGTGCCCGGCGTTCGCGTGGGACACGCCACGGTGCGGGCAGGCGATTCGCTTCGCACCGGCGTCACTACGGTACTTCCGCACGGTGGCGACCTGTATCGGTCACGCGTTCCGGCGGCCATTCACGTGGGCAATGGCTACGGCAAACTGCTCGGCATCACGCAGGTGCGCGAACTGGGCGAGCTCGAGACGCCGATCGCGCTCACCTGTACACTGTGCATCTGGTCGGTGGGTGACGCACTGGCGCAGGCCATGCTGGAGCGTCCGGAAAATCGAAACGTGCGGTCGATCAATCCTGTGGTGGGCGAAACAAACGACGGCGCATTGAACGCGATTCGTACACGTCCCGGAATTGGTGAAGCACTGCGGGCCGCGTTGGCGTTGGCCGACACTGGGCCGGTGGCTGAGGGTAGTGTAGGCGCGGGTACCGGGACGTCCATGTTTGGATGGAAGGGCGGCATGGGATCGAGCTCGCGGGTCCTTCCCGCTGCGGCCGGCGGTTATGCGGTGGGTGTGCTGGTGCAGGGCAACTTTGGCGGCGTGCTGCAGGTGATGGGTGTTCCGGTGGGACCACTGCTCGGACGCCACGCGTTTCAGCGCTTGGTGCGGCCTGACGGAGGAGGACCGGGCGACGCCCAGGCCGAACGCGGCGACGGGTCGATCATGATTGTGGTGGCCACCGACGCACCGCTGCTCGATCGCAATCTCGGTCGCGTGGCGTCCCGCGCCATCATGGGGCTCTCGCGAACAGGATCGAGCGCGTCCAACGGATCGGGCGACTACGTGATTGCCTTTTCCACCGCGGAGTCGGTACGTCGTGGGGCGAGCGCTGACCCGGTCACCAGCACCGAGCTTTCGAACGAGAGTATGTCAGCGGTGTTTCAGGCCGTTGTTGAAGCCACGGAAGAGGCGATCTACAACGCCCTGTTCATGGCCACGTCCGAGACCAGCCGCGCAGGTAGGGTGAGTGCGATTGATTTGGCGCGTGTGCGCGAGGTGCTGGAGCGCGCCGGCATCAAACCGTAGTTTCCGATTGCCATCTCAACCGGGAGCGACGCGCTCGTAACAGCGACCCACGAAGCGACCAATAATGCACTGAGCGCTCGCGATCCACGACCTGGCCGTTAGTTGATCGGCTTGTAAATGGCCATGTACGCCGCGAAGCCCGCAAGCACTGGCATGAGTACAAAGAACGGGCGCGCCAACGCGGGCTTGCGATACGGCAGAAGAACGATCGCGCTCAGCACCAGCCAGATCGTAATCTTCACCCACAACCACTTGGGGAATCCAGCCCCGTGCTGCATGCCCAATCGCGCCAACATTCCAAAGCCGCCCACCAGCACCAGAAGGGCGCCCAACCCATGGCCGATTGATACCAGCTTTCGTGTGCTGCTGTCTACCTTGGTTCCGCCATTGGCCGAGTGAATGGCCACGCCACCGATCGCCACAAACATGAGGGCGATGCCGAATATGTGCATGACGTTGTACAGACTATGTGAGAACATTGAAGATCATGATTGGGGAAAAAAGAGCAGCCACTAATTCTGGAATGCTACAATGCTACAATGCTGCAATGCTGCAGTGCAGCGGCGCTTCGGTAATGCCAGTAATGCGGTGATCGCGTGATCGCGCCGATCACCCCACATCCTCGCGGTCGGGATCTGAATCGGCCGGCCCCTGCCATGGCGCCGCATCGCCTCGACCCACTGCGTCCAACTCCGCGAGCAATGCGCCATCGGCGGAACGTAATGCGGGCGGCGGTCCGGTGAGTCCGGCGGCCAGCGCGCTCTCCGGCGAGAGTCGGCGGAAGCTGGCCAATGCTCGGCTCAGCGCTTCCTGTGACGACGCACCCACTGCCGATACGTGCCCCATTTTGCGTCCCGGTCTGGCGCCGCTTTTACCATACAAATGCAAACGGCTGCCGGGTACACCCAGTGCGAACGCGACGTCGGGTGGTGTGCTGTGCAACCACACGTTACCAAGCAGATTGACAATGGCTCCGGGCATGCCGATTGACACGTCGCCCAGCGGCAGGTCGCACACGGCGCGCACCAACTGTTCAAACTGACTGGTCGCGTTGACGCGCTCGCTTTGGTGATACGTGTTGTGCGGCCGCGGTGCGAGTTCGTTGACGAGCAGCACGCCGTCTGTCGTGAGAAACAACTCCACCGCCAGCAATCCCACAATGTTGAGCGCCGCCGCGATGCGCGGAGCCAGTTCTTCGGCCGCCGTGATCACACTCATCGGCAGCTCAGCAGGCGTGACGCTCCACGTGAGAATACCATTGGTGTGATGATTGCGCGATGGCGGATACACCACGTGCTCACCGTTGGGACGACGCGCTACCAGCACCGACAGCTCCACCGCGATGTCGATGCGCTGTTCCACCATGCACGCGCTTGCGCCGAGTGCGGCCCAACCTTCTGGCGCGGCCGCTGCATCGGCCAGGCGAACCTGTCCACGTCCGTCATATCCACCGTGGCAGGCTTTGGCGATCGATGGTCCAAACTCTTTTACCGTGTCCGCGAGTGCACGTTCGGAATCAGCTTCTTGAAACCGTCCAACAGGAAAGCCCTGCTCTGAAAGCCAGCGCTTTTGACGCAGCCGATCCTGAATGATGTATACCGCGTCGGCACCCGGACGTACCGGTGCAAACGCAGACGCGGCGTCAATCGAAGCGCGGGCAATCTGTTCGATCTCAAGCGTGACCACATCACACTGGCTCGCCAGGTCGGCCGCCGCGTCGGCATCGTTGAATGGTGCCGTGATCGTGCGCGACGCCACAGTGCGCGCGGCGCACGCGGGATCCGGATCGAGCAGGTGCACGTCGTAACCCATGTTTCGTGCTGCCATGGCCGTCATCCGGCCAAGCTGTCCCCCCCCCAGGATGCCGATCGTTGATCCCGGTAGAATGGGCGCGCTCTGTAGCGGTTCCGATCGCACGTTCATGATGTGGCCCCAACGTCGGGCTCGATGGCACCCGGTGCTGAGAGAGGACGAGAGAGCGCTTCGTGCGCCTTGCTGGCGCGTCTGGCGGCAAGCCGCGCCGCGAGATCGGGATCATGCAACGCCAGCACTTGCGCCGCGAGCAATGCGGCGTTGGCTGCGCCGGGACGTCCGATGGCCAACGTGCCCACAGCAATCCCAGCCGGCATTTGCACAATCGCCAGCAATGCGTCCATCCCTTGCAGCGCCGTGGCGGGTACAGGCACGCCGAAAACTGGTAACATCGTTTTCGCGGCCAGCATGCCGGGCAGGTGTGCTGCACCGCCCGCGCCAGCGATCAAAACGTGAAGTCCACGCTCTTGCGCGGTCTCGGCGTATTCGAACAACCAATCCGGTGTGCGGTGCGCCGACACCACCCGCGCTTCGTACGGAATGCCGAGCTCGTGCAACGTTTCACACGCGGGCGCCATGACATCGTAATCGCTGGCGCTCCCCATGACGACGCCAACGCGTGGTACCGGCTGACCGGATGCGGTGGAACTAAGCGACACAGCGGCTCCTCAAGCTCGGGAAAAAACGCAATGCAAACTGCGATATGCAACTTAGTCTCACCGCACTCGCCCATCCACCGCACTTTGGCATCGGACTGGCGCCGCGCCACGGTGTGATGACAGGTTATGAGCATGAACTCTTCCGCTCCGCGCTCTGTCCGGCTGATCGGCGTCCCCCTGGATCTGGGTGCGTCACGCCGCGGCGTTGACATGGGACCGTCGGCACTGCGAATCGCCAATCTCACGGCGGCGCTCGAACGACTGGGATGCACCGTGCATGACATGGGCAATCTGCCCGTGCCGCAACGTGAGTCGGTGCGTCGGCCCGGTGGTGAGACTGAGCTCGAAGCGATCACGGTGGTGTGTCGTGAACTGGCGGCGCGCACGGCGGCCGTTATCCGGGAGGGCGAGTTTCCGGTGGTACTCGGCGGGGATCATAGCCTGAGTGCCGGATCAGTGGCCGGTGCGGCCACGGCGATGGCGGAACGCGGGAAACGATTGGGCGTGATCTGGCTGGACGCGCACGGCGATATCAACACACCGGAGTCGAGTCTCTCAGGCAATGTGCATGGCATGCCGGTGGCCCATCTGCTCGGATTGGGCGACAGGGCGATGGCCTCGATCGCCTCGCCCGCTCCCGCGTTGCGTGCCGAGGACATTGTGTATGTGGGGCTGCGCGATGTGGATCTCGCGGAGCGTGAGCAGATCAAGGCGCTTGGCATTCGCGCCTACACCATGCGCGACGTGGACGAGCGCGGTCTGACTACCATCTTGCACGAAGCGATCGCACACGCGAGCCAACACACGGGCGGATTGTATCTGTCGTGCGATGCGGATTGGATCGATCCCAGCGAGGCGCCCGGTGTAGGCACGCCGGTGCCGGGTGGTGCCACCTATCGCGAGGCGCATCTGGCGATGGAACTGCTGGCCGATACCGGTTTGCTGGTGGGCATGGATTTGGTGGAAATCAATCCCGTGCTCGACCGCGCCAATGGTACGGCCGAGTTGGCGGTGGAGTTGATCGCCAGCGCGCTGGGCAAACGCACGTTGTAGCGCGAAACGGCTTTACGGCGTTGGCCCCACGACCGGCTGCTCACTTCCGCTCCACTGCTGAAAGGAGCCGTCGAACATGCGCACATCGTATCCCAGTTCACGCGCCACGAACCAGAGCAGCGTAGCCTGTTGGCCGATGTGACAATACGTGATGATGCGGTCGCCGGGCTTCACACCGGCGTTGGCAAACAACGCACGCAGTTCATCCCTCGACTTGAACACACCGCCGTCACTCACGCTCGTGAGCGGAACGTTGATGGCGGTGGGGATATGTCCGGCGCGCGGATATCCACCACCATCGCCCGCGTAAAAGTTTGGTGTGCGCGCGTCAACCACGGCGATGGTCTGGTCGCGCGTTGCAGCATCCACATCGCTGATCACGGCGATCACTGAAGAATCCCGGCGCACCGTGAGCGGACCGGTGGACGCCGCAATGGGCGAGGCGCTCCCCGACTCCACGGCTTGACCTGATTCCCGCCACGCCCGCACTCCACCATTGAGCAACGACGTACGATCGGCAAAGCCCATGTACGCGAGCGTGAGATACACGCGGGTGCTCGATTGCAACGCGTCGGACGACGGCACCACAACAATGCGAGTGTTGTTTGTAATGCCCACCGATCGCGCCCACTGTTCAAGCGCCGGAGTGTCCGGCAACTCAAGCGTGAGCGAGCCCGGTGCACGAGGCGTGGAGACGTCGTTGAGCGACACCGGCCGGGCATTGGGAATGTGAGCGGCAGCGTACTCTTCGGCCGATCCAACTTGCAACACCACAACGTTGGCCTGTGCGATGAGCACGTGTAGGTCGGCGACGCTTATCAGCAACGATGGTGCACGCACGGCAATCGGTGCTGAGCGCTGCGCCACGAGACCGGTGGTACACAGGCAACCAGCGAACAGCGCCGTGCCAAGCGCGCGCAGGGAAAACCGAAACATCATGACCTGGGGGCTGGTTCTGTTGAACGCGACGTTCATCGGCGCGGGGACGGCGATATGCGGGAGCGCAATGTCGAGTCGCTCGTCGGAGGTTTGATGGCGGGTTGCGGTGCAGCGACCGACGTATCGGTTGACGTATCGCCAATGGCGCCGGGCGCCGGAATGGATGGCGTCGCCTCGACCGCCGCGCTGTTTGCTCCAGTGGCCGCTGCGTCCGCTCCTGCGCCGCTTTTGGGCGCACGGTTGCCGGAGTTACCGGCAGGCGTGGCCGACGAGCGCTCGACTGGTGCTGACGGCCGTTCGGGTGAAGTTACCGCGCTGCTGGTGCGGATAAGGCCACGAATGTTCGTCATGACTGCACCAAATTTGGCCTGGGCCATGTCGGTTTGGTCAGTCACCATGACATATCCCCACGCGACAATGGCGAGCATGACCAACCAGGACATTATCCGGGGTTTTTTCCGCAGCATCGGGGGCACAGGCTGGCCACGTGTGCCTGTTGGGGGGAAACCGGTGTTGGGTGTATAGGGTGAAGGACCAGGCGGCGGGTATGCACCGTACGGCCCCTGAGGCATTGTGGGAGACGGGTACGGCACCGCACCGGGGTAGCCGGGGGGAGGATAGCCCGGCGGGTATCCGGTTGGATAGCCAGTTGGATAGCCCGATGGATGCGGCGGCTGCGTAGTGGGCGACGGAACCGCGCTTGCAGACGCACCCAACGCGCCCGGGACGACCGTCTCGATGGTCGGCAGCGAGGCGTGGTCAGTATTCGCCCCAAGCTGTCCGGTGCGCTTGGTGGTGCGTCCGGGAACGGATTTGGCCGGGACGGCCGATGGGTTGGAGATGGCGCGCAGATCACCGTGCGGGGTGCGCGAGGCCACACTCACAACGCGCTGATCGAGCGCTTTGCGGTACAATGCCGATGTCTCCGACGGCGTCATGCGGCTGATCGCTGCGGACAGCTCTTCGGCGAAGATGCCAATCGCGTCGTAGCGTTCGGCGGGATCCGGAGCGAGCGCGTGATCGAAGACGGTTTGCAATGCCTCCGGCCACGCCATGTCATCACGCACTTCGGCCAGCGTTCGTGGACGGCTCGTGAGCCGCATGATCAGATTCTGTTTGGAGCTGGTGGCCGGAAACGCGTCCTTCCCGGTGAGACACTGAAACGCGACCAACGCCAACGCATACAGATCGGAGCGCAGGTCGAGTTCTTCGCCGGCAATCTGTTCGGGGCTCATGAACTCCGGGGTCCCGATCACGAGCCCGGTGCGCGTGACGCGCTGTTCGTTGCTCGTCATTGCACGCGCAATACCAAAGTCTACCAACTTCACCTGATAGGTGCCGTCCGGATTTTTGGCCAACATGATGTTGTCCGGCTTCACATCGCGGTGCAGCACCTGTCGCAGGTGCGCCGCCTCGAGTCCGGCCGCCGACTGTGAGATGATGTCAGCGGCGATATCGGGATGAATCGCGGTCTGCCGACGGAGCATGCTGGCCAGCGATTCGCCGGCAATAAACTCCATGGCCAGATACACCAATCCTTCGTGCTCACCAAAATCGTAAATTTGCGCGACGTTGGGATGACTCAGCTGACTGGCGTTTTCGGCTTCACGTTGGAATCGCTGTGTTGCTTCAGGATCACCGGCCAGATTCGCCCGCAGCACCTTGATGGCGCACTGCCGTTTCATGCGAATGTGTTCGGCCTTGTACACCTGCCCCATACCACCGCCGCCGATCACTTCGGTGATGCGATATCGGTCGGCAATGATCGTGCCGATGAGATCGGAATCACTGCGGGCGGCAGAGAGTCGCGCTCCGTCGTTGGGACAGAAGGCGACGTCTTTCGCGAACTGGTCTCCGCAGCGTGGACAAGTGTTCACGAGGGACATCGGAAGGGAATCAGGCGGCGGAACGGAGCGTGCACGACGCTGATCGATCCGACGGTGTTTACATCCTGCAGAAATTGGTACATGACATGGTCAGACGGAAGGCGTCCCAGTGCTGGCATACACCAACGGGGCGTCCGCCGTGGCGAACACCCCGCTCAATCGTGGGACACGAGCAGCATGCCTGATGGTGTGTACCAGCCTGTGTGCACCAACTTGTTCAAAGCTCCCGAGGACGGACTCGAACCGCCGACCCGGTGATTAACAGTCACCTGCTCTACCAACTGAGCTACTCGGGAATATTCCGAATAGTCATCAGCTGACGCCCATCCGTCAAGCGTCTCGTGATGATCGGCTGCGTCGCGCGGCGCCCGCGCGTGCACCGGCTGGCGTTTTTGCCTCCGCCGCGGCCGGCACGCCTCCCGCCGGAAGCACACGCTGCAACCAGTGCCCGGTATGTGAACCGGCGTGCACGGCCACCTGCTCCGGGCGACCCATTACCACCAGTTCGCCTCCACCCGACCCGCCGTCCGGTCCCATGTCAATGATCCAGTCGGCCAGCTTGATGACATCGAGATTGTGCTCCACGAGGATGAGCGTATGACCCTGATCAATCAGTCGTTCGAACACGGCTGACAGGCGGCGAATGTCTTCGAGATGCAAGCCGGTCGTGGGTTCGTCCATGATGTACAAGCGTTTGCCGCCACCCTTTGCCGAAAGCGCCAGCTCACGCGCGATTTTCAGTCGCTGCGCTTCGCCGCCCGACAGCGTGGTCGCGGGTTGACCCAGCCGCAGATAGCCGAGTCCCACTTGCTGCACATGCCAGAGCGCCTGCGCCAGTTTGTCTTCACGCGGGAAGGCGCGGATGGCCTCGTCAACGGTGAGCTGCAACACGTCATGAATGTTGCGACCACGTACGGTCACGTCGAGCACTTCCTGCTTGAAACGACGTCCTCCGCACATGTCGCACGGCACAAAGACATCGGCCATGAATACCATCTCGACTTCCAGCGCACCGGCACCCTCGCAGTTATCACATCGTCCCCCCGCGACATTGAACGAAAAATGACCGGGTCCGAATCCGCGCTGCCGAGCCAACGGTGCATCGGCAAAGAGCTTCCGGATGTGATCGTAGGCTTTCACGTACGTGACCGGATTGGAGCGTGGAGAGCGACCAATGGGGCTCTGGTCAATAAGCACGGCCGCATCCAGCGCTTCAGCGCCTTCGAGCGACACGTACGTACCAACCGTTTCACCCAAATGCTCCTTGGCTGAATGTTCTCCCTCGAAGCGTGACTCCAGCGCGCGATAAAGCACATCGTGCACCAGCGTGCTCTTGCCCGAACCACTCACACCGGTAACCACGGTGAGTGCCGCCAGCGGAATCCGCACGTCGACGCCGTGCAGATTGTGCGCCTGCGCACCACGCAGCGTGAGCCAGCGCGGACCCACGGGGCGCCGCTTGTCGGGCAGGGGAATCGAGCGCGCACCGGTGAGATACTGTCCGGTAAGCGGACTCTCGCCAGCCAGCGAGATGGGTCCGCTGAACACCACGCGTCCGCCGTTTTCGCCGGCGCCCGGACCAATCTCGATCATGTGATCAGCGGTACGAATGGCATCAAGGTCGTGCTCCACCATCACCACCGTGTTGCCGCCGTCGCGCAGCCGATGCAACAGGCCGAGCAGTCGATCCATGTCGCGCGGATGCAGCCCGATGGACGGCTCGTCCAGCACGTACAGTGCGTCAACCAGTGACGCGCCGAGCGCATTGGCCAGACTGATGCGCTGCGCTTCGCCACCCGACAACGTGCGTGTGGCCCGATCCAGCGTGAGATAGGTGAGTCCGACATCGCACAGGAACCGTGTGCGCGCACGCGCTTCACGCAGCACCGTCTCCGCAATGCGCTGCTCGCTCGCATCAAAGGACAGCGTGCCGATCCAGTCCCGCAGCTGATCAATGGGCAGCGTGGTCACATCGCTGATGCGCCGGCCATCAATCAACACCGCCAGCGCGTCGGGGTGCAGGCGCGAGCCACCACAATCGGCGCAGGTGGTGGCGCGCTGATACTGTCGCAGAAAGACGCGGATGTATTGCTTGTATCGCTTTTCTTCGAGCGCCACAAGAAACGGAAAGATGCCAACGTACAGACGCTTGTTGGCACGCAGCAGCTGCTCCCGCGCTGCGGCTGGAATGCGTTGCCACGGCATGTCGGGATCGACGCCGAGCGTACGCGCGAAGTCCAGTACCAGGCGACGCTGCTTTTCGTATCGTGGTTTGGTCCACGGATCAATGGCACCGTCACGCAATGAGCGTGTGGGATCAGGCACGATCAACGACTCATCGTACGCGAGCACGGCGCCAAAGCCGTTGCACGTGACACACGCGCCGCGCGGATTGTTGAACGAAAACAGCTGCGGCGTAGGCTGTGGTGCGCGCGTCCCATCGTCCGGACACTCGAAGCGTTCGGTGTACCGCAGTCGCGTGACCGCGTGGCCCGCGTTGGTCCCGGTGTGCGTGGTGGGTGCCGTGACGGCTTCAGGAAAGAGCACCGTCACTTCGCCGTCGCCTTCGCGAAACGCGGTTTGCACGGCATCGGCCAATCGTGATACCTGTTCCGCATCTACGCGCAATCGATCAATCACGACCAGCACATCGCCGGACTGCGCAAGATCGCGGTCGCCGAGGTCGTCGAGATGCAGCACGTCGCCATTCAAGGCCACACGCACAAACCCGCGCGCGCGCAAGTTCTCCACCAGGACGTCGTGCGTGATCAGAGCGGAACGAATGAGCGGTGCAGTGATCAGAAACCGCGTGCCCTGCGGCAGCGAGCTGATCGCATTGGTCACCGATTCCACGGAGTCCGGTCGCAGTTCGCGTCCGCACACGCGACAATATGTGCGTCCGACACGCGCCCAGAGCAGTCGGAGGTAATCATAGATCTCCGTGCCCGTGCCCACCGTCGATCGAGACGAACGCACCGGATTGCTCTGCTCAATGGCCACTGCCGGGGAGATGCCTTCGATGTGATCCACATCGGGCTTCTCCATCCGTTCGAGAAACTGTCGTGCGTACGCCGACAGCGACTCCACGTACCGTCGCTGCCCCTCGGCGTACAACGTATCAAAGGCCAACGACGATTTGCCGGACCCCGAGACACCGGTAATCACGGTGAGCGCAGCGCGCGGGATGTCAACGTCAATGCTCTGCAGATTGTGCTGCCGAGCACCACGGATTCGTATGAAGTCTTTCATTGATCGGTATCCACCCACGGAAAACTATCGGAGCGACGCGCTAGATTGCCGATCATGCCTGTTGCACCTGATTCCGACCAGACGAAACCCGCCCCCACCTACGACGCGCGGCTCATACGCCGCCTGTTTGACTACGTGCGTCCGTGGCGGCTGCTGGTGGTGGCCGCGTTGCTGCTGATCGTGCTGCAGTCGGGGCTGCAACTGGTCGGCCCGCTGCTCACCCGGTGGGTGATTGATGCGGCGCTTCCCGCACGCGACAGCGGTGTCGTGACGCTGGCGGCACTAGGGTTCGCGGGCGTGCTGCTGGTGCAGTTCGTGGCAACGTACGCGGAGACGATACTCACCGCGTTGTTGGGGCAGCGTGTGATGCGCGATCTGCGGCGTGAGCTGTACGAGCACCTGCAGCGGTTGCCCGTGTCGTTCTTTGACCGCACACCGGTTGGGCGTCTGGTGACGCGCAGCACGAGCGATGTTGAGGCGCTCAACGAGCTCTTCACGTCGGGTGTGGTGGCTGGCCTGGGCGATCTCTTCACGCTGGCCGCGATCAGCGTGGTGATGCTGATCATTGATTGGCGACTGGCCTTGGCCGCGTTCATCGTGATTCCCATGGTGTTCGGTGTCTCGCGTTTGTTCCAGTCACGTGTACGCAGTGCGTATCGGGAGATTCGTACGCAGCTGGCCCAGTTGAATGCGTTTCTGCAGGAGCGAATTGCGGGCGTGCGCGTGGTCCAGCTGTTTGGTCGGGAGCGCGATGAGCGACGTCGGTTTGATGGGCTCAACAACGCGCATCTCGACGCGCACTTGCGATCCATTCGCGTGTACGCGCTTTACTTCCCCGTAATCGAGTTCCTGACGACCCTGGCGTTGGCTTCTCTGATCGTGGCCAGCGGTGCGCGTGTGCAGGAACAGGCGCTGACGGTGGGCACCGTGGCCGCCTTCCTGCAGCTGGTACGCCGCTTTTTTCAGCCGCTGCAGGATTTGTCGGAAAAGTTCAACATCCTGCAGGCGGCCATGGCCGCAGCGGAACGGATTTTTACGCTGCTGGATACGCCGGCCACGGCTGGCGCTGGCGCCACACCGGATCGCGAGGCTCGCGTGGCTGCGCTGCGGGCAGCTGGTGTGACCATCACCTTTGACGACGTCTGGTTTCGCTACGACAGCGGTCAGGGGCTCACGGACGACCGCTTGGTGTCGCCGGAGGAGTCGGTGGCGGCGGGTACCGGGGAGGACGCAGCGGCGGCTGGCGCAGGAGCGGAGCCGACCTGGGTGCTGCGCGGGGTGTCGTTTGTGGTGGCGCCCGGACAGACGCTGGCGTTGGTGGGGCACACGGGAGCGGGGAAGTCCACGATCGTGAACCTGCTGCTGCGCTTTTATGAGCCGCAGCGTGGACGCATTCTGCTGAATGACGAAGATGTTCGCGAGATCCCGCTTGATGTACTGCGAGCGGTCATGGGGTATGTGCAGCAGGACATTTTTCTCTTCGCCGGCGATGTGGCCAGCAATATCCGGCTCTCCTCGGCCTTGAGCCAAGTCGAACTGGATCAGGCGGCCTCTCGCGTGGGCGCCGACCGCATCATCGCCCGACTTCCGGGAGGCTGGTCCCATGAGTTGGCGGAGCGCGGTGCGGGTGTCAGCGTGGGCGAGCGACAGCTGCTGGCCTTCGCCCGAGCGGTGGCGGCCGATCCGGCGCTGCTGATTCTCGATGAGGCCACCAGCGCGGTGGACTCGGAGATCGAGGCTGATATTCAGCGGGCCGTGGCTACCCTCATGCAGGGGCGCACCACGATTGCGATCGCTCACCGCCTCAGCACCATTGCCGACGCCGACGAGATTCTGGTGCTGCACCACGGCGAGGTGGTGGAACGTGGTGCGCACGGCGGGTTGCTGGCTCAGGGAGGCCAGTATGAGCGGCTTTTCCGGTTGGAGAGCGGCGCCGTCAACGGGGGCGGGTCAGCAGTTACTCAGCCGTTGCGCTTGCCAACCCCCGCGACCTCCGCGTAGCTTCGGCGTAGAGCGCGAGCGGCGGATCGGTTCTTCGGAACGGTTCGCTGTGTCGCCACCCTTCTTTCCGGTACCCGATCGACCAACCTCGTGCAGCTATCCGTCGCCGCCGGCACCGATGTCGGACGTATTCGCGCAGGCAATGAAGACAGCCTCTACGCCGACGCTGATCAAGAGCGTGGGCTGTTTATTGTCGCCGATGGAATGGGCGGCCACGCCGCAGGCGAAGTCGCCAGCGAAATGGTCGTGCAGATTGTCGCCCGGGAGGTTGCCGATGTGCGCGACGTGGCCAGTGCGCACACGCTGCAAACCGTGGCCGAATCGCTGCGTCTCGCCAACCGCGCGATCTTTGAACGCACCATTGTCGAAGCCGACAAGCAGGGTATGGGCACGACCGCGTCCTGCCTGTTGCTGGGCCAATCCCACTGGGTTATCGGACACATCGGCGACTCGCGCGTGTACCTGCTGCGCGACGGCGTGCTGCGACAGCTCACCAAGGACCACTCGTACGTGCAGGAGCAGGTGGACGCCGGGTTCCTGACGCCGGAACAGGCTCGCTACCATCCTTACAGCAATGTCATCACACGTTGCGTGGGCGCCAACGCGGCTGTTGAGCCGGACATTCTGCACGGCGATCTTCGGGTCAACGATGCGTTCCTGCTCGCCTCCGACGGTCTCACGGGCATGGTCGACGACGCGCATCTGCAAAAGGTCATGGAGACGCGCGGGACGCCGGGGCAGCAAATCCATGCGCTCATTACCGACGCCAACCGGCGCGGCGGCCTCGATAACATCACGGCCATCGTAGTGCAGGTGGTTTCGCTCAATCCGGCCTCGAATCAGCGCGCGACCACCGACGAGCACCCCGTCCATACGCATGGCTGATTCGGGCAGTGCTGACGCGGCGCCGCCGGCCGCTGTCGGCAGTGTGGCCAATCTGTATCTTGGGAACATCCTGTTCGCCCTTGAGCGCTGTGCGATGGCACTCGACGACGACGCGAAGCCGGATGAGTCGTCGTTTTATCGCGGAATTGCGCGAAAGCTGGCTGAGGCCCGTACCACGGACCGATCGGGCCCTGGCGGCCCTTCAGCGTAGCAGTAACAGCCCCCGATCAAGCCGGCCGCGCACCTCATCGGCGGTCATGGCTACCAGCGAGAGAATCGCCTGCTCGGGCACCGGAGCCCGGTCTGTGGTAAACACGCGCAGTCTGCGTGCCGACTTGTACAGCTCGTCGCTCAGCCGCGGCAGGTTGATCGCCCCTTCCCACCCGCGATCAGTCAACTGTTCCACGCTGCCATCCCGTCGCACCAGCGGCAGATCCAGCGAGAGCATTTGCGTCTTGACCGGATAGTCGAGCAGCAGTGCGCCCGGCGCCAGTTCCAGCTCCAGCGCGAGCGCGTCTTCTACGCGACGCGTCAGTGCATAGTCTGACGCGAGCCATTCGCCGGTGTCCTCACCAAGCACCGCCGCCGGATGCTCCAGCGCGCGCTTGTGCAGTCGTCTTCGTCGCAGGTTGTCGAGCAGGACCCGCGCAACCGGCGGCAATGGCAGCGCATCCAGATGATGCAGCAGGCCTTCGTCGGTGAACCGTGCAACCTGCGTTGCCTCCACCAGCCCGTGGTTCAACGCTTCGGCCACCAGTCGCTTGTACATGGCCGTGGCACTGCGTACTGCGTGGTGCCAGTACACATTGCGAAACATTTGATACTTGGCGAACAACAACGACTCCAGCGCCGACAATCCCTTCTCTCGCACACCCACTCCACGCACACCGGTACGTGAGGTGTGAACCAGTACGAGTGAGTTGAGCAGACGATCAACGTCAATCTCGCCGTACGGCACGCCGCACATATGTGCGTCGCGTTTGAGATACTCGATCTTGTCGAGATCGAGTGAACCCGAAATGAGCCCTTGCAGCGGACTGGTACTCGCGCCGGTGATGAGAGCGAATACGCGCGCCGGCGCGTCGGCGCCCATTTGCGCTTGCAGCACGTCGGCTACGACACCTTCGAGCAGCAGCGGACGCGCCACCTCCTCATGATGCGTGGCACCGATTTCTTCGAGCGCGTGCGAGAACGGATAGTGGCCGATGTCGTGCAGCAGCGCGGCTGCCCGTACGATCGGCATCTCATTGCGCAGTGCGTCGTCCAGCTGCCCCTGTTCATCAAGCAAGCGCAGCGCTTCACCGGCCAGATGATACGCGCCGAGCGCATGCTCAAACCGCGAGTGGGTAGCGCCTGGATAGACGAGGTACGCCAGCCCCAACTGCCTCACGTAGCGCAAGCGCTGCACGACGGGTGTGTCGAGCAGCTCCAAGGCTACGTCATCGAGCCGAATGTTGTTCCAGAGCGGGTCCCGCAGAATGTCCAAGAGCGAGCCGGCGCTTAGCGGCGAGGGCCAGCAGCAATGACTTCCGCCTTCACCGCATCACCGAACTTGGTGATGTTGGCATGAAACATGTCCGCCAGTTTGGTGGCCTGTGCATCGTAGGCCGCCGGATCATTCCACGTTTGGCGCGGATCCAACACCTCGTGTGGGACACCCACGATGTCAGTGGGCATGTGCAGGCCGAAAATCGGGTGGGTGGAAGTGGGCGTGCCATTGAGCGCACCGGCCACCGCCGCTCGCACCATGGCGCGCGTATATGAGAGCTTCATGCGCTGGCCCACACCGTATGCACCGCCGCTCCAGCCGGTATTCACCAACCACACTTGCGAACCATGTTTTTCAAGCAGTTGGCCCAGCATGTCGGCGTAGTATGTGGGGTGCCATACCAGAAACACTGCGCCAAAGCACGCCGAAAAGGTGGCCTGCGGTTCGGTGACGCCACGTTCGGTGCCGGCGACCTTGGCCGTGTATCCGGACAGGAAGTAAAACATGGCCTGTTCCGGTGTCAGCTTTGAAATTGGCGGCAATACACCAAACGCATCTGCGGTGAGAAACACCACGTGCCTGGGATGTCCGCCGCGTCCGCTCTTTACGTGATTGCGGATGTAATGCAGCGGGTAGGAGACGCGCGTATTTTCGGTGATGGACTGATCACTAAACTTCACTTCACGAGAGAACTCGTCCAGCACCACGTTTTCAAGCACGGTGCCGAACAGTCGCGTGGTGGCGAAAATGTCCGGCTCCTGTTCAGCCGACAAATTGATGGCTTTGGCGTAACAACCACCTTCAAAGTTGAAGATGCCTTCATCGCTCCAACCATGCTCATCGTCGCCCACGAGGCTGCGATCCGGGTCAGCCGAGAGTGTGGTCTTGCCGGTTCCGCTCAATCCGAAATAGAGCGCTGAGTCACCGTTGGGCCCGATGTTGGCCGAGCAGTGCATGGACAACTGCCCGCGCTTGGGCAGCAGGTAGTTCATCACGGTGAACATGGACTTCTTGAGTTCACCCGCGTAGCGAGTCCCGCCAATCAGAATCGTGCGTTCGGCCAGATTGAGCACGATGAACGTGCCGGATCGCGTACCGTGCCTGGCGGGATCGGCCTGCAACTCCGGCGCGTGATAGACCGTGAAGTTGGGGTGGAACCCAGCCAGATCTTCACTGGACGGGCGAATGAACATGTTGCGCACAAAGTTGCCGTGCCACGCATTGGGCAACACGTAGCGCACGCTCAATCGCGA
>JBBRDJ010000013.1:0-50153 GCA_038203945.1 Gemmatimonadales bacterium
ATGTATGCTGACCCTCACCAACAGTGTCCTCGGTGCCATTGGCAACACCCCGCTCGTGCAGCTCCGCCACGTAGTCCCCTCCGGGTGTGCCCGCTTGGTGGCGAAGCTCGAGTGGGCCAATCCCACTGGCAGTATGAAGGATCGCATGGCTGCGGCCGCAGTGATCAATACCGAGGCTCGCGGGCAGCTCAAGCCCGGCGGCACCGTGGTGGAGTGCACGACCGGGACCACCGGCGTCTCGCTGGCATTGGTGTGCGCCACGAAAAGGGCTTCCGGATCGAAGTGGTGTTCTCCGATGCCTTCAGCGATGAGAAACGGCGCACCATGGAAGCCTTCGGGGCCCATATCACGGATGTCCCCAGTGACAACGGCCAGATCACCGAGGCATTAATCAAGCAAGCAACGCTGCGTTGGCTCTCACACGTCACAGCACTTCTAGAGCAAGTTGAGTTAACGATTCCCACGCACTGTCACCAGCTGCGACGTGCTGTCCACCGCGTTGGCGCCACGCAACGTCACGGTAAGCCGATACTCACCGGGTGGAACTTCCGGCCAGGTAAACTGCACCGCTCGCCCCGGCAGACCGTCTGGACGACCGGCGTCGCGAAAGCTGATCGCCACTGGTGTCATGGCGCGAGACAACCGCAGCGTGTTGCCCAATCGTTGCAGAAAGCTGGCGGACGTTCGTGTGGCACGCACGGTCACCTGCAGCGGCTCCTCCGGCGACACCGGCACGTACGTTTCCCAGTACAAACCGAACGACCGACCGGGCTCAATGTCGTTGCTCCCCCAAGCCCGCTTGGCCACACTCTCCAGCGACGGTGTGGCACCGGCATCGCCGGCCGCCAGCAGCAGCATGTCGCTCAGGCGCGTACCGGGCGGCAATGGCTGCACCGCCGTGCGCACGCGCGCAGCACGCTTGGCACTGGGCGCCAGCACTTCGAGCGATACTATCCCCGGCGATGTGCCGAGCGACGTGACAACGGCACCGTTGGCCGGCGCGTCATTGAGCACTTCGCGCGATGTTATGCGCACTGAATCGTTGGCAACAAATAACCCCACCTGATACGGCGCCGGGCCCATCCGCTGTTCGCGCATGAGTCGCCACGCGCCAGCGACCAGCGTGCTGTCTCCGCGCTTGAACCGCGCGATCTGGTGTGGAAGCAGCGCGAAGCCGGTCGCGTAGCGCGGCGCATATCGCATGCGCGCATCTTTACGATCCGGCTCCCAGTCTTCAGCAGTGGCCGACAACGGAGCCACGATCGCGCGCTCCGTCGGTATGAAATCGTAGCTGGGCGTGGGCTCGTGGCCAATAATGCTCGGCAACCGAGGATCGAGCGCACCGGCAGTCTGCATAGACCACGCAGTAGGCCAGCCGTAGCGCACCTGAATAGCGGGAATGGAACCGTCAAAGGCCATGTCATACGGAATGCGTCCCTGCCCATGGATCACTGAAATCACGTGCCGCGAGAGCAACTCGTCGCGCGCGTCGTTGGCCGGCGTGAGCCATAGCGGCTGCGCCAACTTCAAAACCATCCGATTCTGCGAAGCCCGTGCGCTACAGCTTTTTGCACCGTAGGCTTCGGCCATGGACGTCGGCAGCCAGGGACGAAGGTCCGTCCACTCGCAACGCACCGAGTCGGGCATGGCACGAAGCGCGGCGTCGAATGCGGTGCTGGCCTCGACGTGACGATCCGACACGTGCATAGCCATTCCGGTAAGCGCCGAACACCACCAACTGGTGCCGCCACACTCACGCGCTGCCTCGATGGCCACATTCAGCTTCTGCTGCTCCAGCGCGTAACGCACACGCATTCCGGAAACCCAATCATCTTTGGGGTCAGCCTTGGCCGCCTCAGCGAGCAACTCAAGCAACCGATCGCGCTCAATGATCAGGTCCGTGCGTTCAGCTGGCGGCGGCACATCACCGTTGTTGTTCCAGTAGCACAAATTGCCGATCTGTACTTCGCACGACGCGTTTGCCCCACCATTGTAAAAGCGCAATCCGGCCCGACGATTGCGCTCAAACGCGTCCTGCGCCGCACGGGCGGCGCTACTCTGCGCCGACCGACCGACCGAGGGCAGCACATTCGCACCGACGGCAGATTCCACCGGTGGCGGCGGCGAAGAATCAGCCGCTCCGCCCTGTGAATAGGCTGCCATTGGCCAAGTGACAGCAAAGGCTGCTGTCGCCTTTACGATTCGGAGAAAAAAGTGTTGCACGAGCGCGTCTCGAAAAAGGTCACGAGCAAAAGGCCGCGCCGGGCGACCATGCTAGAAAATAAGCTTCACACCACCGCTCAGCGCCCAGTTGTGCGTGAGGTTGGACTGCGAACCAAAACCAACCGCTTCCCGTGAATCAAATCGACCGAAATAATCTTTGGCCTGCACACGAAGTGCCAGATTGCGCGAGAATCCGATATCCACCCCTACCCCGGCGGCGAACATGAGGTTCGTACTCTGGGTGGAGATGAGCCCGTTCTCAATGTCGTTGGTCATGCCACCAATGCCGCCGAGAACGAATGGGGCGATGCCCGATCTACTGCGCGAAAGCCCACCGAGTTCCAGCCCCGCGTCATACACCCAAAGCGCGTTGCGCCCCACATTTACCCCGCCGATAATGGGCAGTCCCACCCGAACGTCCGACGACGCGTAGCCAACGTTCCCGGTGAGCGAGAGCCCACGCACGAGGGGCATAGACAGCTGTGCGCCAATGATTGGAGCGTTCGCGGTGGACAACGTGGTGCCAATTGGGCCGTCATACCAGTTGCCCGTGACGAGATAACCGGCGTACGGCGTGATGGAGGCGCCTTGGCCGAGTGTACTCTGGGCTTGCACCCCTGACGCGAGCGCCAACAACGCGAAAGCCGACGTCATGCGTGAGGTAAGGCGAAACGTGATGCGCGAGGTGGCGCAAGATGTGATGCAAGATGTGAGGCAAGATGTGATGCAAGATGTGAGGCAAGATATGATGCGAACGGACAAATCACGGGTCATGTCGCCCTCCGGGCGTAGTGGTTGCCCGATTGGAGCGCATGCTTCACGCCACGTTGGAAGGACTTTGGCCAGCGTGCGGTAACCCACTTGCTGACAGTGATTTACAAGCAAAAGCCCAATGACACGACAAGCGCCAGATGTCCCCTCTAGAGGACACCAGACGCCAAGAAAGCGCTACGTGTGCCTCGCCGCAAATGGCCCACCGATCTGCGTCCTACTGTCGGCAGCGTCCCTCTGCGTCCGGCTTGGGCTGATCAACAACCGGTCGCTGCGGCTGTTGCGCCACAAACGTCGCCAGATCGAACAGGTACTGCGTCACGCGCGTGTACTTGGGATACGCGATGTACTGCGGCTCATCGGTGATCTGATGATAGTCTTCGTGAATGCTCGTGAAGAAAAAGGCAATCGGAATGCCGTAGCGCGCGTAGTGATAGTGATCACTGCGGCAGTAAAACTGCTGCGGATGCCCGTCGGCGTCGAACTGGTAATCGAGGGCGAATGGGCGTGACTGACGGGCGTTGACATCGCGCACCCATTGATCGTACTGCGACGACAAACGCTTGGGACCGAGCACGGTGAGATAATCATCGCCGCCTTCCTTCACGTCGCCGACCGAACCCCGTCCGATCATATCGATGTTGAGTTGCGCGACGATCTGATCACGATCGACCGTGGGATGATCGTTGAACCATTCCGAGCCATTGAGCCCCACCTCTTCGGCGGTGTGCCACACCAGCAAGATCGATCGACGCGGCTTTGTTGGTGACGCGGCAAACGCTTCGGCGATCTCCAACAATGCCATGGATCCCGACCCGTCGTCGTCGGCGCCGTTGTTGATGGAGTCCATACGAGCGGGACGCAGTTTACGCAGCGAGTTCACGTTCACAACCACGGCCGCACGCATGGCGGGTGTGATGCGTGCGTTGGCATCGCGACCGGACGCCGCCCACGCGGCCTGATTGAACGCGCGTGTGGAATCGTGGTCGGCCGCGCGGCGTGCAATCCCCACGTGATCACTGTGCGCGCCAATGGCCACATACTCTGCGCGCAGCGTGGGATCACTGCCTTCGATCACGGCAATCACGTTGCGCGACCACAGTGTGTCGCCCGAGTTGCCACGCACGATCGGCACACGCTGGAAGTAGCCGTCTTCGCCCTTGGGCGTGATCCCCAGGCGCGACAGCTCGCCCGCGATATACGTCAGCGCCTTTTCGTGTCCTCGGCTGCCGGCGCTACGTCCTTCCATGGAGTCGTCCGCAAAGATGTACAGGCGCTTTCGAAGATCCGCTTCCGTAATAGACGGCGAGTAACCACCACGCTGCGGCTGCGCGGCCGACGTGCCGGGGGATTGCGCGCACGCGCCGAGGGCGGTTACGGCGAGCGCGAAAAAGGCCGCCGCTGTGATTCGGGAAAGACGTGGGAGAATCTGAGTAAGCGTCACAGCACGATGGCTTGAGGGAGATGAAAAGCACACTGAACGATACCACGTAGCGGGAGTCTGGAGGTAGTTTTGGAGCATGGATTCAGAAATGTCAGCGAATGCGCCGCGTCCCGCCGTCGTACTCCTTAGCGGCGGCCTTGATTCGTCTACCGTGCTTGCCGTCGCCGCGCGCGATGGCTACGAGCCGCACGCCATGACGTTCCGATACGGACAGCGTCATCTGCACGAAATTGAGGCTGCGCAGCGCATCGCTACGGCACAGCGTGTGGCACAACATGTGATCGTGGACATCGATCTTCGTCAATGGGGCGGTTCGGCGCTCACCAGCGATGTAGCCGTGCCCAAAGATCGCGACGTTGCCTCGGCACACGACATTCCGGTCACCTATGTGCCCGCGCGCAACACGATCTTTTTGTCGTTCGCACTCGCGTGGGCCGAAACGCTCGGCGCGACTGACATTTTCGTGGGCGTCAACGCACTCGACTATTCCGGCTATCCGGATTGTCGGCCGGAATATCTGCGCGCATTTGAGCAGATGGCCAATCTGGCCACGCGTGCGGGTGTGGAAGGGGCGTCTCGTCTCAAGATTCATGCGCCACTGCTGCATCTGACGAAAGCGGGCATTGTGCAGCTCGGGCACACATTGGGCGTGGACTATTCCATGACCACCAGCTGCTATGATCCGTCGGAAAACGGCGACGCCTGCGGACGATGCGATGCCTGCCTGCTTCGTCTGAAAGGTTTTCAGGAAGCCGGTGTGCGCGATCCGATTGCTTACGCGGAACGCCCGTGACGTACACCGTCAAGGAGATCTTCTACACGCTGCAGGGCGAAGGCGTGAACGCTGGACGACCGGCCGTGTTTTGTCGTTTCTCGGGTTGCAACTTGTGGACCGGACGCGAAGCAGATCGCGCGCACGCCGTGTGCCAGTTCTGCGATACCGACTTCGTGGGTGTCGGCGCCGACGGCGGAAAGTTTGCGACGCCGGCGTTGCTGGCGGCCTCCGTGAAAGCTCGCTGGCCCGCCAACGCGCCAGCACACGTGCGACCATTTGTTGTGTGCACGGGCGGCGAACCACTGCTGCAGCTCGACCGCGCCGCCATAGATGCATTGCACGACGCCGGATTCGAAATCGCCGTTGAGAGTAACGGCACGATTGTCGCGCCCCACGGCATTGACTGGCTCTGCATCAGTCCCAAGGCCAACGCCACGTTGCTTCAGAACAGCGGCAGCGAACTCAAACTGGTGTTTCCGCAAGACGGCGATACTGGAAACCCGGCGCACTATGCGTCAATGGCGTTCGAATATTTCCTGCTGCAGCCGATGGACGGACCCGATCGCGCGCAGAATACTGCGCAGGCGATTGCGTATTGTTTGATGCACCCGCAATGGCGCTTGTCGGTGCAAACGCACAAGGACATTGGCGTGCGGTAGTTCGTTGTTTACCTACACAGCACGCACCGACTGCATCACCGACTGCAATACCGACTGCAATACCGACTGCAGCGTATTGCCCTCGGCCAGCTGCGCGATCCGCGATTGCACCCGAGGATACATCGGACTGCCAGCACTCTTGAGCTGCGTAAACAACGCTTTGAAGTCGCTGGTGGACATGGTGCGTCCCTGCGCGTAGTACTGCTGCGCGGCGTGTCCAAGCGCGTACGTCGTGGCAAACGTGACCGCGCCACCGGCGGCCACGCCTGCCGCGCCACCAAACATTCCGCCCAGCAATCCGCCGGACAATCCGCCGAGTGTCTTGCGCACCACCGATTCCATGACCTGTGCGACCACACCCACTCCAAGCGTTGCCATGAGCTCCTTCACCTGCGCGCCGCTGCCGGCCTGACCGCTGCGCTCACCAATGGTGTGTACGAGTCGCAGTTGCAGCGGCAGAATGCCCAGGTTGGCAAATCGATCGGGGAGGAGTTCGAGCGCGGCCGTGAGCATGGCCTGATCGAGAATCAAATCATCGACAGACTATTGGGTGCCCGACGGCGCATCGGGAGTCGATTGTGATTCCAACACTGACACCGCCACCCGTGCCGACGCCAATCGTGACGACAGCCTGGGCAGAACGTTCGTTCATGATATTGTCAATTTCGAGAAAAATGGAAACGTCTCATGCTACGGCTGACTGGCCTTGATCTCCGCGCGAAGCATGGCGCGAAACTGCTCGAGCGGTACAGCACCGAGCACTCGTCGCTCACCGGGAAAAATGAACGTTGGTGTGCCGTACACTTTTTGGGATAGCGCCGCTGTCTTTTGCGCTCGTACACGTGGCCGCATGCGCTGGCTGCGCACGCATTCGTCAAACGCAGCGCCGTTCAGTCCAGCGTCGCGCGCAATCGTAGCCAGCGCGGTTGTTGGCGACCCGAGCGTGCTCCAATCGCTGCGTCTCGCCAACAGGGAGTCCTGCATTGCCAGGTACTCGTCCTGCTCGGCGGCGCACTCGGCGGCTTCGGCGGCAAACGCCGAATGGCGAAACCGCCCGGCCACGAACGGAATTACGCGCCACCTCACCAAACCGGTGACCACGAACTCGCGATAGACCTGGCCGAAGACCAGCTCGTTAAAGTCGGCGCACTGCACACATCCGAAGTCCAGAAACTCCACCACTTCGACTTTAGCCGAAGAAGAGCCGAAAACGTGGCCGAAATCTGACAGATTCTGCGCCGGCAGTGCCCGCGCGTTACCCAAAAGCCAGATAAGGCATATTGCCATGACCAGCCAGGAACTGACAAGGACGCGGGAAGTCACGTGATCAGGATCACGGTGCAGCCGTGCACTTGGGTTGCTTAGGTTGCTTGGCACTATTTGGCTAGACATTTGTAGCCCATAGGGGTTATGCCGGGCGATCAGGGGGGGTACCTTTTGGCTTCGCCGAAATATGGGTCACGTCGCAACTCGCGGCCCCGTGGCTTCCACATCTTACCCGCCCGACGTGCCTTCAGTCTTTGCACGCCAGCGTACCACCTTTGTCGCTACCGCTTTTGCGCTGGTCGCCCTTGTGGCACCAGCAGCAGCGTATGCGCAGATTGGTGCGTCGTCAGCTGGAAGTTCGCGCCCGGACGCCGCCGCAACGAACATGTCTGCGATGCCGCGACTGGCGGTTGATGCCGCCCGCCCACGTGCGTTCTCAGGATTGGCGACCTCGGTTGGTGCGCTGCGGGACTCGTTGGTATCGCGCGCACGGGAAAGCATCGGCATCAGGTATGTCCTGGGAGGAACCGATCCACTGCGCGGGCTCGATTGCAGCGCGCTGATCAAGTACGTGTTGTCGTCGTTCGACATTTCGCTGCCACGCACCGCGCAGGAGCAGGCACGCATGGGTCGGTCGATTCCGAAGGATCGCGCGCAGATGAAGCCAGGCGATTTGCTCACGTTCGGAACCGGCAAGCGCGTCACACACGTCGGGATGTACGTTGGCGAAGGTCGTTTCATTCATGCCAGTACTTCCAGGCAGCAGGTTATCGAGAGCACACTCGATCAGACGGCATCGTCGCTGGTTCGCCAATGGAAGGATGTGCGCCGCGTGATTGATGGTGATTTCGTTGCGTCACGCTACGACAGTGTGACGGCATTGCTCAACGCCGTGCGCGACTCACTGCGCGACACGCTGCCAGATTCGCGCTGACGCACCTGGCCTCCCCTCAGGCTGAGCTTTCGGCCGAGTTCACACTCGCCAGCGCGCGTCGGTTGCCGCATGTGCCAGGCGGTCACCCGTGTGGTCGCATGCATGGTCACACGTTTGGTGTGCGACTCGTCATCACCGGACCGGTGCATCCCGTGGCGGGATGGGTGATGGATTTCGCCGATGTGCAGTCGGCCTGGGCGCCGATACACAACGCCTTGGATCATCGTGTGCTCAACGAAGTTTCCGGCCTCGACAACCCAACCAGCGAGCATGTGGCGCTCTGGATCTGGCGTGCACTCCACCCATCGCTGCCGCAGTTGAGCGCGGTTGAAGTGTCGGAGACGGGCGGCTTTCGCGTGGTTTACCGCGGCGAGTGAGCTTGGGCGACGTCACACCCGATGACGTCTCCCGTGATGCAACGCGCCGCAGGCGCGCGTGGATCACAGCGGTGGGTGGAGCGGCACTCGCTTTGGGCGCCACCGAAATCGCCCTCACGCTCGGGCTGAGTGACGCCACAAGTGTTGGTGCTACCACGTGGCGCCTCATCGCCGTAGGATTGGGGGCATTGTTGGCACCCACTCGCGCTGGCCGTGTGCTTTGGCTGACGGCTGTCGCGCTCGGCGCATTGTTGTTGCTGGTGATGTTCACGCCACTTGTTCAACGGCCTGCACTGTCGCTGTTGCGCGCTGACGCTGAAAACAGATCGGCGGAAGCCGTGGTAGTGTTCTCCGGCGGCATGACCGATGACGGCCGCATTGGCGACATCGCGCTCACGCGGCTGGTGAGCGCTCTTGATGACGCACAGCGGCTGAGCATTGCGCACATACTCATGTCAGAGCAAATCCGCACGATGCGTGGGCGCGAAGTCACAACCGGCGCCGACCAGCAGCGCATCGTGGCCATGCTCGGATCGGGCGTCCTACCACACATGGTTTCGGGTGTCACCAACACGCACAACGAAAGCCTGGCGTTCGCGGCTTACGCGCGTACACGCGGTTGGTCTCATGTGCACGCTGTCACATCACCACTGCACGCGCGGCGCGCCTGCGCGGCGCTCGAAGCCACCGGCTTGCAGGTGACATGCGTTCCAGCCACCTCACGCGATGTCTCGTTCTCTCGCCTCAACACAGCCGGCGCTCGGCTGGTCGTACTGCGCGCCGCACTGCACGAGTGGATTGGATATGCCGTGTACAAGTGGAGAGGTTGGGTATGACCGCTGATCATTGGACGCAGCGCATGGCACACCGCTCGACCGTGCGAGCTCGCGCGATCGGGGCTTTGGCCGCCACTTTTATGCTCTTGCCAGTTGGCTGTGCCGAGTCAGACACGAACACCGCGATGATTGACGCAGTGAGTACTGCATCGACTACTGCATCGAGTACTGCATCGAGTACTGCGTCGAGCCTTGCGTCGAGCAATGCAACGAGCCGAGACTCGGGCACCACGACATCCGTTCGCGATCGCTGCGTGGTTTTTGGCGTCAGCGACGGAGACTCCCTGCGATGCACCGACCAGCGCCGCATTCGTCTGCTGCTGCTCGACGCGCCGGAGATGTCGCAAACTCCCTTTGGGCAGCAATCACGCGACGCGTTGCGCGCCCGATTCAATCGTGGCGACACCGTCTGGCTCGAGTACGATGTGCAACGCGAAGATCGGTACGGACGAACGCTGGCGCATGTGTGGACGGCTCAGGACGGAGGCACGCACGTCAACCTGGCGCACGCGGCCGATGGGTGGGCGGTGGCTGTAGTCTTCTCGCCCAATGTGCGACACATCGAGGCGATCCGACGAGCCGTGGCAACCGCGCGTCAACAAAGACGCGGGCTTTGGGCCAACAGTCGGTATACCTGTGAGCCGATCGCCCACAAGCGGGGTAACTGCTGAATGCACTCCGTGACAGGATGTGATTGCTGCGATGCAATGCAGCCTGCGATGTGGATGAGGAAGATTCCGCATGAGTGACCGTGAACACTTCCATCCACTTCCCAACCGACATACGTTCGCGGGATCATTCACACGGTAAATTTGCCTCGAGATCGTTTCAGAACGTGCCGTGCACAGGTTCTCCACACCCCACCTCCCCATGGTTCACCCAAAAGTCACTTTCCGCCACCGTCGGCCGCATACCGGCGCTCCTGGCGCGTTTCGCCAGTCCTCGCGGCGCACCGTGGTCCGGTGTGCGCTGAGCTTGTCGGCGCTGCTCATGTTCGGCGCGTGCAACGACTCCAAGGCGGTGGCCGAAGCTCAACGGCTGGCCACGGAGCTGGCGGCCGCCACGGCCGCGCGTGACTCGCTGGCTCTGATCGTCAGCAGCACCGATGCCGAGGAAAACCGAGCGGTGACTGAGCTGACCGCCGCGAGCCGGTTTGCTGAAGAAATCGACGCGGAATTGCGACAGGTTCGAGGACTCACATCGCGCGTGAAGCCACAGCCGGGCGACGAAAGTGGTCGTGCCGCGGCGTCTGCAGCGCGTGAAGATATTCTCGACCGGCTCAAGCAGTTGCGCCAGCGGTTGAGTGCCCGCCAGTCCGAGTTGCAACGCACGCGCGATTCCGTGGTGGCGTTGCGCGGCTCCTCATCAGCCGCGTCTCAACTGCTGCAGGATGTCCAGGGGCGACTGGCTGAACGGGAGAAGGAGATTGTGGCGTTCGAAACCGAGGTGCGTGCGCTGCGAGAAGCCAACGTGCAGCTAGTCTACGAAAAATCGGCCCTCACCGACAGCGTGCGTCAGGTCGAAGCAAAGGCCAATCGCGTGTTCTTCGTGGTGGGTACCAAACGGGAACTGCTGGACCGGCGTGTGGTCAAAGAAGAAGGCGGCTCACGCGCGTTGTTGGTCGTGCGCCTGGGCGAGACACTCGTGCCCGCACGTTCTCTCGATGAATCGCTGTTTACACTCGCGGACAAGCGAGAAACACTCACGATTCCGTTGCCACGTCAGGACAAGAGTTATCGCATCGTCTCGCGGCATAACGCCGCATTGATCGAGGCGGAGCGAAAAGACAACGACGGATCGTTTCGCGGGCCCAGCGTACGCATTACTGATCCGGCAGTCTTTTGGGCCGCGTCTCCGTTTCTCATTATCGTTGAGAAGTAGCGCGGCGCCAGCGGTGCACCGTGAACGCGAGCAGCAATACGCTTACGGTGCACCACCATGCAGCCTGCTGCAACGCGAGCTCGACCGGTGCCGGGCGTCCAGCGGTGAGCGGTGCCAGATCGGAAAAGCGAAGCCACGGTGATTGTGCCCAGCCATTGGCGTTCACCGCTACAGCCAGCACCCAGCCGGCAATCAGCAACAGGTGAGCGATAATTTTGTTGCCAAAGCCCACGTGCACTGCCAGCGAGAGCACAAGCCAAAGCGCGAAGGGCACAAACAGCCAGAGCACACCGTAGGCCAACGTCAGCGGCGCCGACACCGCGCCGTGCCGAAGCGTACCAGCGAGCCAGGCGGCGCCAATGAGCGCCAGCACCAGTGTGAACTGCGCAATCATCACGCCGACTACACGACTGAGTACGAGTCGCGCCGTACCAACCGGTGTCGAATGCACGAGTTCCACCACACGTTCGTCCACATCGCGCCAAAGAATCTCGCCCGCGTAAATTGTCGCGAGCAGAATGAGAAACAGTCGCGCGTGTTCGCCAACCAGCGCCACGACACCAGCGGCATCGGCAACTGACTCCGGTGCGGCGCTGAACACACGCGCGATGACATTGAGCGCGCCAAGTACGGCAATCACCAGCCAACCGCGTTCGCGCCAGGTCCATTGTACGGTAAAGCGAACCAGTGCCAACCACGGATACGAATCGCTCCATATAATGCCACTGCGAACGCGACTCGTGCCACGAATTTGCGGTTCATCGCGCGCAGCCACATGCTGCATCGGTCGAAACGCGAGGCTGCCCACCACGCACGCCAGCGTCAGCCACAACACTCGGCTCGCGCCCACGAGTCCCCACCATGGCACCAGACGCGTGGCCCGATCCGCATCGCTCCAGTGGGCGGTGACAACCTGTAATGAGCTCGTGCCAAACGGATCGGCGAGCGACGCCAGCAGTGCCATCGTGCTTCGCGGATCGGTTGCGTGGCGCACGATCGCCTCACACCCCTGCCACAGAAAGAGCAACGTCAGGGCTGCGGCCAACACGCCCAGCAAATGTCGCGTGCGCACCGCCACGGTAACGAGTATCGTGGCCACAGCGATTGTGGTGGGCACCGTGAGTGTTGTCCATGCCCAAAGCGTCCGGATCACGACATCGACAGCCGATACTGCGTGCACGACTGCCGTTGAGTTGTGGCCGGCCAGTGAGCCCTCCACGCTCCACAGCGCCAGTGCACCCGCCCACACGCCGAAGATCAGCGCACTGTACACAACCCCCATGGTGATGAGGGCGGCCAACCAGCGTCCCACCACCCACGCGCTGTGCGGCAACGGCGTGGTGAATAGCAGTTGATCGGTGCGCCACGCTCGGTCACGCAGCATCGCACTGGCGGTGATCATGGTGGTGATCACCTGACCGAAGGCAGTCAGTCCTCCCAACGCGAGCGAAATCGCCAGCGGAGAGAGCTTGGGCAGTGCACCTCGGTCGCGTATGAGTTCCACTGTACCACTGCTCACAAACGCAAACGTCAGCAGCAGAAAAACGAGACCGTACAAGACGGTCGCGGGCTCGCGACGCTGCACACGCAACTCAAAGCGGCAAATCGCAGCAGCGACAGGCCACCACATCAGTCGCGAGGCTGCGTTAGAGCGAGGCAAACGTCTGTGAAGATGTCAGACGTGCGGCAACTCACGGTCGCCAAGCTGGCCATCATCATGATGCCAACTCATCTCTTCATTGGTCAGCGGACGGATGGCCAGATCCACCGCCAGCCATGTGGTCTTGGCAAACGGATAGCAGAGAAAGCACCCCGACAACATCAGCGTCGCCGTGACGTATGTCAGCAGATCCCACGGCACATCGGGCCACGTGACAATCACAAAGCCGCAGACGCAAATGAACAGAATCAGTTCAACCGCGATGAGATTGAAGAGATACGCGCCAACGAAATAATCGCTCTCGCCACGTTCGATGCGCAGGCCACAGGTGGGACAGTGTGGCTTGAGGGTAAAAAAGGTGGCAAAGAGCCCTCGCCCACCGCAATGTGGACACCTGAGCAGCAAGCCCCGGGCAATCAGGCGCGTGGTCGATACACGTCGAGGACGGGCTCTTGCTGCAACGGTCGCCGAAGCACTGCGAACTCGTTCTGGCGTCGTAAGCATACTGGTAAGCTAGCCGAGTCACGTCACCGAAGGACCGTGGCGAGCCCGTCAATGAGCACCTGCCTGGCCGTGTGGCGCGCGATTTGAGCGTTCCGCCTTCTGCTCCAATGTGAACGCTGCAGCCGCTTCAGGCGTACATCACAGTGTCACGCGCACACTGCCGAGACCTGGCATCGTGCCCGTTTTACTGACGCTTATTTTGGAACCATGCGCCCAATGCTGTTTGTCAAACGTTTGCTGCTCGTGGCCGCTGTGGCCAGCCTCTCGGCCTGCGGCAATGACTCCCCCGGAGCGGCCGCCGGCGCAGGTGGCGGCCCGGGGCGCGGGGGCGGGCGCGGCGGTGGCTCGCCGATCACGCCGGTGGAGATCGCCGTGGTCGAGCGGGTGACCATGGCCAATACCAGCCTTGTCACCGGGCTGCTCGAGCCCATCCGCACAGTGAGCGTTAACGCGCAGCTCGGCGGTGCCCTGCTTGAAGTGCGTGCGGAAGAGGGTACTCGGGTACGGGCCGGACAGCTGCTGGCTCAGATTGACGCGCGGGAGCTGGAGGCTCAGTTTCGTGCGGCCGAAGCCGCCCTCACGTTCGCCGCAGCGACAGCCAGTCGCTCCGCCGACCTGTTCAAGAAGCAAATCGTCACGGCGGCAGAGAACGAACGTGATAAGAGCGCGCTGGCGGCCGCTCAGGCCACTGTCACACAGCTTAAAACGCGTCTGGAGTTTGCACGTATCGAATCGCCCATTGATGGCGTGGTGACCGCCCGCTTTGTGCAAAGCGGCGATATTGTGTCTCCCAACACCAGGTTGTTCACCGTGTCGGATTTGACGACACTCGTCGTGCGTCTGCCGGTTTCCGAGCTGGAAGTGGCTCAGCTACGCACCGGTGCCAGCGTGGACCTGAGTGTCGATGCCATGGGCGGCGCGACATACGCGGGCCGCATTCGCCGCATTTTCCCCGCCGCTGACTCGCTCACGCGCCTGGTGCCGGTGGAAGTGGCCATTACGGGCAGCGCGACAGCGCAGCTGCGCCCGGGCTACACGGTGCGCGCCACGCTCAGCCTGGACACCAAGAATGACGCCTTGGTGGTCCCCACGCGGGCCGTCCTCGGCGCCACCGGCGCGCGCAGCGTCTTTGTGATCCGCGATGGACTGGCGGAACGACGCGCGGTGCGTGTGGGCGCCGATGTCGATGGACGCCTGGAAGTATTCTCCGGATTGGCCAGTGGGGACACCGTGATCGTGGCCGGCAACTCGCTCGTGCGTGAAGGCGGTCAGGTGCGAATCGTTGACCCGCTCGCCCCCGACGCGCCGTCGCGCGCCGCCGGCACAGCCGCTGTTCCCGGCGCCGGTGCGGCGATTACCCGTGCACCGGATAGCGCGCCCGTTCCGCGGGCAACGCAGTGAGTGGACATGGCGGAGATCAGCCACATGACAACGCAAGCGCGCCGATGACTGACAAGCCAAGGAACTACTCGGGACTGTCCAGCTGGTCGATTCTGCGACCGATCGGCACGGTGATGCTGACCAGCACAATCTTGGTGCTGGGATTGGTGTACGTGGGACGACTGCCGGTGGATTTGCTGCCGAGCATCGTGTATCCGCAGGTGCGCATTTCTGTGTCCAACGCCGGTGTTGAACCGGTCGTGCTCGAAGAAACTGTGGCCAAGGTGCTCGAGTCGTCTTTGGCCACCACGGAGAATCTGCAGCGCATGGAGACCGACATCTCCGAGGGACGCGTCAGCATTTCGCTCGATTTCCGATACGGCACCAACGTTGACTTTGCCCTGCAGGATGCGGCCAAAAACGTGGAACGCGTGCGCGCCAGGCTTCCGGTGGAGGCCGATCCACCGGTGATCAACAAGTCCGATCCGTCGCAAATGCAGATTTACCAAGTTGCGTTCTCGTCCGACGAACGCGATCTGGTGGCGCTCAGACAGTGGGTCGAACAACGCCTGCGACCGCAACTGCTCTCCGTCAACGGCGTGGCGTCTGTTGATGTTTCCGGCGGCCTGGTGCGCGAAGTCCAGGTAGAGCTTGACCCTGAGCGATTGCGGGGTTTGGGCCTGTCCGTGAATGATGTGCTCACCTCGCTGCGCAACGACAATCAGAACATTGCCGGCGGTCGTGTTTCCGGACCGGACCTCGAGCTGGTCAGTCGCACTACCGGCAAGTTCGAAAATGTGGACGACATTCGTGGTGTGTTGCTCACCGGCACGGGTGGAAGTCGCGTCCCGCTGCGCGATGTGGCCACGATCCGCGACACCAGTCAGGAGCAGCGCTTCTGGGCGCGACTCAATGGCGTACCGGCCGTGCGCATCGGCATTCAGAAGCAGCCCGAAGCAAACACCGTTGAAGTGGTAGACGGAATGGAAGCGATGCTGACCAGTTTGCAATCGTCATCGTACATCCCGCGCGACATCAAATACAATGTGACGTTCGACCAGTCCGGCTTTATTCGCGATGCGTTGTCTTCTGTGCAGGGCGCAGCGATTGTGGGTGCCAGCCTGGCCATGCTGGTCGTGCTCATTTTTCTGCGTTCGTTCCGCAAGACGTTCATCATTGGTGTGTCCATCCCGCTGGCGGTGCTGGCCACGTTCATCATGATGGGTGTGGCTGACCTCACGCTCAACATCATGTCATTGGGCGGTCTGGCACTGGGCACCGGTTTGTTGCTCGACAACTCCATTGTCATGCTGGAGAATATTTATCGGCGTCGAGTGCAGGACGGATTGGATCCTGAAGAGAGTGCGCACGTTGGTGCGGCCGAAGTGGGTAGGGCAGTAATCGCATCAACCACCACCAATCTGGCGTCCGTGGCGCCGTTCCTGCTGATCACCGGACTGGCCGCGCTGATTTTCCGCGAGCTCATTCTGACGATCTCGTTTGCCATTCTGGCGTCGCTGCCGCTGGCGCTCACGCTGGTGCCCATGCTCGCGGCGCAGCTCGGCAAGGTGCGCTTCTCCAGTGGGCTTGAACGGTTCGCGCCGCTGGTGGCCTTCAGCCGATTTATTGAAGCGCTGACGGATCGCTATCGTAGCGCGGCCGCCGTAGCGGTACGCTGGCGATGGGTTGTGGTTGGCGCCGCCGCAGCGTCGCTCGCGGGCGCGGTGGTGGTGGGTCGCGGTATTCCCAACGAGTTTCTACCTCAGGTAGACGACGGCACCATTGGCGCGTACATCCGCCTCCCCGCTGGTGCAACGCCCGAGCAAACCAATCGTCTCACGCGCGAACTCGAGCAAATGGCGCAGGACATGCCGAATGTGGTGAGTGTGTTTTCCACGGCCGGTGGTTTCCTGTTTGGTGGTACGAGCAGCGTCAACTCGGGGCGCGGCAGTCTGGACATTCGCCTCGATCCGGCCAATGAGCGCGAGTTGAGCGCCGATGAGTGGGTTACCGAGTTGCAGTCGCGGATTGACGCGCGCGGCTTTGCCGGTGCGCGCGTGGGTGTACGGCCACCACGTATTCGCGGTCTCCGAACCTCCAGCAGTGGCGAAGCGGTTTCGATCGCAATTATCGGTGATGAACTGTTGACGCTCGATCAGATCGGACGGAACGTGGCGCGTACCCTGCAGGGCACTCCCGGCTTGCAGAACTTCGAGTTTCAGGCCGATGAGCAGAACCCGCTGCTGTCCATCGAACTCGATCGTGAACGCGCCCGGACGCTTGGACTCGATGTGGCCACGGTTGGTCAAACCATTCGTACTGCACTCGATGGAACCGTCGCCACACGATTTGCCGAAGGCAACTTTGAATACGATGTGCGCGTGTTCTTCCCGCGTGGTCGATTCCAGAGTGTCAACAATCTGGCCGACCTGCCACTCTTTCCCGCCGGCGCGGGACGATCGCCAATACAGTTGCGCGATGTTGCCTTTGTCGGACCGGCGCTTGGTCCGTCCAGCATCCGACGCGTCAATCAGAACCGTCAGATCCAGCTCACCGGCGATGTGCTCACCAATGTGGCCAGCGTTGGCGCGGTCACCGACTCTATCCGTACGCGACTCGCGGCGTTGTCGGTGCCTGATGGCTACGGCATCATTATTGGCGGTGAAGCCGAAGCGATCGAGGAGAGCAACACGCAAATGCTGCTGGTCGTGGGACTGGCAATCTTCCTGGTGTTCGTGGTGCTCTCGGTGCAGTACGAAAGCCTCACCGATCCCTTTGTGATTCTGGCGGCCGTACCACTCGCCTTGGTTGGCGTGGTGGCCATTCTCAAGATCACCGGTACATCGTTCAGCGCTCCCGCACTGCTGGGTGTGATCCTGCTGGCCGGTATCGTAGTCAACAACTCCATCCTACTGGTGGAGTTCGTGAATCAATATCGTGAGCAAACCGGTTGCTCCATTCCCGAAGCTGTGGTGGAAGCGGGCGCCGCGCGCATGCGCCCCATTCTGATGACCACCGTGACCTCGCTCGTGGGTACGGCACCGCTGGCGCTGGGTCTGGGCAACGGCTCTGAACTCATGCGGCCACTGGCGATTGCCGTGGTGGGCGGACTGAGTTTGTCCACGTTGCTGACGCTTTTCGTTGTGCCGTGCCTCTACGTGCTGTTGCATGCGTTTACCGCGAAGTTGCGCGCGCTGGTGTTGGGACCGTCGCCCATGGGTCGCGGTGCACTGCAACCCGTAGCCGGTGACTGATCTCAACTGTCGCCTGCGGTGAAAGCACGATCGCGGAGCTGCCGATGCGACTTCATGCGGGCATCAACAGGCGTACTTACCGCACTGCTCGTGTCATGGGGAGCTCGTACTGCGCGTGCACAGACGTTTGAGCACACACACGGATTGGCCGTGATTCGCATTGCGATGGAAGAGCGCACCGCGTCCATTGATTTTTTGTCGCCAGCCGAGAACATATTTGGCTTTGAAGGCGAGCCACGCACACCCGCGCAGCGAGAGGCACGCGCACGGAAAATCGGTGTGGTGCGCGACTCCTTCGCGCAAATGCTTTCCTTTGACCGGGCACTGGGCTGCTCTATCATCCCCGTCGAAGTGCACGCAGGTAACGACAGCCACGCCCATGATGTGCAGTCGGTCGGACACACGCACGCGGGCACCGACTCAACGGGTGGACGTCACGTCGAAGTGCATGGGGATTTTCTGCTGCGATGTGCGCGCCCGTTCGCCGGAAGCAACATCACCGTCAACATGACACGCTGGTTCCCGTCGCTTACCACAGTGGACGTGGTGTTCGTTACCGGCGATTCCCAGCGCGTGGTACGACTGCCGGGCGGCGCTGGTGTGGTGGTTCCCTGACGCTACGGCACCTGGCGAAGGGATTGCTGCAGCACCACACCGTCCACCGGTTCGGTTACCGGTACGGCCAACAGTTCGGCGAACGTGGTCCCGATATCCACGACACGAACAAATGCGTCGCTTTGCATGGTCTTGAACGCGGCGCCCCAGAAAATGAGCGGCACATGCGCGTCGTAATCATGTGGACTGCCGTGCGTGGCCACGTTCCCCGTACCGAAGATGCTGTACGGCGTGAGGGTCACGACGGCGATGACATCACCGCCGGGCCGGAACATGTGCAGCCATCGCCGAGCGATATGGTCGCGCACCGTGTCCGCGCGAGCGAGATCTTCGAGCAGGTCCACGCGCAGGACGCCATCAACCTTCTTTGCGTCGCGGGCAAAGGCCTGTGCAATGGCGCGTAGGTCACGGTCAAAACCTTTTACCGCCGCCCGATCAACGGTGAGTGTGGGCCCATCGAAGTTCAGTGTCTCAAGCGGAAACTTGCGACGCGCTGCGGTCACGGCGGACGAGCGAATCGCCGCATCAAAGTCGTCGAGCATCACGCGCTTTCCGGTAGAGTTGTCGCTCACCGCTGACCGAAAGTCCGGGCTGGGCGCCACACCATGATCGGCGGTAAAAACAAGCGCAATGCGTTCGCGTCCAACCAATGTGCTCAGCGAGTCGAGAAATACGCCGAGTGCCGCGTCCAGTCGCAGCACGTTGTCGTGCATCTCACGCGACTCAGGGCCCCAGCGATGTCCGATCGCATCGGTGGCCGAGAGCGAGACCGACAGCAAGTCGGTTGAGCCGCGCTGTCCCAGTTGCATGGCGTTTACGCCGCGCAGCGCAAAATCAAGCGACAGCTCATCCATGAACGGATAGCCGATAATGATATTGGTGGCGCTCAGGTCGTCAGGCGGCAAAAAGTGCGGGAACAGAAAGCCCTGCCCAAAACTCTCGCCAGCCACGGAGTCGGGTTCGGTGTAAAGCGAATCCGGTCGCGACAGCTGCCAGAAGGTACCGGCATACTTCTTCATCACATTGCCTTCGGCATTGAAGGCGCTCACCCAGGTGGGTAACGTGTCGGCGTAATAACGGCTCGTCGTAAACGAGCCATTCGACATCGCGTACCAGAAAACGGAATGCTGTCCGCGTCCCACCGGCAGGATCGCCCCACGATCTTTCCGGGAAACGGAAAGCACACGGGTGTCCGGATGAGCGGCCGTCATCCAATCCGCGAGCGTGGTGCCCTGGAATCGGAATGGACTGGCACCTTGGTCAGCCGCGCCCAGCAGGGGCGCATCGCTGGTATTCACGCCAGCAAGATTGGCGGCGATGCCCGTACTGTAGGGGAAACGGCCGGACAGCAGAGAGGCGTGGCCCGGCGCCGTTTCGGTAATGGCGTGATCGTGATAGGCCTGCGTGAAGACGGCGCCGTCTTTGAGCAGTGCGGCCAGGCCACCGGTGAACTCCGCTCGCCACCGGTCGAGGAAACGCGGCAGGAACTGATCCACGCTCACGAGCACCACCAATGCCGGCGGGGCCTGCACCGAAGGCGCTGCAATAGCGCCCTCGGCCGACGCCGGAGCACAACCCACCGACATCACGCACGCGAGCAGAAGATTCAGGATCACGGGGCCAAGAGTTAAGGTGTGCAGCGAACTTATCCTTAAAACCCTCACCGTGCCGTTGTGATCCAGAGCGCCACGCTGCATCTTCGCGTCAATGAACTGGCTCACTGAAAATCCGCTGTGGCGAAATACGGTCGCCCGCGTGGTGATTTATTACACACTGTTCGGCGCGATCGCTGCCGTGGTGTACCGCTACGTGCCCTCAGCGTGGGGCACGCTGGGCGGGGAAACATTTTCCGATCTTCTGCCTGCAGGAGGCGCGCTGCCTGCCCTGTCGGGTGGCCGACCCACCCCGCTGGCCACGGTAATCGCAATGGTCACCGCCTTCGCGACCTCACTCCCCGTGGCGTGGATCTACACGCTCACACGCCGGAAGAAGGGGTTTCAGCAGTCCATCGTGCAGACATATCTCATTCTGCCTGTGGTCGTGGCCGGCATCGTGGTGCTGGTGAAGTATTCGCTGGCGCTGGCCTTTTCGCTGGGCGGAATTGTTGCCGCTGTCCGCTTCCGTACCACATTGGATGACAGCAAGGACGCGACGGGAATTTTTGTGGTCACCGGAATAGGCATGGCGGCCGCCGTGGCACCCAGCGTGTCGTGGGTCATTTCCATAGGCTTCAACGCGCTCATGCTGGGCCTTTGGTACACCGACTTCGGGCGCCCCACCGCCCTTGAGGGCAAAACCGCCGAGAAGCGCATGCAGCGAGCGCTGGCCGTGGCGAACCGAACGGGAATGTTTGTGGCCAAGCTTGACGACGAGGTGCTCAAGTCACTGTCTTCAGAGCAGTTGGAGGCGCTGGCGGATCGCGCGTGGCGTCGGCGCAAACGCAACGCCACCGACGAGACCACAACCGGAGAACGCGAGGCGCCGGAGGCGTTTGAAAACCTGATGCGCATTCATACTGACGACGTGGATCGCGCTCGTTTCGCCTGTGAGCCCAGGTTCAACGGATTTTTCCAGCGGTGGAAGTTCATGGGCACCGTCAAGGAAGGCGATTTGCGTATCGTTGAATATGGTGTCACGTTTTCCGACACTGTGACAATCGGGGTGGTCAGCGACGACTTGCGTGCGCTCCCCGATTCACCCATTCGCCGACTGGAGCTTCGATAATGAGTCCGACTCGCCATCTGCCGTTGCCTCGGGTTTGTCGGCCTTTGCTGCTGCTTTGTGCGTGGCTGTATGCGCTGCTGACCGTAGTGCCCGCGACCGCGGTGCATGCACAACCGCTGTTCAAGTCCGATGACGTGTTGACCGTGACCATTACCAGCAACATGCGCGATCTGATTCGGCAGCGTGACAGTACAAGGCTCGAATGGTTTGGCGCTGCGTTTGCTTACACCGACGGCGACAGTGCGATTATGCTCCCGGTGGAGCTGCGGGCACGCGGGCACTTTCGACGTCAACGCACCAACTGCGACTTTCCACCGTTGTTCGTACGCGGAGAGAAAGAACGCCTCGCCGGCACGGCACTGCAGGGCAACTCAAGACTGAAGCTGGTAACCCCGTGTCGCGCTGGATCGGAGGAATATCAGCAGTACATCCTGCTGGAGTACGGCATCTATCGAGCCTACGAGTTGCTCAGCAACATTCGGCCGCGGACGCGACTGGCTCAAGTGACCTACCTCGATTCGGCCGACCGCGCCCGGCCGATCACGGTGCCGGCGTTTTTCATGGAGACGGCCGAAGAGGTGTCGGACGAGGAGCAAATGATCCTGCGTGATGAAATGAAGGGTGCACGTTTCGCCGACGTACATCTGGAGACGTTACAGACAATGTCGCTCTTCGAAGTCATGGTGGGCGGCAATGATTGGTCACTCGGCGCGCAGCACAACGTGTTTCTGCTTCAGGACTCGGTCGGCATTGTGTATCCCGTGGCCTACGATTGGGATTTTTCCGGATTGGTCAACGCACGCTACGCGGTTCCGAATGAAGTGTTGCCCATCAAGCGTGTCACCGAACGCCATTATATGGGGCCGTGTTACACCCGCGAACAGTGGGCGCCAGCGCTCGAAATGTTTCGCGGGAAGCGCGCGGAAATTGACGGTATCTGGGCGAAGATTCCGGGGCTCAGTCCCAGCAAGCAGGAACAGGCCCTCAAGTATCTGGCAGAGTTCTGGAAAACCATTGACAACCCGAAGGATTTTGACCGCATGGTAAAGAGCTGCCGTCCTGCGGGGAACTGAGACGAACCCGCCGCAGAACGCGGCTCCGTGTGGCGGTTTATGTTTCCGGCATGGAACGCACTTTCTTTCTTATCGGCGCGCTGTCGGGCGCAATCAGTGTGGCGGCTGGCGCTTTTGGAGCGCACGCGTTGCGCGAGCGGTTGGAGCCTCGCCTGCTCGAGGTGTTCGAGACAGCAGCCCGGTATCAGATGTATCACGCGCTGGCGCTGCTGTTGGTAGGCTACGCGGCCACACGGTGGCCGGGGGCCCTCACCACCAGCGCCGGTTGGCTGTTCCTGGCGGGTACGGTGCTCTTCTCGGGCTCTCTGTACGCCATGACCTTCACGGGCATTCGCGCACTCGGCGCCATCACGCCTCTCGGTGGCGTGTGTTTTATTGCCGGCTGGGTGTGCCTCGCGGTGGCTGCCGCCCGGAGCTGATCTCCCGACCACTCGTGCGAAGAACGCCGGATGCGAGTACGAGCTCGCATCCGGCGTTTTCAGTTGCCCCTCTAGGGCTCGAACCTAGACTCTCCTCATCCAGAGTGAGGCGTGTTGCCAGTTACACCAAGGGGCAGTATGCGCGTCAACGGCCAGCCGTAGGGCGCAGTTCTGTATCATACCCTCCTCGGCCCACCCTCGGCAACCCCTGAAAGCGCAGCGTTGAGCGCGCGCAATAACTCGGCCGCTACAAAGGGTTTGGCCAGCACCTGCGTGACACCGTCCGGGAGGGAACGCGTCAGCTCTGTGTCGGCAAAGCCTGACATGAGCACGACTGGCAGACGCGATCCCGACGTGCGTAGTTGCCGCACAAAGTCGGGTCCACTCATCACCGGCATCCGGACATCAGAAAGCACCACACGAATATCGCGTTGTCGTGTGTGCCACAAGGTCAGCGCCTCGGCCCCATGCGCGGCCTCCAGAGGCACGAAGCCGCCGCGCTCCACAAGCCGAACCAACGTTCGCCGCACCGCCGGTTCGTCCTCGACAATCAGCACCACTGCCCCCTCGCCTGATGGCACGAACGGCGGAGCCGAATGAGCGGCGGACTGCTCACCGCTTTCCCTGTCCGTGACCGCCGATGCGGGCGCGGCCATCAGTCGCAAATCAACGCGCACCGCCGTGCCCACACCGATCGTACTGTCAATGAGCACCGTACCGTCGTGCGCCGACACCACACCGTACACCACCGCCAATCCCAATCCGGTACCTGCTCCAACCGGCTTGGTAGTGAAAAACGGATCGAACACGTGATCGAGCACGTCACGCTCGATACCCGATCCGGTGTCGATCACTTCCAGTCGTACGCTGGAGGACGTTGCCCCTCCAACAGCGTAGACACGAAGCGTGAGCAGACCACCGCTCACCATCGCGTCGCGCGCATTCACCACAAGGTTTACCAACACCTGTTCCAGTTGATTCGCATCGCCCCACACGAACAACGGCAAGGGTGAGAGCTCCATCACTAGTGTGATCGATGGCGGCAACAATCGTCGCAACATCGATTCAGAGGCGCGCACGTGCGCACAAAGATCAATCACGGCGTGTGCCGTTTCGTTCTGTCGGCCAAAGGTGAGCAGCTGTCGCACCAAGCTGGCCGCTCGTACCGTTGTTTCCTGCGCGACCCGCAGCTCCGCAGCGGCCGCCGACTGCGCATCAAGATCGAGCATCGCCAGATCCAGACTACCACCGATTGCTGACAAAAGGTTGTTGAAGTCATGCGCGACGCCGCCCGCCAGCTGACCAAGCGCATCCAGCTTCTTGGATCTAAGCAGTCGTGATTGCAGATCGGCCTCACGCGCCGCCACCGCGTACTGCTCCGACAGGTCCAACCACGCGATCACGGTGAGCGCGCGCCCATCCATCGTGGCACGACGCACGTGCACGGCGGTGGGAACAGGAGTTCCATCGAGCTTCTGATGCATCCATTCAAAGCGATGCTCACCGCGTTCGCGCGTGATCGCATCCATAAGACCTGCTTTCACTCGCGACGGAGAACCGTCAGGCTGAAACTCGGGAGAAAACTCCAGCGGATGACGGCCGATCAAATCCATGCGGTCCGTCAAGCCAAGCAGTGCCAGCGCTCTGGGATTGCAGTCAATGATACCGGGGCCGCCACCGAGCAGCAGCCCCTCGGTGCTTTGATCCCACACCAGGCGGAACGCCCGTTCTGCTTCCTTCCGCGATGTCACGTCATAACCGGATGCTATCACGCCGCGGGCCACACCGTCTGGGTCTAGGAGCCGGTGCACGTTCCACACCAACGTTCGACGCTGGCCGTCAACTGTCATGGAGTCATCTTCAAAACCCCATGTCGGCTCGCCGCCAAGCACCTTCCTGATGTCGGCCGCGATCGCATCGCGCTGTTCGGGCACGATGAACGTGGCCACGTAGTCCAGGCCGAGCGCCTGCTGCTCCGACATCCCGTAGAGCTGCTCAGCGGCCCGATTCCAGAAGATCACGCGCTGCTGCGTGTCGAGCGCAAGGAGTACTGAACCCGTCACTTCCACAACGGTTTCAAGTACGCGGAGCTCAGCGAGGAGAGGCAATGTCATGGCCGCATTCTAACGGATTGGAGAAGTGGGCAGCGTCACAATACGAATCTGACGAACGTCACGCGTGTAGAATGTGCTTGTGAAACGTTTCCGTCGATACCGTCATGCCTGGGTGGTCACTGTCGCGCAACTTGCGGGTACGCTTGTCCTGACCCTGCTCACGGGCTGTCAGGCGGCGGTGGACGCGTTCGCAGCGGACCCAGCCCAAGCACGAATCGCCGCCTCGCAGCTCGTCTCCAGCGTGCAGATGCGCTTTGCCGACCCGGTGCGCGACGCACGTTATGAATACGGTCGCATGCGCTTGGCGCGATATGCGCTCGCACCCAGCAAAGTGGAGCATGACACGCTCTGGACGAACATCTCCGGATCACTACGCGAACTCAGTGCGGCCGGTCGGCTCCTGAACGGGCGCTACCAGTTTGCGTCTCGGCGCGACGTGGTGCTGCCCTCCCGCGTTGGCGACTCGCGCCACTACGTCTCGCTGGACACACTGGCCGGTGGCGATCGCCGTTGGCGCACCCAGGTGGACCAGGCGATTGGTTCAGCTCCGCCGCGCGCCATGGCGCAGGTCTTCACCTCCCTGCTGCGATCGACGGAACGTCCGGCAGCGGTCATTCGCGCGGACTACCGCCGCACCATGCCGAGCGCCAGTACCGCACTCGGCCGCTTGGCGCGCCTCGATACCCTACGCACCACTGCGCTGGCTGACGGATCATACCTCGTCACGCTTGGCATGCAGCTGCAGCCTGATCGGATTGCCGCTGAGTTTCCCGATTTCGGCAAGTATCTGCGCAAGTATATCTCACCAGCACGCTACCGGTTCACACTTCGGGACCGTGCTGTGGTGGGCGTACATGCCAACGATATATGGTTTGTTGCCGAAGGGCACGATGACTGGATTATGCTGCGTTTCCGTTCTCGCGCTGGCGCCTTGCAGCCGCTTGCAGGTCCGACACGGGACATGCCTGACACGCTTCGGCTGGACGTCGATGCTTCGGCCAGGCTCGGATTGTTCACGGTGGGGGTACGCGCCATGCGCGGGACGTTCGTATTTGTGAACACGGTGAGCGAAGTGGGGTGGGATTTTCGCTTTGACACCCCACCCGAATGGGATCTGCCACCCATCGCGGGGCGGCTGGTGCGAGGCTCCCTGAACCGCCCCTTTCAGGGGGAAGGGGTGTCGGCGCGACTGAGCGTGAAGCGACTGGAGACCGGGCAGTCGGCGATTCATCGTCGCACAGACCTGGCTGTGAGCGAGAGCGCGATCATGCGCTGGATCGGAAATCTGGGCTTCACCGCCGTGGATGATTTCGCGGGGCGCGTAGAGCAGCAAGAGGCACTCTTTCTGTCACAGTCCATGCGGGCGATGCAACAGGATTTGAAGGCGCTGCCGATCATTCGTGGAACAGACGGTTCACAAAAATGAAAACGAGGCTTCCGGATACGACTTCGCCGCAACCATTTGGCTGCGGCGGGCGCGGCGGACTTCGTCAAGTCTCACCTGGCGAACTCTTCGTCAAGAGTTGCAGAAGGTGCCTCACGCATCGCCATTGGAACTCTCCGTCCTACCGGACGATGGCGGGCTGTCCCTCTTTATTTTAACGTGATACCCGGATTTTGGCCACGGGTTCCGCGTGTCGATTGTTCAAAAGCAAAATGTACTATGGAGCTGAGGGGGCTCGAACCCCTGACCTCTGCAATGCGAATGCAGCGCTCTCCCAGCTGAGCTACAGCCCCGCTTGGCAAAGCGCCGAGGGCGCTAACCGGCGCGGAACGCCATCCGACGCAGACCGAACCAATGGCGCGGGTTGCTTGGATCTGCTCAAGCTAGCGTGCGCCGTGCTGCTGTCAAGACAAGGACGACGCGAACCTCACGTCGTCACAGAATAGCGCGACCAGATTGCGGAACCCTGGTTTCTCGTGCTCCGTTTTCTTACACATGGCCCACCACCTGCACTCACTCGATTCGGATTACGTGCGCGATCAACTTGTCGCGCGATCGACGAACGTCAACGATAAGCGCATGCAGCCCGACGGCGGCTACGTGCTGTATTGGATGCAGAGTACGCAGCGGCTTCATGAGAACTGGGCCCTGCGCGCGGCCGTACGCGCGGCCGACAAGGTGGGCAAACCGCTGCTCATTCATCAGGGCGTTGATCCCACATACCCGCATGCGAGTGACCGGCATACGCACCATATTCTTCACGCCGCGCGAGAGACGGCGCGTATCGCGCGGGACAATGGATGGCATTATCAGTTTGTGCTTCGCAGGCGACGCGACGATGATCACCGCGTGATCGATCGATTGGCGGCGCAGGCGTATCTTGTGGTCACAGATCGCTTTCCAACGGCTGGCGTGGATGCGCGCACCTGGCGGCTGGGCGAGCGCGTATCGTGCCGGGTGCTGGCGGTCGAAAGCAGCTGTGTGGTGCCGAGCGGTTTGTTGAGCAAGGCGGAATGGGCGGCGCGCACCATTCGCCCAAAGCTCGCCAAGCTGCGCGATGTCTCGCTTGAAGTGGTGGAAGAACGCAACGCGCGCGCCGAACTGACGCGCGATGTGCAACAGCAAATCGACGACGCGCGTGCGACCGACTCCTTGCCGTTGCTGGACATGGACGACGACGCCATTGCGCGGGCCGTGGCGTCATGTGAAATCGATCACCGGGTGCCGCCGGTTTTTGAGTTCACGCCCGGTGCACCCGCGGCCGCACAACGTCTGCGGACGTTTGTGCACGAGCGTTTGGGGCAATACAACGATCGACGCAACGAAGCCGCCGATGATTTTACGAGTCATCTCTCGCCGGACTTGCACTATGGGCATGTGTCGGCGGCCGAAGTGGTACGTGCCGCGTTGGCCAGCGATGCCGGCGTGGAGAATGTGACCGCGTTTGTGGACCAGGTTATCACGTGGCGCGAGCTTTCGTACAATTGGTGCCTGTTCACTCCGCGCTACGATCAGCTTGATGCCCTGCCCGACTGGATCCAGCGCACGATGGCGGCTCACGCGAGCGATGAACGTCCGGAGACGTATACGCTGGAGCAACTCGACGCGGCGCAAACCGGTGATGCGTTATGGAACGCGGCGCAACAACAGCTGGTGCAGCGCGGTGTGATTCACAACTACGCGCGCATGCTGTGGGGCAAGCAGATTCTGCGCTGGGCGCCTACATACGAAGACGCGCGTGCCTGGATGTTTTACCTCAATGACCGCTACGCCCTGGACGGTCGCGACCCCAACAGTGTGGGTGGCATCATGTGGTGTTTTGGGCTGTGGGACCGCTCGTGGGGGAACAAGCCCATTTGGGGCGGTTTGCGCCCAATGCTGACGTCGCGAGCCGGACGGAAGTTTGACGTTGGGCGATATGTGCGGTTGTGGGGAGAGGAAACGCTGGCGGATGTGGTGAAGCTGGGGCGTTGAGGAACAGCAAGGGCCGTTTGACGGCGTTCACGGTGAGGGTGGACGGTTCACGGTTCAGGTTTTCACGGCCCAACCGTTGACGGTTTACGGTTTACGGTTTCACGCCCTACCGTTTACGGTTCAGGTTTTCACGCCCTACCGTTGACTGTTCACGGTTTACGTTTTTTACTCCCCACCGTTCACCGTCCACCGTCACCGTGAACGCAGTCAAACGGCCGTTCCCCACCCCAGCGCATTGTCCAGATGTCCAGCGTCCACCCGGTCGTCTCCACCACACGCGCAACGCGTTCCCGACCAACCGTAGACGTCACGCCCAGCGGCCCGCATGCTGTACCCTCGTGAAAAATCCGCGCTAGCTTTCGCATCATGTCCAACTCACCAGAACCAACGTTTACCGCGCCGCTACTGCCCGGTGTTCTGCCGACACTCGATTCCGTACAGCTCGCGGCGCAAGCACTCGCGCATGTGTTTGCGCCAACACCGCTGCGATACAGCGAGGCACTCACTGCGTTGACGGGCGTGCCGGTGTACCTGAAACTCGAAGAGGCGCAGGTTACCGGATCGTTCAAGGTGCGCGGCGCGTACACGGTGCTGCAGCGCATGTTGGCGGAGGATCGTGAACGTGGTGTCGTGGCGTCGAGCGCCGGCAACCACGGTCTGGGAGTGGCGTGGGCCGCGCATCACTTTGGCGCACCGGCCACGCTCTATGTGCCGGCACACGCGCCACAAGTCAAAAAAGATGGCATTGCGGCCCTCGGCGCCACCGTCAACGACAGCGCCGACGACTACGATCACGCCATGGTGCTGGCCCGGGCGCATGCGGCGCGCGAGGGCGTGCAATTTATCAATCCGTGCCTGGGTGAGGATCTCCTGGCGGGCCAAGGCACCGTCGCGTTGGAGATTCTCGCACAGCTCCCCGGCGTGCAAACGGTGCTGGTGTGCGTGGGCGGGGGGGGGCTGCTGGGAGGTGTGGGATCGGTGCTACGTCGAACATCACCAGGCGTGCGCATCGTGGGCGCGCAAAGTGAGCGCACGGCTGCGATGTTCCGGTCGATGGCCGCCGGACACGTGGTGGAGATCGCATCGGAGCGCACCTTGGCCGATGGGCTGGCCGGACAGATCGACAACGACGCACTGCAAATTGGTCAGCACTGCCTCGATCAGATCGTGGCCCTTTCGGAGGACCGCATCGGTGAGTCGATTGCGTGGCTGGCGCACAACGAACAACTCACCGTGGAGGGAGCAGGTGCCGTCACGGTGGCCCACCTGCTCGAGGCGGCGTCCGCTGAACAATCGCCGAGCTCAGGCCCGATTGTGGCGATTGTCAGCGGGCGCAACATCGATGCATCACGTCGAGCTGCGCTCCTCGAACGCTGGCCGGACACGACTCACCGGTAACGAAGCCCCAGCGCGCACTGTCTTGTCCGTCTGATTTTTTGGCGGACGCTCCGGCGGATGCTCGTCCAGCGCCTGATCAGCGGCGCCGGATCTGACGTCGGCCAGCCCCTCGGCGCGCGGCGCATTGGCGACGAAACGCTCCACATGCTCGGATCGAACCACGCCTTCCCGGCTGGTCGGAATCGGTACCTCACGGTCTCCGTTGAGCTGGAAGGCGCCCGAGGTACCGGCCACCCGCTGCTCCTGCGACACACGCAGCCGCGCCGCGCGCAATGCCGCACTACGAGACTCGCCGCCTTCCTTTCCGATTGCCGACATGTGCAATCGATCCTGGCTGACCGCTTCTCCACCTTTACGGCCCGCCTCGCGTGCCTCTGAAGCGGTCCACACGTGGGCCGTTCCCTTGGCGTGCGCTGCCTTTCCACCCTTCGCGGCGATTTCGCGCTGCCGCTCCCGGTCCATCGATGCAAAACCGCGTTTGCTCTTCCCCGTCATCTGATTCTCCTTGGCGATGCGGTTAACCTGCTTCAACTTCGGTGCCACGCTGCACGCAGCTCGTCGGCGCGAGTCCGACAGCGACTCGACCGTCACACCACTGGCATTCCTATGCAAGGCTTGGGCCGCGAGCGGTATATTGCCTGATGCCGTTTTCACTACGCTTTCTAGGAACCTCCGCCGCCCGCCCCACAATTGAGCGTGGCGTCACCGCGCTGGCCGTCATTCGTGAGGGCGAAACGCTGCTCTTCGACTGTGGCGAGGGCACTCAGCGGCAAATGATGCGCTACGGTGTGTCGTTCGGGCTCGACGATATCTTTTTCACGCACACGCACGGGGATCACATACTTGGTCTTACCGGCCTGCTGCGTACGATGGCGTTACAAGGGCGGACTGATGCATTGCGACTTTGGTCACCGCGTGGCGCGGGGAACACGTTGCGCCAATGCATCACATTAGGGGGCGATCGCCTCACTTTTCCGGTTACTGTGACCGAGATAGAGGCGGGCTCCGCGCTGCAACGCAAAGACTATCAAATCCTGACCTTCCCGGTCGACCATGGCCCCACTCGGGCCCTCGGGTACGCCGTCGCAGAACACGACAGACTCGGCAGATTCAATCCGGAGCTCGCCCGGAGCCTGGGAGTGCCTGAAGGACCGCTTTGGGGACGCCTTCACAAAGGCGAAACGGTGACGCTGCCCGACGGTCGCGAGGTGTCGCCGCAAATGCTGGTCGGCGACGCCCGCCGCGGACGAAAGATCGTCTTCAGCGGCGACACCCGACCGTGTGAAAGCGTGATTGCCGCCGCGTGGGACGCTGACGTGCTGGTGCACGAAGCCACCTTTGCGAGCGAAGAAATGGAGCGCGCTCTTGAAACCGGGCACTCAACGGCAGCCGAGGCGGCGGCAGTGGCCAAAGGCGCCAACGCGAGGCGCCTGATCCTGACGCACATTTCGGCGCGTTACTCGCGGGAAACGCACGTACTGGAGGCCGAAGCTCGCGCGGTCTTTGAGAACACGCAGGTGGCCCGCGACGGCATGGAAGTCGTGCTCCCCTTGATTGAAGAACCAGCGGAAGCGCTCTCCTGATCACCCCATGCCGCTGGGGCCCGCTCCGGCTTCCGCCTGCCGTTCTTCGAGGCGACGACGGCGACGGGCCTGGGCGGCCGCATAGCGTCGCTTTTCCTGCGCCGTCTCCGGCACCACCTGTGGCACCGGGACCGGTCGACCGTTGCGGTCGATGGCCACGAACGTGAGGTAGCAGGTGTTGGTGTGGCGCCGGATGCCGGAAATCAGATCTTCGGATTCCACCCGTACGCCCACTTCCATGCTGGTGGTCCCCACGTAGTTCACCGACGCGAGGCAGGATACCAGTTCGCCTACGTGAATCGGTTCCTTGAAGTCCACGCGATCAATGGACGCCGTCACGCAGTTGGCGCGCGCGTGACGGAACGCGGCCACGGCGGCGGCTTTGTCCACCATGGCCATAATCGCACCGCCGAACACGTGCCCCAGAATGTTGGCGTCTTGCGGCATGATCAGCTCGCTGGACACATGGGCACTGTCGGCAACCGCACGTGGAGGACGGGGAGTCATCGAAGGGTAGACCATGGCGGTGGAAATCGTACGAGCCAACGAGTTGGTGTATGGTACAACATGTGCGGCGGAACAGGTGGCACGGTGCACAACGCAATGTGAGACGTCGTGCGTGATATCGTGCGTGAGGCGGCGGCAAACACGGGACGCGCCTGTTGCACCAACGCCGTTCGCGACATCGCCGTTATGGCTTCCTGCTTCGCACGCGAAGCGTATGGCGTGTCGCCCGACGCGCGATCAAACGCGCTGCGCAACGAGGCGCGCACCACGTCACTGGTGGGCGGCACGTCGAGTGCCACAAACTGATAGGTGGGCATCGGCACCACAGCGATCGCCCACGGCCGCGCGTTCGCTGCGTCGGACATCAGGGACAACGCCAACTGCGTACGTGCGGAATCCACATCGCCAATCACTGTGTACCCATTATGCGACCAGCGCACCCGCAGCGAATCATCGCTCCAGATCGGCAACGTGGGTTGTACATCGGCCCACCACGACGGTGTGCTGTCTAGGACAATTGGTGGCAGCAACAGTTCGAGCGCTTCACCGTCAACACCGGTGCCGGCAATATGAAACGTGATGGACGGATCGCGCACACCATTGGTGATCGAAAATGCCGTCACATCAAAGGTGAACGTGTGCAGTGTTTCTCTGGCGCGGGCCGCGCGATCATCACTCGCATTACGTATCACTTCAAGCGTTGTGTCCAGCGATGCACGACCGCGTTCTTCAATGCGTAGCGCCTCGCTCGGCGACATGAGAGAACCGAGCGTGGCCACGGCACCACTGGTAATGTCTACTACACCCCGCCGACGTCGATGCGTGTGTCCCACCGCGCCGTCAATATCCACATCGAGCGCGAACGCCCAACTCACCCAGCGGCCATGTACATCGATGACTTCGAGATAATCCGTTGCCGACGACGCCGGCTCGGGTGCGTCAGCGTCGGCTATATCGATCGGCACTTCATCCGGATGTTCCTTCTGCCACTCGGCGTGCGCGGTGGCCACCGACCCGTCATCAAAAAGCAGCGTCGAGTCGCGTCGATTCAGCGGATACCCGTACAGCTGTTCGAGCACAAACTCCGCATCGAGATAGTCCACCGTCTGCTCGGTAATGCGCAGCTCGTGGAACGCACCATCGGCGCGCGTCAGGAGCAGGGGCGCGCTACGAACGCGCAGACCTTCCGCGCCGCTGCGCACCCAATAGGTGGAATCACCAGCGGATATCAGGAACTCAGCCATTGGCGGCAAACGGCCGGGCGCGATCGGCGGCGTATCGGCCTCGGTGCAGGCAAACACGCTCAATGATAGCAACACGGCACAACTCACCATGACGGCGCGCGTGCTCTTCACTCTGCCTCATCCAGCAAATTGCGCAGCGCTTCGAGCAATCCTTCATTCGTAAACGGCTTGGTGAGCAAGCGTCGTGGTTCGTCCACTCCGTCGAGCAGTCCGGGTTCGTCGCCGGCGTAGGCCGAGATGAAGAGCACAGGTAAGTCGTTTGCGAGCAGCCTGATCTCGCGCGCCAAATCACGTCCGCCCATCACCGGCATTACGACATCGGTAACGACCGCGCGAATGTGTGCACGTTCGGCGTGCCACAAGCGCAGCGCCGCTTCACCATCCCTTGCCTCGCGCACGGCAAAACCCTGGCCATGCAACATGCGGCGTACCACGGAACGTACCGCGGTTTCGTCTTCTACCAGCAGCACCGTCGCACGGCGACGGCTGGCCGCTTCGCTGTTGACGGGCAAGTACAGGAACGCACGTGTGCCGTGCGCGCGCGCGCTGTCCAGCCAGAGCGCACCGTTGACGCGCCGCAGGAGGCCGAGCACGTTGGTGAGTCCGCGTGAAGTACCGTCTTCTGACGTGATCGCGTTCACGCGTGCCGACTCGTCCATGCCCGCACCCGTATCCTGCACAGTGAGGCGCATGTAGCGACCGGGTGTGAGCGGTGGCACGGGGCCAAGCTCTGCGCCAGCCGCTTCCACGTGCTCAGTGCGCAGCGTCAGCGTTCCACCCTCCGGCATCGCGTTGACGGCGTTAGACACGAGCGCGAGAACGGCCGAGTGCAGCTCGTCGGCGTCCACCGCGACGTCTCCCTCGACCAACGCCAGTTCACACCGAACAACGACGCTGTCTCCGACGCGCTGGCGGATTTCGGGCAGCGCTGAGCGCAGCAGTGCGTGGAGGTTGGTGGTGAGAGTCACGAGCGAAGGTCGTGCAGCGCCGCGAGGAGTCGATCAATCTCACGCTCGTTGGTGTAAGCCATGCAGCCAATGCGAAGCAGACCGTCGTTGGTGGCCCCCAAACGTTCCACAACAGTGCTGGCGTAGAAATCGCCGTTGGACGCAAACAGGCCACGTGCCGCCAAGGCGCGCGCTGCTGCGTCGGAGCCGCCGCGGACTCGCATGCTCACCGTGGACGTGCGACCTGTGCCGGGCGGCGGACCAACGGGTGTGATCCAGGGCATGTGTTGCAGCCCCTCCCACAGTTGGGCGACCAGCTGTTCACCGCGATGGTGCAGCGCATCAAACGTGGTAGCGAGTCGATCGCGACGTGTGCCAATGGACTCCGGCGCGAGCGACGCGAGAAACTCCACCGCGGCGGCCGCGCCCACGATGCCTTCGTGATTTTGCGTGCCCGTTTCCAGACGTTCGGATCCCACGTTGGGACTCGGCTCCAACCTGGGCACATCGAGCGCCGCAATCGCATCGGAGCGACCAAAAAGTACGCCAACGTGCGGGCCATAAAACTTGTACGCCGAACAGGCCAGAAAATCGCAGCCGATCTCGCGCACGTTGACCAGGTGGTGTGGCGCGTAGTGCACTGCATCCACACAGGTGATCGCCCCGGTTGACTGCGCCATCGCGATCAGCGAACGCACATCGGTTACGGTGCCGAGCGCATTGGACGCGGCGCCGAGCGCAACGACTTTGGTGCGTGGCGAGAGAGCGCGCGCGTAGGCGTCAAAATCCAGATGCGACGTGCGCAGATCGAGTGGCACCCACTTGAGCACTGCGCCGCGTTCGGTGGCGAGCGCTTGCCACGGCGCGATGTTGGCGTGGTGATCGAGCTCGGTGACTATGATTTCGTCACCAGGGGAGAGGGTCCGTCCAATCGCTCGCGCAAGATGAAACCAGAGCGTGGTCATGTTGGCACCGAACGCAATTTCGTCGCTCGACGCGCCCACGAAATCGGCCAGTGTCAAGCGCGCATCGGCGATCAGCGCGTCGGTTTCTTCGCTGGTGGGGTAGAGCCAGTGCGTGTTGGCGTTGTGATGATACAGATAGTCATTCATCGCCTCCACCACGCGTCGTGGCACCTGCGTGCCACCGGGTCCGTCAAAGTAGGCCACTGCTTCGCCGTCGTGCTGTCGTTCCAGCGCGGGAAAGTGCGAACGGATGATGTGCGTATCAGCGACGGTGTGGGCCGGAACGGTTGACGTCATGATGTAGCGGGATCGTTGGAAAGGGGACCGGATCGCAGTTGCACACCCGTGCGGCGTTCCACGACACGCACGGCTTCGACGTGATCAGCAGCGTCGCCCAACTCCGCGTGCGCCTCGCGCCAAAGCGCTGCCGTCTGCGCGAGCAACGGTGCATCCACGTGCAGGAGTTGCGCCATTTCAGCGGCAATCCCTACATCCTTGTTGAGCAGCGCCGCTTTGAATGTACGTGGAAACGCGCCGGTGAGTACGCGTTCCGGAAAGAGATTCTCCGTCGCGTTACTGCGTCCGCTCGACGCGTTGATCACCGCCAGTGCCACATCCGGGCGTACGCCCGCGCGGACCAGCGTGGCCAGTCCTTCGGCCGCGCCCCAGATCTGCATGGCCAGCAGTGCATTGTTTACGGCTTTGAGCGCGTGTCCGGCACCGACCGGTCCAGCGTGCACAATGCGGCTGCCGAATGCCTCGAGCAGTGGGCGTACACGTTCAATATCTGCCGCGTCGCCACCGCACATCACGGTGAGCGTGCCCGCCTCCGCGCCACTCACGCCGCCGGACACGGGCGCATCCACGAAGTGAACCCCACGTTCGGCCAATCGAGAGGCAATCGCGCGCGAGGTGGCCGGATCCCCCGAGGTGCAATCGACCAGTGTCATGCCCGGTTGCAGGCCACCCAGAAGGCCGTCGGGCGCGTCGAGCAGTGCGTCCACTTCACGAGAGGTGGGGAAACAGGTGATGACCACGTCGCGACCGGCAACCGCAGCGGCCGGTGTGTCGGCTACGCGTACGCCGTGCGTGGCCGCAAAGGCCTCGGCTCGCGTCGCGGTGCGATTCCAGACGACAAGATCGAAGGGGCCGCGCGCCAAATGCGCCGCCATGGGGGTGCCAATGGCGCCCAGTCCGCAGAAAGCAGTTTGTATCATGCCGAATAATGTCGCGCAAACGGCCTCCGGGCGACTGCCTGACGAGCGCGAATGCGCCATGGCCGGTCGCTTGATCGCCGAACACCGTGAATCGGTGGGTTCATCCTTCTCCCCACCCGAACTAACTTGCCCCCGCCGATATCTGTCACGCTCGTGCCGCAGAAATCCGGAAATCCCAACAATGTCGCCTTCAAACAATCCCGACCGCCCGTTGGCGGCGCTGCTGATGCCGGACCTGCTCGAGTTACTTGAGGAGGCCCCGCAGAGCGTCTCCGCGCAAACCGAGGAGTTGCATCCGGCCGATCTCGCGGACATCGCCGAGTTGATGCCGGTGGATCGCGCCGGCGCACTGCTGGCGGCCTTGCCCCGGGAACGCGCTGCCGACGTGCTGGAGTACCTCGAGGAAGAGTTCCGCACCGAGGTTCTCGAGACGCTCTCTGCGCGCGACGCGGCGTCGATGCTTGAGGAGATGACGCCGGACGAGCGGGCCGACGTGTTGGAGGAACTCGACGACGAGACCGCCGACGAGATTCTCTCCGAGCTCACCCCCGAAGCGGCCGCTGAAACCGAACGGCTACGGCAGTACGATCCGCACACAGCGGGCGGACTGATGACCACGGAGTTTGTGTCCGTGGCCGAAGCGCTCACGGTGGAGCAGGCGTTGCGCTCAGTGCGAGCCATGGCGCGCGCGGGCCGCAAAGAAGCGATGTACACCGTCTACACCACCGACGCCGATGGCCGACTGCGCGGCGTGCTGTCGCTGCGCGAACTACTGGCCGCTCCGGAGGGCGCCCGACTGGCGGATCTGGCGTGGAGTGAAGTGGTGAGTGTAGGACCAGACACGCCGCAGGAGGAAGTGTCGAACATCACATCCAACTATGATCTGGTCGCGCTACCCGTGGTGGACAACGAGCAGCGCGTGCTGGGTGTGGTCACAGTCGATGACGTGATCGATGTCATTCAGGAAGAGCAGACGGAAGACGCGCAGAAGGTTGGTGGTATGGAAGCCCTCGATGAGCCATACATGACCATTGGGTTGGTGGACATGCTGCGAAAGCGTGGCGGCTGGTTGGCCGTGCTGTTTGTGGGAGAGCTGTTCACGGCATCAGCCATTCATCACTACGAAGGTTCGCTCGATAAGCTGCTGATTCTGAGTACGTTTATTCCACTCATCATCGCATCGGGCGGCAACAGCGGTTCGCAGGCAACCTCGCTCATCATTCGCGCCATGGCCCTCGGAGAAGTGCGACTGGCTGACTGGTGGCGAGTGGCCAAACGCGAGCTTCCCACGGGATTTGCGCTCGGCCTGCTGCTCGGCGCACTTGGTTTCGCGCGCATTTTGGCGTGGCAGTACATGGCCACCGGACGGTGGCATCTGGGCAGTCTGTCGCTCGGACATGATTACGAAGGACTGGCCGTGCCGATCGCGCTCACGGTCTCTGTCGCGCTGATTGGTGTGGTGACATTTGGATCGTTGGTCGGGTCCATGCTGCCGTTCATCCTGCGTCGGCTGGGCGCCGATCCGGCGAGTGCGTCGGCACCGTTTGTGGCAACGCTGGTGGACGTAAGCGGCATCGTGATTTACTTCACCGCTGCCTCGATTTTCCTGGGAAGCATGCTCAACTGAAACAACCGGCGGCGTTGCCCGCCAACACTCTCCAGACAGGACGTACATGGCGAAACATCTGGTCACCGGCGCGGCTGGTTTTATCGGTTTCCATACCAGCAAGCGATTGCTCGAGCGCGGCGATGAAGTCGTCGGGCTGGACAGTGTGAACGACTATTACGACGTCACGCTCAAGGATGCACGGTTACAAATGCTGGCCGAGTTTCCAGGTTTTCGTTTGGAGCGCGTGCACCTTGAGGATCGGGCGGCTGTGGAGCGCGTGTTTGCCGAAGGACAGTTTGAGCGTGTGATCAACCTCGCTGCCCAAGCTGGCGTTCGCTACTCACTCACGCACCCGCACGCCTACATCGACAGCAATCTGGTGGGGTTTCTGCACATCCTCGAAGGGTGTCGTCACCATAAGGTGCAGCATCTCACATACGCGTCGTCGTCGAGTGTGTACGGGGCCAATACCGCGATGCCGTTTTCGGTGCATCAGAATGTTGACCATCCGGTGTCGCTCTACGCGGCCACCAAGAAAGCCAACGAGCTCATGGCGCACACGTACAGTCACCTGTACGGCCTACCCACTACGGGCTTGCGCTTTTTTACGGTGTACGGGCCGTGGGGACGACCGGATATGGCGCTCTTTCTCTTTACCAAGGCGATATTGGAAGGCCAGCCGATTGATGTGTTCAATCACGGCCGCATGCAGCGTGACTTCACCTACATTGACGACATTGTGGAAGGCGTGATCCGCACGTCAGATCACACCGCCCAACCAAACGCCGCCTGGGACTCCAATGCACCGGATCCCGCCACGAGTCGCGCACCGTACCGCATTTACAACATCGGCAACAACAATCCGGTGGAGCTCATGGAGCTCATCAGCACGCTTGAGGGAGCGCTTGGTCGGACGGCCGAGAAGAACATGCTGCCCATGCAGCCGGGTGATGTACCGGCCACGTACGCTGACGTCGAAGCGCTCGTGCAGGACGTTGGCTTTGCACCAAAGACACCGATTGCGGACGGCGTGCACGCGTTTGTGCAGTGGTACCGCTCGTACTACAACATTGGAGATTGAGTCGTGCGCATTGCGATGATCGGGACGGGGTATGTGGGACTGGTGTCCGGTGCGTGCTTCGCCGAGTTCGGACATACGGTCACGTGTGTTGATCTCAACGTTGAGAAAGTGGAGCGACTGCGTCGCGGCGAAATCCCGATTTATGAAGCGGGCCTTGAGGATCTGGTAAAAAAGGGATTGGCCGCTAAGCGGCTGTTCTTTACCACCGATCTGGCAACGGCAGTCCGCGAGGCGGACGCCGTGTTTATTGCGGTGGGCACACCGAGTCGTCGCGGCGACGGCCATGCTGACCTCAGGTTTGTAGAGGCCGCCGCGGTGGAAGTCGCGAAGGCGCTCACTGGCTACACCGTAGTTGTAACCAAGAGCACTGTGCCTGTGGGCACGGGACGCAAAGTGGCACAGATCATTCGTGAGACCGCGCCTGACGCTGATTTTGATGTGGTATCCAATCCGGAGTTCTTGCGCGAGGGATCGGCAATTGGCGACTTCATGCGCCCGGATCGCGTTGTGATTGGCGCGGAGACTGAGCGGGCGCGTGACCTGATGAAGCAGCTGTACCGCCCGCTCTATCTCAACGAGACACCAATCGTCATGACGACGTTGGAGACATCAGAGCTGACGAAGTACGCCGCCAACGCGTTTCTTGCGACCAAGATCACCTTCATCAATGAAATGGCGGAGTTGTGTGAGAAAGTAGGTGCCAACGTGCAGGACGTAGCACGCGGCATGGGGTTGGACGGACGCATTGGCAAGAAATTTCTGCATGCAGGTCCCGGTTACGGCGGCTCCTGCTTTCCCAAAGATACGGTGGCGCTTGCGCGTACGGCGCAGGAATACGGGGCGCCTGCCCGTATTGTCGAAACGGTCATTCAGGTCAACGACACGCGCAAAGGTGCGATGGCGTCGCGCGTGATTCAGGCCTGCGGTGGCAGTGTGCGCGGCAAGACGGTGGGTGTGCTTGGCGTGGCATTCAAACCCAATACCGACGACATGCGTGAATCACCGGCCCTGGCTATTGTGCCGGCCTTGCAGGACGCCGGCGCAACGGTGCGCGCTTACGATCCGGCAGCCATGCACGAAGCACAGCCGTTGCTTCCTGGTGTTGCGTGGTGCACCGGGCCGTACGACGTGGCTGAAGGGGCGGATGTCATCGTGCTCATCACGGAGTGGAATGAGTTTCGCGCACTTGACCTGAACCGGCTCGGCCTGGCCATGCGCGCGCGAGCCATGGTCGACCTTCGCAACGTCTATCCGGCGGCAGAAGTCGAGGCCGCAGGATTCACGTATCGCGGCATTGGGCGAGGGATGCCGGTGGCGTAACGACTACACAATACGCGCGCGAGCGCAGCGGTAATCCCCGCCGCGGCCTTCTACGACCTGTCGGCGCAGGCAGCACTCTACAACCCGCGCGCACGCGCACTCTGCGCGCGGCTTCCGTGTCGCTCGTAAACCGCGCGTGCCGCAGCGCGAAACTCCGGGTGTGCGCGTGCTGCAGAGAAATGCGCCTTTGCATCGCGCACGGCTTGCGCGTGGTCCACGAGTGGTGCCGGATAATCGCGTCCAATCGTGACACCGTACATACCCTGTACGAGCGGCGGCATCTCGTGCGGACGATGAATCCACTCGGCGGGTAAAGCGGCCAACTCCGGCACCCACTTGCGCGTGAACCGGCCATCCGGATCGAGTGTTTCGCCTTGTGTGTACGGATTGTAAATGCGCAGCGTGTTGATGCCGGTGGTGCCGGACTGCATTTGCAACTGGCTGAAGTGAATCCCCGGTTCGTAGTCCACAAACTGCCGTGCGAGCCAACTGGAGAACGTGCGCCAGTCCAGCCAGAGATCGTAGGCGGCGTACGACACCAGCATGGCCCGCATGCGAAAATTGATCCATCCGTGTGCATGCAGTGCGCGCATGCAGGCGTCCACCATTGGCACGCCTGTGTAGCCAGTCTTCCACGCAAGCAATCGCTCGGCATTCGGGGCCAGGTCACGCAACGTTTCGTACGGGTAACACACGCAGGTAGTCTCGAGCGCTGGTTCGTCTTCGAGCTTCTGCTTGAAGTGGGAATGCCAGTGCAGGCGCGACTCAAATGATGTCAAGCTGTGCAACCAGCGCGCGTCCACCTCGGCGCCGGCGGCGCGCTCCGCGTGAAGCAGCCCACGACGCGCCCGGGAGGCATGCAGCGCCTGGCGAATACTGAGCGTGCCCAAGGCGAGGTGCTCACTGATCCGGCTGCACGCCGAAAACGCCGTGACGGGGCTGCTCATGGCGCGACGATAGTCGACACCACGCTCTACAAGAAACGATGCCAGAGTGCGTCGCGCGATTCGTTCGCCACCGGCCACAAACAATGGATGCGAGTCATCGGGTACGCGTATGCCGAGCGCTCGCAGTGCGCTGGCATCAAGAATCCCTGCACTGGAAATCTCCGCCGATACGACGCGTGGCGGAGCGGAAACAGGCGGCGTTGCCATGCGCTCGGTCCAGTTTTTGGCCCAGCCATCGCGCGACTGCAGTCGGCGAACCACACCGGTTTGTGATGGCTCATGCCACGGGATCCCATGTGAACGGCACCATCGACGCACCGCCCGGTCGCGCTCATAGGCAACCAGCTGCGTGGTTTCCTCGTGCGACCACAGCGCGGCGACGGCACATTCGGCGCGCAGCTGCTCGAGCACGGTTATCATGTCACCGGTGCGCGTGATCAACCGGCCGCCCCGGGCGAGCAACGCCGCTTCAAGCTCTGTGAGCGCCGCATTGATGTGCCGCAAATGCGCGCCGTCAAAATCCGGCGACTCGATCAGTGCGGACTCATACACATACAGCGCAACCACCGGACCAGCGGCCGCAGCGCGGCACAGCGGTACGTGATCGCGCACACGCAGATCACGTTTGAACCACACCACCTGCACTGCCGTCTCAGTACGCGACATACTTGATCAACCGAGTAGGGTTGCTCGGCGTTTCCGTTGTCCGGTCACTACCACGGCTCCGTAGCCAACCAGAAACACGGTGGCAAACGAGAACCACTGCACCGCGTAGCTCTTGTGCGGGCCTTCACTCATTGTCGGCACTGGGAAACGTGCCGGCGCCACTCCGCCCGTGGCTTCGAATCCGCCAATGGTGTCACCAAACTGATACACGAGCATGGACGCAACAGGCGCACCCCACTCAGCGCTCAGCGTATCACGCTCCAGCCAACGAAACGCGCGCGCATCCGACTGCAGGCGCGGTGCACCGGCCGCTGGACGCTGAAACGCGTCCAGTCGCCCGTTCACCACGATGGTATCCGACTCACGCCACTTGGTGAGATCGACGGTGCGACCGTTGGGTGAATACACCCAACCGCGCATCAAGGCCACCAGCGTATCGGTGCCGGGGAGGCGAAGTGGTGTCACAATCCATACGCCGGGCGATCCGCCCCGCGTTCGCGCCGCCAACACGACTTCCTTTCCATATTCCGCCACACCGGTGCCCGTGACGCGACGCCATCGCGCGTCACCTGTATCACGTGCAAACGCGTCGCGCATTGGTTCCGCGCCGCTATCAAGCCGAGCGGCCACTTGCGCATTGTACGCGCGACGCTGGTCCAGTCGGTCAAGCTGCCAGATCCCCAGGCGTACGCACACCGCCGCAGCGAGTACAGTCAGAACACCGAACGCAATCGTGCTGACCAGCCGGCCCGCGCGCTGTCTCACGCGTCGTCTCCGCGTTTGCGCGACGGTTTCTTCACTTTCTTTTGTTCCGTGGTACCCGGCTTCTTTGCCGATAATTTTTTCGCCGCCGCCTTCTTCGGCTCCGGTTTCGCTGTTGATGGTTTTGTCGCAGCCGACTTTTTCGCCGCCGACTTCGTTGGAGCATCAAGCTTCCGCTTTGTCACCTCCAGTTGCTTGACCGGCTGCATCAACTCGGGCACCAGAACACCCAGCGGCACTGACGCTGCACCAGCGGCACGTTCCACTGTACCAGGCTCCGGCAACAGCATAATCGCCGACAATGGCGGCAAGTCGAGCAGCATTGACTGCGCAAACCCGTGGTACGGTTCAGCCACCGTGGCCACCGTGTCGGGCCTAATGAAACCGCTCCCGCCATAACGCTCATCATCACTGGAAAGCGCGTATCGGTACGCACCCTCAGCGGGGGCACCAAGGCGATACGCACCGCGCGGCACCGGTGTGAGATTGAGTACCACCACGGCGTGCGTGTTTACGTCGCGACGTACAAATGACACAATGCTCTGCTCGCGATCGGCTACATCAATCCACGAAAATCCTGCGGGTTCGTGATCAAGCCGCCAGAAGCACGAGTGCTGGCGATAGAGTGCGCCCAGCGCTTCCATGTACGCCATCAAGCCGGCACGCCTCGGATCGTCGAGCAGATGCCAGTCCAGACTCACATCGTGATTCCACTCGCGCTGTGGGGCCAGTTCGGTACCCATGAACAACAGCGTTTTCCCCGGTCGCATAATCGCATACGACAGTAGCGCCCGCAGATTGGCAAACTTGCACCACATGTCGCCCGGCATCTTTTCAAGCAGCGACCGCTTGAGGTGCACCACTTCATCGTGTGAAAGCGGGTTCACGAACCGCTCGCTGTTCTCGTACATCATGGCGAAGGTGAGCTGATTGTGCGCCCCGCGCCGGAACAGCGGATCAACCCTGAAATAGTCCAGCGTATCGTGCATCCAGCCCATGTTCCATTTGAACGTGAAGCCCAGACCGCCGTCCTTGATCGCGTGCGTGACACGTGGCCACGTGGTGCTCTCTTCAGCGATCGTGACCACGCCCGGATGCAGCGAGTGCACCGTGTGATTGAGTTGCCGAATAAATGTCACCGCTTCCAGATTTTCACGCCCACCCAAACGATTGCGCATCCACTGTCCGGCTTCGCGTCCGTAGTCGAGATACAACATCGATGCGACCGCATCAACACGAATGCCGTCCAGGTGAAACTCTTCAATCCAGTACAGCGCATTGGCAAGCAGGAAGTTTCGCACTTCATGCCGGCCATAGTTGAAAATCAGGGTGCCCCACTCGGGATGCTCAGCCAATCGCGGGTCTTCGTGCTCGTAACACGCCGTGCCATCGAAGCGGCGCAGGGCGAAGTCATCTTTCGGAAAATGCGCCGGCACCCAATCGAGCAACACGCCAATACCCGACTGATGCAACGTGTCCACAAAGAACCGGAAATCATCCGGCGTACCGTAGCGCCACGTGGGCGCGTAGTACCCACTCACCTGATAACCCCACGATCCGCCGTAAGGGTGCTCCTGCACGGGCATGAGCTCAACGTGCGTAAACCCGAGCCTGACACAGTGTTCGGCGAGCAGCGGCGCGATCTCGCGATACGTCAGAACGCGATCGTCTTCTTCCGGCTTCCGTCGCCACGAACCAAGGTGCACTTCGTACACCAGCATGGGTTCGCGCACGGGGTCACGTAGAGCGCGCTGCGCGAGCCATTCCTGATCCTGCCAGGTGTATGTGTCTCGCATGGTAACGATGGACGCGTTCCCCGGCTGCTGCTCCATCGCAAAGCCGAGCGGATCTGTTTTGATGCGCAATGGGCCGGCCATGGGGCGCAACGCAAACTTGTAGGCGTCGCCTGGCTTCACGCCCGGCAGAAACAGCTCCCAGATTCCACCGTTGTTGAGCTTGCGCATGGGATGCACACCGGTCTGCCAACCGTTAAACGAACCCATCACGCTCACACCGCGCGCACTGGGCGCCCACACGGCAAACGAGGTTCCGGACACACCGTCTACTTCGCGTAGTTGCGCACCGAGTACCTCCCACAGGCGCAAGTGAGTGCCCTCACCAATCAGGTGCAAATCCATTTGGCCAAGCGTGCACGCAAAGCGATACGGATCCTGAGCATCCACGACGGCCTCATCGGGAAACTGAAGTCGCAGTGTGTAGCGCAGGTCACGATCGGCCTCCGGCAAAAAGCACTCAAGTAAACCGGGGGCAACGGCTGTCATGGGTTCAGCTGTACCACTCTCGAGCACCACCCAGGCGTTTATGGCACCATGCGAGAGCGCGCGAACAACAACACCAGAGTGGCCGTGGCGCATATCAACGTGCGGTCCCAGCACGTTGTGCGGACGCGAATGCGTTCCAGAGAGTAGCCGCGCCGCTGCATCAGATGACAAGATGTCAGGGGAAACAACGGGGCGACTGGCGGCAACGATTTTTCCTTTGGAGGGGCGTGGCATAGTTGAACGATAGCCACGCCGCGCGATTCAGCGATAGGTTTCGAAGAAGCCGGTCCCGGAGCGCTCATATCGCACGCCACGAACGCGCATGGTTATGCGTACGCGCCCCTGCATTTGCACGAAATACGGTCGCCGCAGCGCACGGGCCTGTGCCGACTCGCCGCGATCGATCAGCCCCTGCCGCGTATCAGTGGCGGTCGCATCATCTACCAGCAGTTCAACCCGCAGCGAATCATTACCGCGCACGTCCTCCATCACGCCTCGCGACGGCACGCGAATCGTGCGCCCCGCCACGTTTACCTCGCGACCGTCCTCGTAGTCCACGGCGCGTGGTCGGAAGAGCGAAACAAAACCAAGTGAGTCCGTCACGTACACAAAGAGCGGCGCATCGGACTGCAGCGAGTCGGGCGGTTGTACGCGTCCGAACAGTAGGCCCAGCGAGCCGGCGCGAGCGCTTCCCCACTCCCACGTGACACCGCGCCACACGCCCCAGTTGTGATCGTGGTACGCGCGCGCATTTTCATATCGGTCGCACGAGGTACCGGCCGACCGACACATGGAACCCGTGGCCGTCGCACGCAACGCCGGCACCGCATACCCCGACGTAAACGGACCGCTGTTGAGCGACGCACCCGGAAAGTTGGCATTCGGCTCAGGCTTGACCACAAAATCAATGTCCAGCAGTGTGCCTCGCTGTTCGTCGCGCACTTTGGCGCGCACGGCATAGCTGCCGTCTTTCTGCACAATGACACTGGCGTCACCGATGTGAAGGTCGGCATCGCTGGTGGAGAACCGCACGCTGTCAGACGGCACAACCGCCGAATATCGACGCGCCGGTTGGCCGACGGCGTGAAGGGTGACGAGGACCTGTCCGCCCCACTCACCTCGGGTGACATCACCACCCACAATGAATGAAATGAACGCCCATTGCTGCGCATCATCTGACAGCACGTTGAAGTAATGCCATTCGCCCCACGAGTCGCGATCGGCAACGTCGTTTCCGGGCAGATGAAAGCGATCCAGATCGTGTTGCAACTCGGCTGGCGTTGGGGAGGCCCACCGATCGTCGGCGTCGTCGTTTGTCCATTGACCGGCCACCAGCACAGGCGCCGCGCCTACGTCGCGGGTTGCATCAGGCAACTCTCCCGTGGCACGCACCGGAAGTTCCACACCGCTGGCGGTTGTGAGGTAGAGCAGCTTGTTGTCGAGCTGCGGTGCAACCGCTTGCACCAGTGCGTCGTGGCGGGGTGACGCCAGCACCTGTCGATACACAAAGCGCGCGTTGGGCACCGAAAAAAACATGCCGCCCAATCCGCCGGTTTTGAGCACTTCGAGATCAATGCCATCGGGCAACACCGTAATGTCGCCGCCACCCACGAGCTTCTCTTCGCGGGCCTGCGAGACCATGGCCTCTCCAACGGCGAGCAGTGTGATCATCACGGCCACACCCAATCCGTAGCCCAACAGCAGCAACAGTGCGCGCCACGGTTTGTCGGTCACGTTGCGCCACGCCAGCTGCCAGATCATTCCGATGCCCCAAAGGCAGCGTCGGCATCAGCGGGCGTGAGGGACGGTCGACGGGGCGTCGCAGGCGTCGCTGCAGCGCTCGGCGCGGGCGGTGTTGCGGCGGTCGGCGCGGGCGATGTTGCGGCGCTCGGCGAAGGCGGCACCAACGTCTCGGGCTCCGGTAGAGTCGAAACACTCGGCGCCGCCGATGGTTCGGAAACCGCAGTATCAGAGACAATTTGACCATCACGCATCGTGACGACACGCCGCGCCGACTGTGCCAGCGCCGGATCGTGCGTCACCAGCACACACGTGAGCCCATCGGCATTGAGCGATTGCAGCAGCTCGATGAGTGCCTTGCCGGTGGCCGCATCCAGTTCACCGGTGGGCTCGTCGGCCAACAACAACGCCGGTTTGTTGGCCAGCGCCCGGGCCACGGCCACGCGCTGCTGTTCACCGCCGGAGAGCTGTGTGGGTCGGTGTGAAGTGCGCTCGCCGAGTCCGACAAATGAAAGCAGGTGTCGAGCCCGCGTTCGGCGTTCTGTGGAACTCACGCCTGCTTCCGCCATTGGCAGCGCCACGTTTTCCAGTGCCGACAGCGTAGGCATGAGATAAAATCGCTGAAACACCAAACCCACACGATTGAGGCGCAGTCGCGTGGCTTCGGCATCAGTGAGTCGCGAAATGTCGTTGCCATCAAAGAGGACCTTGCCACTGTCGGGAGCATCCACTGCGCCGAGCAGGTGAAGCAGCGTTGACTTGCCGGAACCGCTGGCGCCCACGATAGCGACGAACTCACCCTCGTTGATGCGCAGCGAAACGCCACGCAATGCATGCACGTCGGTGCCGCCGGTCCGGTATCGACGCTGCACATTCACCGCTTCAATCAGAGCGCGTGTCATATCAGTATTGGGGACCGTCACTAGCCGATTGCCTCTTCCCGTAGGGCTTGCGCAACGCGCAGTTGCGACGCGCGCCACGCTGGCCATGCGCCGGCCAGCGTAGACGCGACAAGGAGCATGGCCAACGATTTCCACGCGGCTTCTCCGCTCCAAACAAAAAAATCGAGATCGGCTGGCAGACCGGGAAAGTCGCGCAGAATCGTATTGAGCCATTGCGCGGTGATGAGGCCAAGCCCCAATCCCAGCGTGATGCCTGCGGCGCCCAGCAACAGGCCCTCGAGCATGATCTGCTGCAACACACCAACACGTGCTACACCGATCGCCCGCAACACCGCCAGTTCACCCAACCGTTCATTCACGGACAGCGATACAAGCGTGGTCACCAGCAGCACACCAATCACCAGACTCAGTGCGCCGAGAATGAATGCGAGCTGGCGGAAATAGGCCAGTCGCTCTTCTACCTGCACGATAGCCGTCTCCGTTGAGATAGCCGTGACGCGTGAAAACTCAGCTTCAATCCACTGACGCACCGCTTCGGTGCGCGCGCTGTTGTCGTCTTTCGTGCCTTCTGCCGCACGAACCGATGCCATGGCCAGCGATATGCGATCCCGACCTGCCTCGCCCAGAAACGATTGCACGGCCAACAGGGGCGCCGACACGGCCGGCAATCCGGGTGGGACGTAGAGAAAGCGAGCTTCGCCGGTGATCACGACCAAAGATTCATCACCCGACAAGCGCAACTGCGCGCTGCGACCGGTGGATACGGACAGCGTATCGCCTACCTTTACCGAAAGCTTCTCAAGCAATGCAGTGTTCACGATTGCTTCGTGCAACACGCTGTCGGTCGGTGACGGTGCCCGGCCGTTGAGTACCGTGTACTCACCCTGCACATCCGGTTGAGTTCCCAGCGCGAACGCACTCGTGCTTGTGCGCACGCCTGCAACTGTGCTCGTGCCGGTTTCGCGTGCAAAGGCACGCGACGTTATCTGCACCGTTGTACCAAGTGACGGGCTGACACGCTCAATGTCCGGGTGAGCTCGCAGCGACGCGACCAGGTCAGTCGCACCTCCAACGGTGGCCTCGGTGTCAAACGGCAATGTGCCGCGCGGCGTGACACGCAGTTCGTAGCCCTGTGATGTAAGCAACGAACGGAACGACTCGCGCATACCGGTAGCCAGCATTACCATGTCGATCAACAACGCGGCAGCAATGGCGAGCCCGAAGATCGCCAACAGTGTGCGCATGGGATGCCGCCGCAGTGCGGCAAAGGCGAGGGTGAGTCGCATCAGCGTCCAAGCAACGTGAGTGGCGGCTGTCGAACCAGACGCCACGCCGCCAGTGAACCCGCCACCAATCCAAGCACAATGGACAGCGATACGGCGAAGAAAATAATGTTCGGCGTCAGCACGGCGAAGGTAAGCGGCGTGCGAAACAGTCGCTGATAGTGCGCGTTGACCGCTATTGTGACCACCCAGCCAATCACCGCGCCGGCGGCGCTGCCAAGTACCGCAATCACGCCAGCTTCGGCGATCACGAACAATGCCACCGTGCGACGTGACAGCCCCGCGAGGCGCAGTGACGCAATCACGCGCCGTCGTTCTTCGACCTTGAGCAGCAAAATGCACAGCAGAAACACCGTGCTCGCCACGATCGTGATGCCACCGATCGCCCGATGAAAACGGTCCACCACCTGAAACGTGCGGGAGCTCTCCACGGCGACGTCACGCGACGCGTGCGCACGAAAACCAAAGGCCACATGATTGATGCGCGCCAGCAGTGTGTCGGTCACGGCATCGCCCGCATCCTGCCGCGCAGCCACGGCAAACCGATCAACACGATCTTCGCTGTCGATCAGTCGCTGCAGCTGATCGAGATGTAAACGCACGCGAAACTCGCTGCGCGCCACCTCACTCGGATCGGCGCTGCGTTGCACCACCGCGTCCACGCGCAGCAACTCTCCAGCGGTACCGGCTTCGGCCGACACGCGTACGGTGTCACCCACAGCCAGTCCGTAATCGGTGGCCAATCGTTCATCGATGGCGATCCCCCGCACGGCAGGCGCGGTGCGCCCGGGAACGGCGGTGGCCAGGGGCCGACCGAAGACCGTTTGTGGCGACGAGGCGGACCCAGTTTGGGCGGAAGGCTGCGCGGGCGGTGACTGGAACGCTGGGGCCGTCTGCGACCCCTGCAACTCCGCCGGAAAGGGCTGGGCGGAGGTCACGCGCGGCAACAGCAGTGCACTCGCGAGTGCAAATACGGGTGCAAAAGCGGCGAGGCGACGAGCCGCGCTGGCATTCAAGAACGGACAGGGAGCGATCAACATATCACAGCGGCAACGAGCCACCGTGCGCATTCGTTCCGCAGCGTGGCTGAAACCACGACCTGTTCCAGCTGCCGCTCGGCGAGACCTTGCCCCACTACACACGTGGCAATTCCCGCTGACAGCAGTAGCCCCGCTCTCCTGCCACCGGTGTCGATTTCGGCCGACGCCGGCGCCGCGCAAGCGGATTTTGTTGGGGCAGCGTGCATTCAACTTTCCGTTGACGACGCCGCACCAGGCGTCGGGCCACGAACCATCAGTACCGGCACCATTGTATGATGACGCACACTGTCGGCGGTTGCGCCGTAAATCAGATCCTGCAACCCGCGATGTCCG
>JBBRDJ010000014.1:0-49891 GCA_038203945.1 Gemmatimonadales bacterium
GGGCACATTCGCCTCCGAGTCCGACGCACCGGACCAGGAGGCGCGATTCATCCGCACGCTGTGGGCCCTGTTGTTGATGCCGGGCGGCGCCTGCGACATCATCGGCGGCCAACGTGGCGAACTCTTCCCGTCGTCTGGGGCGTCATCGCAGCTCTACGCCGCCAGTCTGTCGATGGCATTTCGCTCGGAAGTGACTCGCTATGCGGACCGGCTAGGGATCGATGTCCACGCACTGCGCGCGAGCTATGGCGCGAGCGGGCTGCACGCGATCCGAGCGCTCGTCGGTCGCTACCTCGCGCATGACCTCGGCAATATCACACAGGCGATGGTCATGCTACACCATGCGTCGGTGGAGTTCACCGTGAAGCGGTACGTCGGCAATACGGCGCGCACGACGCGCATGATCATGCCGAACTGAACGCACCGCGTACTGCGCTCCCTCGACCGTCGCGAGGCGTTCGAGGGGCCTCACGTTGAGCGCGGACGGCACCGTCGTCGCGGGCGGCACGGTGGTGGGCCGGATTCGTATTGCGGGCTTGCGAGCCGCCACGAGCGGGCGCCGCGGGCGGACCACGCGGCCGGACGATACCGCGACGCCGTCGGCCGATCTGGTGCAGCGGCAATTCTTGGCGACGCAGCCGAACCAGTGGTGGGTGGCCGACTTCACGTACGTCGCGACCTGGCGCGGCTTCGTGTACGTCGCGTTTGTGATCGATGTGTATTCGCGTCGCATCGTGGGCTGGCGCGCCAGTACGTCGATGCGCACAGACCTGGTCTTGGACGCCTTGGAGCAAGCGCTCTATGACCGCGAGACTGATCGACCGCTCGTTCATCACAGCGACAGGGGCGCGCAGTACCTGTCCATTCGGTACAGCGAACGACTGGCCGATGCAGGCATTGAACCGTCTGTTGGAAGTCGCGGTGATTCGTATGACAACGCGCTCGCAAAGACGATCATTGGGCTCTACAAGACCGAAGTGATTTATCATGACGGGCCGTGGCGCGGGCTGGAGCACGTCGAACTGGCAACCCTAGAATGGGTGAGCTGGTTCAACACCGTCCGCCTAATGGAACCACTCGGCTACTTGCCACCGGCCAAGTTTGAAGCACAGTATCACACCAGCAATTCGGAACTCTCCGAACTGGTCCTCAAGTAAAACAGTCTCCTCGAATTCCGGGGCGATTCACACGGCGGCCACGCCGATGCGAAACGCGCGCTCCACCGCTTGGTGAAGGAACTCGCCGCGCTCAACGAGTCGGCCGCCCGCAGTTTGGAGGAGGGCCTGGACGAAACGCTCACGCTGCATCGCCTCAATCTGCCCGACGCGTTGCGCCGCTCGCTCAACACCACGAACCTGATCGAGAGCGTGATGGCGCAGGTTGAACGCAAAACGCAACGCGTCGATCACTGGCGCACGGGTAATCAGAAGTAGCGCTGTTGTGCAGCGACGTTGCTGCACCTTGAGCAGAACTTTCGCCGCATTTGCGGCAAGGCACACTTGCCCTTGCTGCAGGCCGCGTTGACGCAGCATCTTTCCAATACGACCACCACGGCATAAGCCGCCTCACACCGGCACCGCCCGAGTTTCAACTAAAGGCGGGACACACCTCGCGACACGAGCGAAATACATGATCAGGTTCAAGCGCGCGATTTTTGCAGTTGTCGTTCCGAGCATTAGCTAGGGTTGTGTCGAATCTGCGCCGAATCTAACGGACCCTCCCATGGCTGCAACTGCGGAAGGGTTTGCAGTAAAGCAGGTTGCTACACCGCGGAGTCTGCTCGATCGACGCCTGCCGAGAACAGGTGGGGATTGCATTGTAGCGCGCCGAAGAGCTGACGGAGGATACTCAAGCCGGAAGTCGTCGATACCGTTTCGGGCCGAGCCAAACATGAGCAGTGTCTCGCTTGCTCGCTTCGCCTACCGAGGGTGGGAGGCTAATGCCTCGCAACCGAAGCTGATGGCAGTGTGCGACTTGCCGGATACGCCGAGCGCGCGATTGGTTTTCGAGAGCACTTTCGGGGGGAAAGCCAGAAGTGCGTCCGAGCTTCGAGAGTTCGCAGCGAGGCTCCGGGTCACCGATGGAGCGTCCTGGACACCAGGCGCGTCTCCGCATCTCATGCAGGGCGCTGGGCACGTGCGCATGATCGATGGAGAAGCGGCGCAGTCTCCTGCCGTGGCGGCGGGTCGCACGGGCATGAGGCTCGCGAGCGCTGCACTCAATAGCAGTCTTGCGAACGAGTGCTCGATCGCCATCATTCCTCCGCCGGAATGCGAGGGATGGATGCCCGAGGACGAAACCAAACCTGATGTACCTCCGGGTCCCTTTCCGGAGCTCGAGATCGACATCGCAGCATTCGAGGAGCCCCTCGTCTCGGTGCCACATTGCTTCGTCTCAACCGACTTTCCCCATTGGTCCACGACCACCGGGTTTGCTGGCAATATCAACGTGAAGGCAAAAACTGCGTGTTCTGTACCGATGTACCTAACTGTACAGACAACACTAAGACGCCAGAGTTGCTTCCTTTGGATATTCTGCACCTGGCCCGCGATCGCGCAGTCTGTGCCATACACGAACGCGTCCGCTATGCAAGTCCTCGCTCCGGCCGCGGCGACCTGTGCTTGGCAGGACGGTTGGTACCGTGGAACAGGCTACCACATGATGAGCTATCTTGGGCAGCCAAAGATTCGATCTTCGGGTAGCTGGGCTGTACGAATTCGGTGTTGGTGAATCGGTTGGCTCACTCTGACGCCCCGAGGCACGCGGGCACGCGGGCACGATGAGCGAAAGCGATGGAGAGTCGCGGTCAATTTTTGAAGGAACGGTCGCTTCGCCGTTCCGCTCGCTTGTCGTGCGCGCATCGGGGTGGCAGGATGACTTGGCGCTGCTGCGCTGCATACGGCGGGCAAAAGCTCACACAGGCCGCGAAGTGAATTTTTCGCAGTATGGCAACCCACGCGAGTCGGCAGCGTCCCGCTCGCTGAGCCGGTTCGCGTGGAATGTCTGGTGGGAGCCACCCTGCCGCTGGCGGGACGAGTACGCACTGGAAGGCGCGGTACCGAACGTGGCGCTCGTGACGGAGGCGCACGCGGCGATCTTCGACGCGTTTCGGCAGACGCTCTACTCCAACGGACCGGTGCCGCAACGTTCCTCGTTCGTAGTCGAGGAACCTCCGATCGGGATCTTCGAGCTGCCCACCATCGACCGTCGCAGAAAGCTAATGCCTCTCTTCGGAACAGAGTTTCCGCGGAGCGAGTGGAGCGTGACACCGTTGAGGGCGATTGATCAGGGCGGGCGGCAGCTACAGACAATGGACGCGATCCGGCGCGCACACGCAGAGTCCGAAGCAAGTGATTCGCACGCCGGCTACTGGCCAGGTATTAATCAGTATGAGTGTGTTCTCGACGAGTCCTTGGGCATTATGCGCCGGGTGACCGCGGTCGACGAGGGACATGCGATCGCTAGTATCGAACTCATAGAGATCAGTGTCGACATACCGCTCCCCGCAGGGGTCTTCGATCTCGAGCCGGCGCCGGGTTCGCGATACGTGAAGATCGTGTGGAGCGGCTGACGCGAACTACGAGGGTGGGGTCAGGTGCTGTTTTGCGCGAGAACGTCGCGCGCAGCGCGCTGAACTGGTAATCCCCCCAAGAATTGGCGGTCGCCAAAAGTAAAATATTCTCGATCACTGACTCTAGGAGATTTCCATGAAAACATCGAGGTTTACCGATAGCCAGATCATGGCCGTGCTGAAGGCGGCGGAGCCGGGGACACAGGTCGTAAAAGACATCGACCAGCTCACCATGGAGCAGGTCGCAAAATTGCTGAAAGCCAAGCGGTGGATTGAGGTAACCTGTGACTAACACCACCAGAAAGTTCAGGAGTCCGACGTTCGCGGTGATACACGAGATCGCCGACGGATTGCACGAGGTTGGCGCAATCTCCAAGCCGACGATGCACGAGTACGACACGGCTTGCCTCGTGCCGCCGCCCATGTCGCCCACCCAGATCCGCACGCTCCGGCAAAAGCTCCGTGTAAGCCAACGGGTGTTCGCCGCCCACCTCAACACTACGCCGAGTACGGTCATCCAGTGGGAGTCGGGCGCCAAGCGGCCGAGCGGCATGGGTTTGAAGCTGCTCTACATTGCCAGGAAGAAGGGGCTCGCCGGCCTCGAGGTGACGTAGCCGAGCGCAGGAATACGGCCGCGCGTATTCCGGTTAAAGCGGCTGTTGTACTTGTCATCGGTAACCCACCAGCATCTCTCTACCCATGGAGGAGGAACAGTGGACAGTCAACATCAGCTATCAAACCGCTCAATCTTTCTGATTGCCACTGGGTGGGGTGGCTTTGCGGGTGCCCTCTTCTTCTGGATCGCCGGCGCGACAGGAGTGTTTGCGTTTCCTTTCGCAACAACGATGATCTTCGTTGCACTTGTCCTCATTCTGGCGCCTGTCAACGGACTAATCTGCGTTTGGCGCATCACTCAGCTAAGAAAGAATAGCGACACATCATCTGATGCGACTTCGTCGCCGTAATGCACCAATCTCTGATCTGCTTGTGAGGTGACCTGAACCGAAGCGCGCAACAGCTACACGCAAGGCCGAAAAGCGTTGGGCCTTCCCACCCAACCCGACCTTTTTACGGCGAGCGTGGCACCGACCGCTCGAATCCGCCACATCTCTTGCTATTTGCTTGCCGTCCGGTGGCGTTACGCAAAAGGGGCGTCGAGCGCTTGCGTAACGCCTTCTTTTGCGTCTACCCCCAGGGAAGCTCTGCACAGGTGAGCCCGTGCGACGATGTGGATCGTTTCGCACGGTGTAACACCGTCAACAGCCCGTGCGGGGTGCAACTACGTCGGCATGCGACCGATTCGTGGGCCGCTGCGGGCGATTGGCCCGCACAGCGGCCCTCGCGGGCACACTACGTGCCGGTGACCATCAGTTTGTAGCGGACCTGATAGAGATTGGCGAGCGCAAACGCGGCGAGCGCGCGCACCGTGTGCTTGTAGAGCCCGCGATAGCGCACCTTCGTGAAACCCCACAACACCTTGACGACGAGAAACGGATGCTCACCGCGCGCACGGACGCGCGAGCGTTCTCGATTGAGGGCGTCGCGTTCCGGGGGCCGCTCGCCGCGCTGGTTCACGAGGTACTGCCCGCCGGCTGCCTCGTACGCCTCGCGATCACTCTCCTTGTAATAGGCTTTATCGCCGTGCAACGACGCCTCCAATCCATGGACCAACTCGGACAGTTGCGTGATGTCCGCCTGCGCGGCGTCGGTCGTCCGGAGCGTGTGCACCAGGCCGTGCGGGTCCGTGCCGATGTGGCACTTCATGCCGACGTACCACGACTTGCCCTTCCGCGTCTGCCGCATCGCGGGATCGCGCGTCTTCGTGGCATTCTTCGTCGAGCTGGGCGCGGCGATCAGCGTCGCATCGACGATCGTGCCGGTCGTCACGAGCAGGTCGCGGTCCACCAAGAGATCGCGTACGGCATCAAACATCTGCGCGGTCAACGCGTGGGCTTCGAGCAGATGGCGAAAGCGCAAGATCGTCGACTCGTCCGGCACCGTATCCTCCCCCAGCTCCACGCGCGCGAAGCGCCGCATCGACTCCGAGTCGTACAGCATGTCTTCGGCGGCGGGATCGGAGAGATTGAACCACTGTTGCAGGAAGTACACGCGGAGCATCGTGCTCAGCGGCAACGGGCGACGCCCGCGTCCCGCTTTGGTGTAGTGCGGTTCGACCAACGCGCGCAGCGTCGCCCACGGAATCACCGCGTCCATCTCGCGCAGGAAGCGCTCACGACGCGTGACCTTCTGCTTGCTGTCGTACACCACGCTCGCCAACGTCCGCTGTTCGCTCATCCGTGCTCCCAGAATCAGATCAAAAAAGGCTGCTCCGCACGAGCCCAATATTGCACGAAGTTAGCCAAAATCAATTCCGAATTCTGCAGAGTTTCCCTAGCCTGCAAATGTGAAGACCACGACACGTTGCTCCCCGTCAGCGCTCTCCGTGCGCCCCAGGACGTAGTTCGCACCAACTTCGAACACTTCCATTGCAGTGTTCACTTCGAGAGTACGTGTGACCGCACCTGTGCGGTCATGCGCCCGCAGCCGAGTGACCGCATCTCCGGGCACTGACGTCACAAACCAAACCACCCCATTCCTGCCTGCCAACAACTGTGAAAAAGCACGATGCGTAGTTGGGCGAGGCACTTGTTTCGCGAACGACACTAGCGACGATCGCGCTGGAGGAGGTGCGGCTTCCACCGTTCGACTAATGGCTGCTTCATACTGCGCGACGCTGGGAACGCCGCGCACAACGGGAAGGAGAACTGATCGCTGTTTGCGGCCATCGCGTGGGTAGAACGTCATCGTTCCCGAATCGCTGCGTGCTACAACAAGCTGATCGTCAACAAGTGCAAATGCCGTCAGCGCTCCGAGTGGCCTCGGCATGGCACCCATTCCACCGCCGGGACCCAACTGCCCCATCAGCATCTCGCCATAGGACACGTCACGGAGTTCTTGCACCGTGTCACCTGAGCGATCACGCACCACGAGATGCGACCAGACTGTTCCACTGGTGTACGTCCGCCCATCTGCAGTTCGCTTCTCGGAGGTAGTTGACGTGCCTCCACTCCTAGGCGCGATCGCGGAGAACATGGCAACATTCCCTTGGTCATCACATGCGGCAGTGATTGCCCCCGCCGATGCAGGGGCGCTCATTTGCCTGACATATCCTGTTACAGGATGAATCACGGACAATCTTAGAGCTCGCGCATCCCAGACATAAAGGGAATCACCGCCGCACGCACTGACCCAGCTCAAAGACCGAAACTCGCCAGGACCGTCGCCAACGCGCCCCCACGAGCGACGAACTCTTCCCGTACCGTCGACGATGCGCAGCATACCATCAGCTTGGTCAGCGATCACAATCGATCCATCTTTCATTCGGGTCGCCCAGGTTGCTGTCCCAAAGCGTATACGACCGTCTTCATCCTCTGCAGTAACCACCAGGCTTGGCGACTGTGTCACGCGTACTGCGGACACCTGCGCCGTAGAAGAGGCAAGTGGGAGCAGCAGGCCCGCAGAGAGCGCGATCAAAGGGTTTGTGTTGAATCGTCTGTGAGACATAGCACCATAAGTTGAGGGTAGAGGCTCCGTGGGCGTGGCATCCCCAGACGCTCGACCGAGAGACTCCTAGAGCAATCGCAGTACGGAGCTGGTTCGCACATACGAAAACGGCACGCTCGCTTCTGCCCATGCCCAAATGCGCCAACGGGCTACGAGCGTGGCAATCAACACTCTCGGCGTCGTCAGCCCAACCGTTGTCCTGTAGGTCTACTACGCCAGAAAGCATCGTCAGTTTCGACAGGGTACTAGTGGCGAAGCGCCGCTACGGGATCGAGTGAGGCAGCTCGCCTAGCCGGCCAGAGGGCCGAAGCAAGCGCAGCAGAAACGCCAACCAGTGCGGGAAGAAGAAGGGATGCGACGTGCAGTTCAAGTTCTAGTGGCTGGCCGGCACGGAGTGCCAGAAACCGAACCATTAGAGTGGAGAGAACAATCCCCGCGATAGCGCCGAGCGCGGATCCACTTAGGCCGACAAGTGCTGATTCGCGGAGCACCTCGCGACTGATGTCGCGACGACGTGCCCCAACGGATCGTCGTATACCGATCTCGCGAGTCCGCGAAGGAAGTCCGGCAAGTTGGACAGCGGAAACACCCGCCGCGGCTAACACGATGCATAAGAGCGCGAATGTGCTGAGCACGGCGCGAAAAAGCTGAGCCTTCGCACTGCCCGCTTCTCGTTCGTTTAGCCCGGGAGCCCGCACGACGACGTTACCGACTGAATGTTCAGACTCTTCGATCCATTGCTCGGCCTGCTGAGCGAGTCGTACCACTCCGACGAGGTTCTCGGTAACGGGCGCGAGCAGCACGATTGGGGACGAGCCATTTTCAAGATTGCGATCCCTCGCAGGCCTCCAGGCGCGTAGTGACCATTTGCGCTCTGAGTCGGCCGCGACGCCGACGACGTGCCAGCTCTCTTCACCCAGTCTGAGGGACTCGCCCACCGAGGATTCAACACCGCGCGACTTCGCCAGTATCCGGTCTAGCGCACCGCTGATGAGGACTGGAATTCCCGCCACTGCAGAGTCTGACGTCTCGACCTCAAAGTCGGTAAATGCCCTGGGTACCGGGCCCTCAAACTCCGCTAGCGCCGGATCTCCGAGCACAGTGAATGTGACCACCCCGCGAACAGCGTTACCCAAAAAAACACGACGTGCTGACGAGTCGACCCACCCTACCTGCTCAGCTGCATCTCCAAGCCGCTGTTTCAGCTCCCTTAGATGAGCGCGCGAGAACCGAACCGTATCCTTCGTCGGGAACTGCACACCGTCAATCCACATGTCAGTTGCGGGTACCATCTTTATCAAGCGCATGCGCGCGTCGATCATCTCCCGCTGCATCATTCCCAACATGCTATCGATTGCGACGTTGGCAATGACCATCACTGCTACTGCGATGGCCATCGTCCCGACGACGAGCGTGGCACGCGGCCGATTGACCCAGAGGTCGCTGTGTGCCAAGTGAAATGCTCCCCCAAAAGGAGTGTTTCTGAGAATGATGCGCGAGGCACGCCCGCGAAAGCCTCAGTGGTGAACTCGCAACGGTGCGTCGAGACCCGTGAATCCGAAAGAAGTGGATTTTGGCAAGAAATGCGCGACTACTCGTACCTGATTAGCTGTTACAACCAACCAATGCCTACCGTGAGTGCAATCGCGATGCTGGCTACATGGCGTGGTGAAGCGCGGCGTTCAGGGTGGTGAAGTTCACAACCCGGAGTGCACGGACTGTGTTGTCGATATGACTTGCGACGCCGGACCGCCACCAATAGCTGTTTCGCGACGAGCGCGCTGTCATCGCCGATTTAGATGACGGTCCGACAACGCGTCGCGAGAACACATCTGCCACAACGGCTAAGGCTAACCAAGTTTTGCTCAACTGCAAAACGCGAAGTCGCTATGGGGTTGCACATATTTCGATGAGATCAAAGCACATGCAACCAGCTTTGCTATAACGCGTAGCGCCCCGTTTCATATCATTGGTTGGAGTAGCAGAGCCCATTACAGTTATGGTTCCACAATGTTCCGCAGCTAGACAGCTGCACCTCGCACTTGCCCGAGGTACAATGATTCGTGCCGCCACAATAATCACTGCCCGTCGCGCAGATGCAGTTGGGTTCATGAAGCGCTGCCGCTGGGCTACTCGATGCGACGATCACATCCTCCGGGCCCAACCGTGCGAACAGCTCGAACGCTAATTTGTGGCCGAATAGTTCGAACACATGCGCACGGAACCTTACGTCATTCGTCACACGAGTAGCGGAATCTGCGCCGAACCAAGTCTCCAGCGAATCCGATGCGGCCGCCAAAAATGCCGCTTGTGGTGGTGTCATGGAGCCCCGCTGCGCAGCGAGCGCAAACTGAGATCGCCACAGGGTGATTTTCTGATCTACCGTCAGCTTGTTGTATACGGCGCGCCTATACACAACGGGTAGCTCACTGATGGTCTCTAGCGTGGTGTAGCGTGACGGTTCGATAGACTCTGCCCAAGAAGCCGCAACCTCACAGCTGGCATTTACGGCGAGTGTACTCGGTGAAGCTACTAACTCGCCAACTGCGCTCGAACTTGAGGTTCCTGACGCGAAAGAAAGCTGCTTAGCGCTGAGTATCGCGATTGCTAGTGTCGCAGCAAGAAAACCAGCGAACGGGGGGGGGAAGTACGTCTCATGACTGCCTCCGGGACAAGAGTGGTGGTCAGAGCATCCGAGATGCATTTCCACTCTAATGTTAGCATTATTGTTTTGTCAAGGACAGATTTTGTAAGCTCGATGTGCAAAATCGTTCGCGAGCGAACTTACTGCACCGAGCGCCTTCTCCCCGGTACAAGCAGGAGCACGGCGAGACGCAAGCGCGCGATTCAACGCGCCTGATGGCGCGGGAGGAAGAAAAACCCCAGCTCAGTTATTCGTTGGCGGAGTTTTCGCTCGATCCGCAGGTCGTGAAAGACCCTTGTTAGGTGCATTACTCCCTATACGCAAGATGAGCTCCCGCGCATGATCGTGAGGTACACCTGCGACACAACGTTCGAATGAAAATCCAAAACGATTTACGAGCAAAAGTCCTGATCTCGCTGACGGCACTCGCGCTTTTCTCAGCCCTTGTCGCTGCGCCCATCTCCGCGCAACCGGCGCGGGAGGTTTCGCTCGCTCTCGCCACTATTAGGAGCACGTCAGATTACGCCAAGGCTGCGCTTGCAAGCGGTGGTCCGTTCCTGATCGATTCGAGCTCGTGGCGGGCCGCCATGCCTGACGTATCGCAGGATGCTGTGCTGGCAGCCTTTGACCAGCGCGCAACGTTAACGTCACCTGACAGCGCCACGTCGTGCATCGAGGGTCCCCGCCGATGCTCAATTAAAGACCGAGGTGTGTTAACGAAGTTCATCTCGGTGGCCAGCGCAAAAGATTCCGCGTCCGCAACCGTCGACATCCTATGGACATCAGAGTCAAGCCCGCGTGACGAGACTGTTGTCGGTGTGCGGGTACGGTTTGAGTTTGTTTGGCGTGGCGGTTTATGGGCCTTGGATCGCACGGTGCCCATTTACGCGTACTGATCGCCTACGGCGCAAAGTCGGACGTGTTCTCAAGCGCGGAGCTTGGCCGAACACAACGCCACCACCGCCGATTCAAAACTCTCGATACCACCACCCAGACGCACGCGCTCAGTCGCGCGAAACCCGACTGGCTCCAGCTCCGCCGCAGCCACGAACATGTCTTCCACCGCAAACGGTGCGCCGGCCTGTTTGCAGAGGTATTCCTCAACGGCGGTGAGATAGCCCACCACACCGCCGAGTTCAGTGGGCGCATACACCTTGCCGCCATCGCGCAGCACGTTGGCCTGCGACGGATCGGGCATCACCAGGTTTTCACTGCCGCAAATCACGCGTAACCGGTCGTTCGCCACGCACACGGCCACGGCCGCCGGGTCGAGCGATCCGCCCAGCGCATTCACCACCAGCGCGTCCATGGGCTGCGCCACGAACTCCAGCTTTTGCTCGGGCGACCACAAGGGAATGTCCAGCGCATCCAGCTGCGCCCGTCGGGCCGGGTTGGATTCGAGCGTCAGCAGCGTCACCCCGAGCGCGCGCAGACGCTGCACCACGTGCATCCCAATGTTGCCGCAGCCAATGAGCCCCACCGTTGCATTGGCCGGAGCGATGCCGGCGCCGCGTAGCATGCCCAGCAGCAGCTGCACGTTGCCTTCGCCGGTGGGCATGGAGGTGTTGGCCTGCACACTGCCCCGGTACCGCGCGTTGAGATAATCGAGCGAGCTCACGCCGGTGGACATCGTGCCGTGGCCGAGGTCCTGACCAGTGATGAGGTGAATGCCGCCGGCCTCTTCGATACTCAGGAACGCCGACACTGCGAAATCGAGCAGCTCGGTGTCCCGGGGCTTTCCCACCCGCGCATCGTCTGACGGTGCAAGCACACACTTGCCACCCACAATACGGGACAGCTCGCCCCGTGCGCGCAAACCTCCAATGCCGGTAGTACGCGACCACCACACCTTTTCTTCCATCCCCATGGCGAGCGCTATGGCTTCGTGATCGGTGCTGAATCCGGCCATTGCTATTCGCTCGGGCGGCGCAATCCGGAATCCTCCCAGCGATAGCTTGTCGGAGCCCGGCTCGGCGTGCGTGGCCACGCTCAGTGTCCAGCCGTCAGCTGGCTGGTCGTACCGGTATACCCACACATCCGGACTGCGTGTGGCAGCGAGCTCAGGCGCGATACGTCGCGCCTCTTCTGGGGAGAGAATGGTTACGGTCACACTTTATAGTATAGAGCATTAAGTAAGTCGGGGAAACGGGCCGATGGGCCATTTTGAGACGGCTTTGAGCGAGGGCGGTTGGAGTTTCGTTTGCCACGGACTGTTGACAGTAGCGGTGCCCATCGGCACTGTAAGGCAGCCGGGCGTACCCACATCCGCCTCTCCGGGAACGGGTGGGCAATCCGGGCGTTCACATTGCGTCGCCAGGGCTCCGCGCTGGCGTCACATTCCAACTGCGATTTTGGGTACCCGATATCGCTTTCCTTATGCTTCCTTACCGCATGGCATGCTTCCTCACGATGGTACGGCGCGGCGCATGACCGATCGTGAAGTGGCGTTGACGCCGTCCTCACTGGTCGGCATTGCCGACGCGTCGGTGACGCCAAAAGCCGGAATGGCTGCGGCGCGCGCGAATGGTGCGGCAGTTTCTCCAGGCGTGGCTGTGGCCGACGCTGCGGAGTGCTCCGTCATAGTAAGGGCGCACGCGCGCACTTTTTCTTTGGCCAGCTACCTGTTGCCGTCAGAGAAGCGACGCGCGGCGTATGCGCTATATGCTTTTTGTCGAATCGCGGATGATCTGGTTGATCGGGCCACGCCCGGTACCGAGTCGCAGCTCGAGCAGCAGCTTACGGACTACGAGCATCAGCTAACCGCCGCGCTGCACGGACGTCCGAGCAGCGCGGTGTTCCGTGAAGTGGCTTGGGTGACCCGCGAGTTTGAAGTTCCGGCCGATCCGCTGTTTGAGCTTCTGGCCGGCGTGGCGTGCGATTTACGCCCCACTCGCTACCAAACGTGGCGGGATTTGGAGCGCTACTGCGAAGGTGTGGCCAGTTCTGTGGGCGAGATGTGTACGCACGTTTTTGGTGTGCCGGGTGGCAACGAGGTTCGCACACGTGCGGTGCGGTACGCACGCACACTCGGCGTGGCCATGCAGCTCACCAACATCCTGCGGGACATCGGGGAAGACGCGCATCGTGGACGCTGCTATCTGCCCGAGGAGGATCTGGCCATGTTTGGTCTGACACCGCGCGACGTGCTGAGCAATCAGGCGTTATCGCGTGATGAACGCTGGCGGCCGATGATGGCCTTCGAAGTGGGCCGAGCGCGAGCGTTGTACGAGGCATCGGTTCCGGGCATTGCCTTGTTGTCGCACGACGCGCATCGCTGTGCACGCGCTTGCGCGGTCGGCTACGCGGGCATTCTAGGTGCCATTGAAGCGCAGCGGTATGACACTATTTCGTCCCGCGCGCGTTTAGGGCGTGTGGCTCGAATGAATGTGCTGTGGGACGCCTGGCGTTTCCGCGCTGCTCCGCTCGACACAGCGACCGTAGGCAACGGCCCGACCTTGCGTTGGGACAGCGCCACGGGCGCTGCATCCAATGATCACGTGCGTCTCGCCTAAGCGCGCCGACCGACTCGCTCCTCCTAATGACTACGTTGTCGTCTACTTCTGAAACTGATCGCGACCTGACAGCAACGCTGCTCAAGATTGCGCTGATTTGTCTGGTTGTGCACGCTGCGCTCAGCGTGTTTTCTGCGTTTGCGTTTGCCACGTTCCTGTCGCCGCCATTGCCGGACTGGCTGCGCGAGCCGCGCAATGCCAAGGTGTATCAGATCGGGTACACCTGGGGCGGACAAACAACGGTTGTGTTTGGCGCGTTGGCTGGCATTCTGCACGCGATGGGCAAACTGGGCTCACGCACCGGAATTGTGATTTTTGGCGTCAGCTTTGCAGTGTCGCTCGCGGCTGAGTTGCTGGGCACCTACACCGGCCTGCCTTTTGGTGTGTACTCGTATTCGGGACTGCTCGGCTACAAGATTTTTGATCTCGTGCCCTTCAATATCCCCACCAGCTGGTTCTTCATGTTGTATGCATCGCTGGCCATCTGCGGTCGCCTTCTGAAAGCCAAGGATGACAGCACGTCGCGCTGGTACTGGGCGTTGATCGCGGGTTTGGTGCTCACCGCGTGGGACGTTTCCATGGACCCGGCGATGGTGAAAACCGTGCACTGGATGTGGGCTATCCCCGATCTCAGTGGCGCGGGCGCAGTGCAACAGTTCATTGGGCGCGATATGTTCTACGGCATGCCGCTCACCAACTGGCTGGGCTGGCTGCTGACGGGTATCATTGTGGCCCGCATCATGTTGGCGATTGTGCCACCCACGAAATGGGCATCGGCGGTGGCACCGAGCCGGTTTCCGCTGGTGCTGTACGGCCTTAATGGCCTGTTGCCGATCACGATCTGCTTCCGTCAAGACATGTTTTGGGCTGGCCTGCTTGGCTTGATTGCCATGGCGGTGCCGCTTGGTCTGGCTATTCGTGCGGGGGCGCCGGTCGTGGTCGGCTCGCGCCCGGAGCGCGGTGGCATGGGAATGCGCGACGTCGCTGTCGCGGGCGACTGAGCATCGAGAGCGAGGACGATTACGTCTCTCGCCTGCGCGGTTGGCGTGGTCGCGTAACGACGTCAGCGGCCACCACCCGCTAGCACATCATGCGCTTTTTCGATTTTCTGGGCACTCCCACATTTCTCCTGCTGCTCATGTGTGGGGTGGTCGTGGAAGCGCTTGCCTTCCTGTTGCTCTACCAGCGCACGCAGCGTGGTCCAAGACCGCTCGAAGTGTGCTCGTTTCTCGGGGCCGGCTTTGCCTTTGTGGTGGCATTGTACGCCGTCCGGGCACACGATGGCACCTCCGCGACGTTTATCATCGCGCTCGCTGTGGCGCTCGTTTTCCACGTGTGGCATCTCGCGCTTCTTTCGCGACGCTGACCCGTCTCTTCTTCAACTTCGGCGTTACATGCGCATCATCGTCATAGGCAGTGGCTTTGGCGGACTTTCCGCCGCCATCAGACTTCAGGCTCAGGGACACGACGTTACGATTGTCGAGAAACTCGACAAGGCGGGCGGACGCGCTTACGTGTTTGAGCAGGACGGCTTCACGTACGACGCCGGCCCCACGATCATCACCGCCCCGTGGCTGCTGCATGAGCTCTTCGAACTGTGCGGCACGCGATCGGAAGACTACATCGATCTGCGATTGCTCGATCCATTTTACAACATCCGGTTTGAAGACGGCAGCACGTTTCACTACAACGGCGATCCCGAGCGTTTACTCAGCGAAGTCGCGCGGTTCAACGCCGCCGACGTGCCGGGATACGAGCGCTTCGTGGAGCGCACCTCGGACATCTTCAAAACGGGTATGGCGCTGATTGACAGCCCGTTTCCGTCGTACGGCTCGATGCTCAAAGTGGTGCCGGACCTGATCCGGTTGCGCGCCGATCGCAGTGTCGCGAAGTACGCCGCGCAGTTCGTGAAAGACGAGCGATTGCGTCAGGTGTTCAGCTTCCATCCGTTGCTGGTTGGTGGCAATCCGTTTTCGGCATCTTCCATTTACTCACTCATCCACACGCTGGAGCGCGAGTGGGGCGTGTGGTTTGCCATGGGCGGAACCGGTGCCCTGATCAAGGCGCTGGTACGTCTGTTCACCGAAATCGGTGGCACGATTCGCTTCAACAGTGAAGTCTCGTCCATCAACGTTGAACGCAACACGCGCCGTACGTCAGGTGTCACGTTGGTTGGCGGAGAAACCTTCGCGGCCGACGCAGTCGTGTCCAACGGTGATATTGCACAAACGTACCGTGCCCTGGTGCCGTCGTGGGCCCGCCCGCGCATGACAGACAAGAGAATAGAAAATTACGATTATTCCATGTCGTTGTTCGTGATTTACTTCGGCACCGACCGACAATACGAGAATGTCGCCCATCATGAAATCCTGATGGGACCGCGCTACAAGGAACTGCTCGAAGACATTTTTGAGCGCAAGCTGCTGGCCGACGACTTCTCGCTGTATCTACATCGGCCCACGGCCACCGATCCCTCGCTGGCACCGCCCGGTCACGACTGTTGGTACGTGCTCTCACCCGTGCCGCATCTCGGTGGCGATGTGGATTGGGAAAAGGTGGGCGATCGGTATCGCGACCGTATCATGGAGTATCTGGAAGAGCGGTACCTGCCGGATTTGCGTAAGCACATTGTGAGCGAGCGACGCATTGATCCGCGGTACTTTGAAGGCACACTCAATAGTTATCTCGGTAGCGCATTTTCGGTGCAGCCCACGCTGTTGCAGTCGGCCTACTGGCGTCCGCACAATCAGGATCGGGAAATCCCGAACCTGTATTTTGCCGGAGCCGGCACGCATCCGGGCGCCGGGGTGCCGGGCGTGATCAGTTCGGGGAAGATTGTGGCGGACCTGATCGGCCCCGCCGCAGGACGGGCGGCTCGCTCGGTGGCCCGCCCGCAAGCAGTATCTGCGTAGGCGGAGCGCTGTGCCCGCCCTGAGAATCTGACTATCTTTCAGGACTTCATCTTTCCTGCGCCCATCATTGTCTCATGACTATTACGATTACGCCCGCCGAGTCCACCGGAGTTTCGCGCCGCCTTCAGGTCGCGGTGCCCGCCGACGCGGTGTCCGCTGCCGAAGAAAAGGCCGCTCGCAAGTACGCCACGAAGGTCCGTCTGCCCGGTTTCCGCCCGGGCAAGGCTCCAGCCGCAGTGGTGAAGAAGAAGTTCGCGGAAGCCATTCGTCAGGAGGCCATCGAAGCGCTCGTAAATGACGCATTCAAGCAGGTGGTTGCCGACGAAACAATCAAGCTCGCGGCGCAGCCGCATGTGCACGATCTCAAGTTTGAAGCCGGCGCTGACCTCACATTCGAACTGCACTTTGAAGTGCGTCCGGATGTAGTGCTTGACAAGGTCGAGGGCTTTCCGCTCACGCGCACCGAACCGGCCGTCACAGACGACGCGGTCACCGAACAAATTGATCGGTTGCGTGAGCAAAAGGCCACGTGGACGCCCGTTTCCGACAAGGCGTTGCCGGATGATATGGTCACCGTGATGCTCTCCACAGCCGAGGCGGACGGCACGCTGCCCGAGGGACGCGAATACCGCATTACGCTGGGTGGTGGACAGGCCATTCCGGGAATCGAAGAGCTGATCATGGAAGTGGCGCCGGGCGAAACCGGTGAGCGTCCCGTGAAGTGGCCCGAAGATTTCCCTGATGAAGCGCAGCGTGGTGTTGCCAAGCTGACACGCGTCACCGTTGTGGACGTGAAGCGCAAGCTGCTTCCCGAACTCGATGATTCGTTTGCACGCGAAGTGGGCGACTTTGATTCGGTTGATGCGCTGCTCGCGGGTGTGCGCACTGACATGGGCGTGCATTTCAAGCGTGAAGCTGACGCCGAAGTACGCGCGTCATTGGTTGAGCAGCTGATCACCGCGAATCCGTTTGAAGTGCCGGATGCGTGGGTGCGTCAGCTCATTGAAGGCTACGGCCGGATGTATCAGATTCCGGAAGCGGAGCTGGGACGCTTTACTGAAGAGTTCCGCCCCATGGCGGCGCGTCAGGTGCAGCGCGATCTGATCATCGATACGCTGTCGGAACGGGAATCGCTCAAGGCGTCAGAAGCTGACATTGACGCAAAGATCGAAGAGCTCGCGAAGGCTCGGAACGTGGATCCGGGCCAGGTGTACTCGCAGCTCCAGAAGGGCGGTCGGCTCGCCGAAATTGAGCGCGAGCTCACCGAAGAACGTGTGTTTACCTGGTTGCTTGAACGCAATCCAGTGACTGCGGGCTAACCCCGCACCGCCTCCATCAAGTTATCTCATGCCCACGATCTACACGCCGTACATCATTGAACGCTCGTCCCGCGGTGAGCGGTCGTACGACATCTTCTCGCGGCTGCTCATGGACCGCATCGTCTTTCTCGGCACGCCCGTAAATGACGATGTGGCCAATGTGATCATCGCGCAGTTGCTGTTCTTGTACGCCGACAACCCGGACAAGCCGATCAACCTGTACATCAACTCACCGGGCGGCAGTGTCTCAGCCGGCATGGCCATTTATGACACCATGCAGTTCATCAAGTCCCCCGTGCACACCACGTGCATGGGAATGGCCGCCAGCATGGGTGCATTTCTGCTCTGCGCCGGTGAGCCCGGCAAGCGCGCGGCGCTGCCGCACGCCCGCGTCATGATTCACCAGCCGTCACAGAGTGGCGGTGGTGGATCAGCGTCCGACATCGAGATTCAGGCTCGCGAAATTCTGTACCTGCGTGCAAAGATGAACGAACTCATGGCCAAGCACACCGGCCGACCGGTGGAGCAGATTGAACGTGACACTGATCGTGATCGCTTTCTATCGGCTGAGGAGTCCAAGGTGTACGGTCTTATTGACAACGTGATTTCAACCGACGCGGAGTTGATCGCAGCTGCGGCAGCCGAGAAAGCGGCACGCTAGTTGGTGGTCTCCAGCAGTGAAAACGGCGGGCACTCAGGTGTCCGCCGTTTTTATTTGCCTCCGCTTTGCGCCTGTACGGTGTCGTGAAGCCATGCGGACGAATCGGGGGTGGTGGTGGTGTGATGAGATGGTGAGAGCTGCACTTGACGTGAAGCTCGCGCGTGCCGAGTGTGAGACAGAACGCGTATTGCGCAAATTGCGTCGTCGGCTTCTCATTAACCGGAGTTCTGCATGTCTTCCGATCACAGCCGACGTGCGCCGCTCGATGGCGCCGACGCGGGATCGCCGTACGCGGCGCGTGATGCCTGCGGCGTTGGATTCATTGCTCGCCAAAGCGGAGAACGCACGCACGAAGTCGTGCAGCTTGCGCTGGCTGCGGCAGCCCGATTGGCGCATCGCGGGGCGCAGGGCGCGGATTTGTCGGCTGACGGCGCCGGGCTGCTCACACAAATCCCCCGACGGTTGTTTATCCTCGCCGGTTCGCGGCAAGGGTTGCACCTGCCGGCCGATGCGTCGATCGCCGTTGGCATGTGCTTCTTGCCTGCCAACACCGAGGCGCGCCAGGTTGCCGAACAAATTGTCGAACAGGTGCTCGCCCATGATGGCCTGCCGTTTCTTGGCTGGCGCGATGTGCCGATCAACGCCGAGGTGCTCGGCCCATCGGCACGTGCAGCCATGCCATTTATTCGACAGGTGATGGTGGGGCGACCAGCTGGCGCTTCCGACGATGAGTGGGAACGATCGCTCTACCTCGCGCGCCGTGAGATGGAGCATCGTGGTGACGCCATCGGATTGTTGCCGTTTTACATCTGCTCCCTCTCCTGTCGCACGATTGTTTATAAAGGACTGGTCACGGGTGCGCAGCTCGCGGACTTTTTTCCTGACCTGCTCGAGCCGTCGTTCGAAACAGCCATCGCGGTGTTTCACGAACGGTATGCCACCAACACCATGCCGCGTTGGGAGCTGGCGCAGCCATTTCGTCAGTTGGCGCACAACGGCGAGATCAATACGCTGTGGGGCAACCGCAACGGTATGGCCATGCGCGACGGGTTGCTCGCGGTACCTACGTTTGGCGAGTTCGCGGAACGCGTCCGCTCACCGATTCGACGCAACGGGAGTGACTCCGCGAGTCTCGACAACGCGCTCGAGTTGCTGGTGCGCGGCGGACGGTCTCCAGTGCACGCCGCCATGATGCTGGTGCCACAAGCATGGGAAAAATATCCCGATATTGATCCCACGATTCGAGCGTTCTACGAGTACCACCAGTGCGTTCTGGAGCCGTGGGACGGTCCGGCGGCTCTGGCGTACAGTGATGGTGTGCAGGTGGCGGTATCCCTCGACCGTAATGGACTGCGACCGTGTCGCTACAAGATTCGCGCCGATGGCATGGTTGTCGCGGGCTCCGAAGTGGGTATTGGGGCCTTCGATGCGCGTGACATTGTGGAGACGGGCAAAGTGGGTCCCGGTGGCGTGCTGCTCGTTGATACGGCTGGACAGCGCATCGTGCGCAACATTGCGGCCAAGCGTGAAGTAGCCGAACAGCGTCCGTACGCACGGTGGATCGCGCACCACATGGCTACGCTGCCCACGAGTGACGGATCGGAACCCCTGGTGCAGTCGAGCAGTCAGTTGCGGGGAACGCAGCTGATGTTTGGCTACGGGCACGAAGATCTTCGTCTCGTGCTCGAACCCATGGCCACCACGGGAACCGAAGTGGTGTACAGCATGGGCGACGACACGCCGCTGGCGGTGTTGTCGCACGTGCCGCAACCGCTCTTCTCGTATTTTCGTCAGCGCTTTGCGCAAGTCACCAATCCGCCCATCGACTCACTGCGCGAATCGATGGTGATGTCATTGCGCATGCATCTGGGATTGCGCGGATCTCCGCTTCTCGAAAAGTCAGATTTTGCGCGCAAGCTGCGCATTGAACATCCGGTGTTGCTCCCCGAGGAAATGTCCGCGCTGCGCGCGTTCCCGGGATTCAAGGCCGTCACACTCGATGCCACGTGGCCGGCTCGCTCGCGTCCCGATGAACTCGACGCGACGCTCGACACGCTGTGCCGACGGGCCGAAGCGGCGATCAGCAAGGGCGTGCGGTTGCTCATCATCAGCGATCGCAAAGTCAGTGTGGATCGTGCGCCGATTCCTTCGTTGCTGGCCTTGGGCGCGGTGCGCCAGCACCTCGTGCGCATCGGACTGCGATCGCAGGTTGGGCTTGTCGTGGAGACCGGCGATGCAGTGGAGCAGCATCACATGGCAACACTTTTTGGCTATGGTGCTGAAGCGGTGCATCCGTGGCTCGCGTTTGAGACCGTGGCGACGTTGTTCGCCGAAGCGGCCTCGCATGGACGTGAAGACGACGCCAACGAACGTCCCGGACCGGCGCTGGCGCAATCACGGTTGCGGGCGAGTCTTGAGAAAGGGTTGCTCAAGATTCTGGCCAAGATGGGTATCTCCACACTCTCCTCGTATTGCGGCGCACAAATGTTTGAGGTGCTCGGCCTGGGCGGTGATGTGATTGATCGGTGTTTTGCCGGAACGGCCTCACCGGTGGGGGGAATCGGTTTGCGCGAAATCGCCGAAGATGTGCTCGGACAACATCGTGCAGCATTTGGTGAGAACGCCGCCTCGGACGTTGCGCTCCCCGACTTTGGTCGAGTGCGTTTTCGTAAGGAGGGCGAGATACACGCGTGGGCGCCCGCATCGGTGCGCGCGTTGCAGCAGGCGGTAGGAAGCGCACGCAAGCCGCGCACGGCCGACGGTGGTCCTGATGCCGCGGCTTGGGTGGGCTTTCGTGCGCACGGCAGCAACCACGCACCTGTTTCCCTGCGCGATCTGATCGGTGTGCGAACCGGCACTGCAATTTCGGTTCACGAAGTCGAACCAATCGAGCAGATCCTCTCACGATTTGTCTCGTCGGCCATGTCGCTCGGCGCACTCTCACCAGAAGCACATTCAGCGGTCACGGTGGCGATGAATCGCATGGGTGCGCGCAGCAATGCGGGCGAAGGTGGTGAAGATCCCGCCTGGTACACGCCACTCAGCAGCGACACGCGCACGGATCGACTGGACAGTCGGATCAAGCAGATTGCCAGCGGACGCTTTGGGGTGACCACCGGCTATCTCGCTCGCGCCGACGAGATCGAGATCAAGATTGTGCAGGGCGCAAAACCGGGTGAAGGCGGACAGCTACCCGCGCACAAAGTCACCGCGCTGATCGCCCGACTGCGCCATTCAACGCCCGGCGTGTCGCTGATATCGCCACCACCGCATCACGACATTTATTCCATTGAAGATTTGGCGCAACTGGTGCACGATCTCAAAACCGTGAATCCGCGGGCGCGCATTGGTGTGAAGCTGGTGGCGTCGGCGGGAGTAGGTACAGTGGCTGCAGGCGTGGCCAAAGCCTACGCCGACTATGTGCTTATTGCCGGCCACGCGGGTGGGACTGGTGCGTCGCCACTCTCGAGCATCAAACACGCCGGTTCGCCGTGGGAACTGGGATTGGCCGAAGCGCAGCATGTGCTCGTGCAGAATGGTTTGCGTCATCGGCTGGAGTTGCGCGTTGACGGCGGATTCCGGACCGCACGTGATGTGATTGTGGCCACGATGCTCGGCGCCGAATCGTACGGATTTGGCACGGCGCCATTGGTGGCACTTGGCTGCGATATGGCGCGTCAGTGTCATCTCAACTCATGCCCCACGGGCATCGCCACGCAGCGCGACGAGCTGCGTGCCAAGTTTCGCGGCACACCAGACCATGTGATTTCCTACTTCACGCATGTAGCGCAGGATGTGCGCGAACAGCTGGCGGCCATGGGCGTGAAGTCGCTCGACGACATTGTGGGTCGAGCCGACTTGCTTGAACGCGCCGATCATCCGGAGCTACCGCGTTCGGCCATGCTCGACCTTTCGCTGCTGTTGTCGCCAGCACGGCGTGAAAGTGCGTCACCCAGGCGCACGGTCGCGCGCAACGTGCGTCCGGGCGTGATCTCGCTCGACGAACAGATTCTCGACACCGCAGCCAGCGCGCTCGAAGCAGGCCTGCCATTTGAGGGAGAGTTTGCGGTGCGGAATCATCATCTGGCCGTGGGAGCACGCGTGGCCGGTTGGATCGCCGAGCGAGTGGGCGACGTCGGATATCCGCCCGGACAGGTATCGCTCCGATTTACCGGGAGCGCCGGTCAGAGTTTTGGTGCGTTCGCATTGCGTGGCATGCGCATTGATCTCGAAGGCGAAGCGAATGACTATGTGGCCAAGGGGCTCACCGGTGGTGAGGTGATCATCAGGCCCTTCCGAAACGCGCGTTATGGTGGCGCGAGTCATTTGAACATGATTGTTGGCAACACCGTGCTGTACGGCGCGACCGATGGCCTGTTGCTCGCGGCCGGTCAGGCGGGTGATCGGTTCGCGGTGCGCAACTCCGGCGCGTGCGCGGTGGTGGAGGGGGTTGGCAACCACGCCTGCGAGTATATGACGGGCGGCATCGTGGCCGTGCTCGGCCGGACCGGTCGCAACTTTGGCGCCGGTATGTCAAATGGTGTGGCCTATGTGCTCGATGAATCGGGGACACTGGCCAGTCGGACCAATCACGATCTGGTGCTGCTCGCCACGCTCGATGCCGATGATGAGCTGCTGCTGCAGGAGCTGTTGGCTGTACATCGCGCGCGCACTGGCAGCCCCAGGGCTCGAGCGCTGATCGATGGCTGGCCCCGCGTACGGAGGCAGTGGCGCAAGGTGCAGCCAAGAGGCGCCGGCGAGCATGTGGCAGCGATTCGCGCCCACTGGTCGGAGAAGCTGCGTGGAATGCTGGTGGAGTCGGCGTTGGACGCTGGTGGTCGACCAGTTCCGGGGTAGCCAGCTCTTCCTGATGACAGGTTTCTGGACTTTCCATCGAGCTCCTCGTGGACCCCGGCGAGCTGGGCGGCAGTCATTTTTCGCACATTATTCGCGTCGGCGATGAGCTGACGGGCGACCTCGGGCTCTATCACACCGAGGTCGTGACAGAGTTGACGGCACACGCTCCCCTATTCGCCTTCCGGCCGTTTAGTGCCTTGCAGCCTTAAACCCTAAAGGCCTCAGGGCACTGAATGGCCGAAAAGTCGAATGAGAGTGATGAACGATGGCTATAAGGCCGAGACTGAAGATGGCGCCAATCCGGGCGACTGCTTGACCCTTTCGAGTCGTTCGGGTTAGTTCATACATGTATCCGGGGCATTCCCCCGATTCCCGTTCCCGCGCGCCCTCATGTCAAGCCAAGACAAGCATCTCCGCTGTTCCTTTTGCGGCAAATCAAAAGACGCGGTCCGGAAGTTCATTTCGGGCCCGTCCGTCTACATCTGCAATGAGTGCATCGCGCTCTGCAATGAGATCCTGTCCGAGGATGAAGAGCGCGAGGTTACCGAAGCAATCACGCAGGTGCCGACACCGCGTGAGATCAAGAGCACGCTCGATCAGTATGTGATCGGTCAGGAGCGTGCGAAAAAAGCATTGTCGGTGGCCGTCTACAACCACTACAAGCGCATCAACGCGGCCGCCAATGCGCGCGAAGATGATGTCGAGCTCGACAAGTCCAACATTCTGCTCATCGGTCCCACCGGCGTGGGCAAGACGCTGCTCGCGCAGACGCTGGCGCGCATTCTCGATGTTCCATTTACCATTGCCGACGCCACCACGCTCACCGAGGCGGGCTACGTGGGCGAAGATGTTGAGAACATTCTGGTGCGGCTGCTGCAGGCCGGTGACTTCAATGTGGCCGAGTGTGAGCGCGGCATTGTGTACATCGACGAAATCGACAAGATTGCGCGCAAGTCGGAGAATCCGAGCATTACCCGCGATGTGTCGGGTGAGGGCGTGCAGCAGGCGTTGCTCAAGATTCTGGAAGGCACCGTCGCCAGTGTGCCGCCACAGGGCGGTCGCAAGCATCCGCAGCAGGAATACATCCAGATCAACACCAAAGACATTCTGTTCATCTGCGGCGGCGCGTTTGATGGGCTTGAAAAGATCATCGAGGCGCGCGTGGGTCGGCGTCAGATCGGATTTGGTGGACCGGAGGTACCGCAAGCGGAGATCGTGCTCGAGAGTGTGAAGAGCGACACATCGAAGTCGCCCTTCTCGGAAGTCGAGCCGGAAGATCTGCTGCGCTTCGGAATCATTCCTGAGCTCGTAGGCCGCATGCCGGTGTGCGTGCCGCTCGATGCGCTTGACGAAGAAACGCTGGTGCAGATTCTCAAGGAGCCAAAGAACGCGCTCACGCGTCAGTACCAGCGTCTGTTCGATTTGGAGGACGTCAAGATCACGTTCGAAGAGTCCGCGCTGCGCGCGATTGCCAGCAAGGCACTGCGACGTGGCACGGGCGCACGTGGATTGCGCGCCATTCTTGAGGAAACGCTGCTCGACACGATGTTCGACTTGCCCGGTCGTGATGACATTGTGGAAGTGAAAGTCACCGAGGCATCGGTCACCACGGGCGGGCCACCGCTGCTGGAAATCGCGCCCAAGCGTCAGAAGAAGGAAGCCTGAGCCCTCGCCCTGCCCCGCGTGCCGGCCATTCGCCCACGCGGTACCCCGTTTTGCCGCTGCGTGATGTCGTGCTGTTCCCGCATGCGGCCATGCCACTGCTCGTTGGCCGGTCGCGATCACTCGCGGCGGTGGCTGCCGCAGCCGATGGCTCGCGTGAACTCCTGCTTGTCACGCAACGAAACCCCGACGATCAGCAGCCCGATGCGTCGGGGCTGCATCGCATCGGCGTGGTCGCGCGCGTGCAGCATGTGACACGCCTGCCCAACGGCACCACACGCATTCTTGTTGATGCGCGAGAGCGTGTCCACATCACGCGCTTCACCATGCCGCGCAAGATGCCACCGGCCGAGGGTGACGCATCGGAAACAGCATCACGTGCAACGGAGCGTGCACCGTCAGTGCCGGTGCACGCCACCGTCAAGCCGTTCCCACTCGCGCTCGAAGGAGCGGACATGGTCAATCTGTCGGTGCGTGTCCGACACGCGCTGACGCTGTTTGAAGAGTATGCCGGACTGCAACGCCGCATTGCGCCGGAAATCATTGGCGTGCTGCAATCGATTGATGATCCGGTCCGACTGACGTACGGCATTGCTGCGCATCTGCAAGTGCCGCTGGACGTGCGCCAGGAGTTGCTCGAAAAACCCACACTCGATGCCCTTCTCGAGCGCATCTCCGAAGTGCTGGTGACCGAACTGGAATTGCTGCGCCTGGAACGTCGCATCGATGAGCAGGTGCGCGGTTCGTTGTATCAGAATCAGCGCGAGTTCTTTTTGCAGGAACAGCTCAAGGCCATTCACAAGGAACTCGGCAACGACGACGCCGACGACCTTGAGGAACTCGACCGGCAGCTGACGGCGCGCAACCTCCCCGACGGCGTACAGCTTCGGGTCACGCGTGAGCTACGCCGCTTGCGACGGTTGTCACCGATGTCGCCCGAGTCGGCGGTCGCACGCGGATGGCTGGACTGGGTAGCGGCACTCCCGTGGCACGACCGGTCGGAGGATACGCTCAATATCACCACCGCGCGTGATGTGCTCGAGGCCGATCACTACGGCCTGAAAGAAGTCAAGGAACGCATTCTGGATCACGTCGCCGTGCTGTCGCGCGTGGGCACTGTGCGTGGTCCGATTTTGTGTCTTGTCGGACCGCCTGGCGTTGGCAAGACGTCTCTGGCGCGTAGCATTGCACGCTCCATGGGGCGCAAGTTTGTGCGCATCTCACTTGGTGGTGTGCGCGATGAAGCGGAGATCCGCGGACACCGTCGCACGTACGTCGGGGCGCTGCCCGGGCGCATCGTGCAGGCCATGCGGCGCGCCGAAGTCGTGAACCCGGTGCTGTTGCTCGACGAACTCGACAAGCTCGGCAGCGACTGGCGCGGCGATCCGTCGTCCGCACTGCTGGAGGTGCTGGACCCTGAGCAACATCGCGCGTTTGCTGATCACTACCTCGAAGTCGACTATGATCTCTCGCAGGTGTTGTTTATCACCACCGCGAACTCATTACCCGGCATTCCGGAAGCACTGCGCGACCGACTGGAAGTCGTGCGATTGCCGGGTTATCTCGAGCCCGAGAAGCTGGCCATCGCATCACGCTATCTCATTCCTCGTCAGCTTGAAATGCACGGCCTGTCGGCAGGCGATCTGGTTGTGAGCGATGACGTGCTGACGATGATCATACGCGGTTGGACGCGGGAAGCGGGCGTGCGCGATCTTGAACGTCGCATTGCGCGCCTGGTGCGCAAGATCACGCGCGCCATTGCCGAACAGGGTGATATGGCGTTGCCGATTGTTGTGCACGATGATGTGCTCACCACGTATCTGGGCGTGGCACCGTTTGACGCTGAAGATGCGAGCACAGAGAACCGCGTTGGCGTGTCCAACGGATTGGCGTACACCAGTGTAGGCGGTGAAGTGCTCGAGGTCGAAGTCAGCGTGGTTCCGGGACGTGGGCGCTTGCAGCTTACCGGTACGCTGGGTGAGGTGATGAAGGAATCGGCGTCGGCCGCGCTCACATGGGTACGCTCGCGGCTCGATTCACTCGACCTCTCACCCGATTTGCTGCAGCGACACGATTTGCATGTGCATGTTCCGGCCGGTGCCACACCCAAAGACGGCCCGAGTGCAGGCATAGCGATCGCAACGGCCATGGTGAGTGCGCTCACTGGTCGCGCCGTACGCGGCAATGTGGCCATGACCGGCGAAGTGACGTTGCGCGGTCGCGTACTTCCCATTGGCGGGCTTCGGGAAAAGGGGGTCGCAGCGCATCGGCAACACATGACTGAAGTGATCATTCCAGCCGGTAACGCGCGCGACCTCACCGAGATGCCGGACGACGCGCGCGATGGCGTGGCGTGGCATCCGGTGCGTTCCATGGATGAAGTACTCAAGATCGCGCTGCTGCCGACCGCCGCAGCTGTTCTGCCAGACACAAAAACGCTCGATGCACAGAAGCCGCGCCGCGGCGGCAGCTCCAAGCGCAGCCGGGCACAACGTGAGGCGCACCTCACATGAGTGATGCTCGCACATCGCCGGATCCACTGGTTATCCGTTCGCTCGAGTTCATTGGCCCGATGGCTGAAGCCGGCGGGTGGCGCCCTGAATCGACGCTACCGGAAATCGCGTTCGCCGGCCGGTCCAACGTTGGCAAGTCGTCGCTGCTCAACAAGCTCGTGCGGCGGAAGGCACTGGCGCGCGTCAGCAACACACCTGGTCGAACACGTGAGATCAACTTCTTTCGTGTCAACAACAGCTTTGTGATTGCCGACTTGCCGGGATACGGCTACGCGCGTATTTCGAAGGAACGCAAAAAGGCGTGGCGTCCGCTGATTGAGGAGTTTCTGCGCGACAATCCCCTGCTGCGCGGTGTGGTGCTGTTGCTCGACGCACGGCATGATCCAACCGACGATGATCGGCACATGCTCGACTTCCTCGCGGATGTGGGCGTGCCCACGATGGTCGTGCTCACCAAGATCGACAAGCTCAAGCCCGCCGAGCGTCTGGAACGCATTCCGGCCTTGTGCGCGGCGCTTTCGATTGACGAAGAGCAACTGCTCACTTTTTCGTCGCGCTCCGGTGAAGGGCGCGACGCGCTGGCCGAGGCGGTAGTGGAGTTGTGCGGCGCCACGGCGGATATGAGCGACGCCGGTGACGACGAGATGAGCGACGAGGACGGGCCCGATGCGGATGATGACCGGGCCGGCGAGGATCATGACCTCGCCGACAAGGATAGTGACCTCGCCGACGATGACGCCGACGACCTCGTCGACGACGACGCCGATGATCCAAACGACACCGACGGCGCAGCGAGCCGTGCCTGAGCGTCGGTCGCACTCCGGTCGCGTGATCACACGCGGTGCGTCACTCGCCGCGTCACTCGGTGCGTCATTCGGTGCGTCATTCGGTGCGTCACTCGGTGCGTCATTCGGTGCGTCACTCGGTGCGTCATTCGGTGCATCACGCGGTGCGTCACTCGGTGCGTCATTCGGTGCGTCACTCGTCGTGGCTCTGACCCTGCTCAGCGGCTGCGCCACGGTACCATCGTCGCAAGGTACCGCCCGGACGCCGACCGTAGTTGGTCAGGATCCATCGCTCGTACCGGCCGGCTACGGTACACTGCGACAGGACGACGTCGCCATTCGGCTCGCTCTGCCGGGCGGACTGCAGGTGCGCGCGGCGCCGATTGACGAATCGTTCATTCGCCTGTTGTCACCCGATTTGTATCGCGCAATGACGGAGCTGATCAACAGTAAGCGCGAAGAGCTCGATCGCCTCACGGATCGCGTGCGGCTTCCGGCCTACTCGTTGTGGGTGGTCAACTTTTTCGCGCAGGAACAGGGCGAGACGCGGTTCAGTCCGATGGAAATTGTGATCCGGAACGTGGGTCGCGACTTTCGTCCGCTCGATGTGTTTCCCATGACACCGGGATTCGGCGAGTATCGGTTGAGTCAACGCGAGACGCAGTCGGCGTTGTTTGTGTTTGACGGACAGGTTGACCCGAATCAGCCGCTGTCCATAATCGTGGAAACGGTCGCGAGCGACGGTTGGCAGATCGTGCTGCAGCGCGTCGAGCGCGAGCGATCGCTCATTCGCTCGCGTGCCAGTGCGCAGCAGCGACGGGACTCGACGCCTCCGCCGAGCGAGTCACCTCGCGCCGACGACTCGCGCCGAGCGAGTCACCTCGCGCCGACGACTCGCGCCGAGCGAGTAGCCTCGCGCCGACGACTCGCGCCGAGCGAGTAGCCTCGCGCCGACGACTCGCGCCGAGCGAGTAGCCTCGCGCCGACGACTCGCACCTCCGCCGGACAGGTAGACGCTGCGTCCGCCCCGATCACGCATCCGGCACCCGCAACACATCCTCGGCCACGCCGGCATCCCCGCTTCGCAACAGATGCGCGATGTGATCGAGCGCCTCGCGTTCACGCGGCCACGTCACCAGTTTTTTTGCCGCCGCGATGGTGAGCCACTTGTAGGCGACGTGCTCCGGACCGCGCGTTACACCGAGCGGTTCCCTGCCCTCGCCCACGATGGCCGCAAAGACGAGCGTCGCCTGCACATCCCGGCCAGCAAGATAGAAGCCACCCACCGTAATGCAGTACAGCCGCTGCACGGCGAATCCGGTTTCTTCCATCACCTCGCGCCGAGCCGCCGCCTCCGGTCGCTCACCAACCGCGATGCCGCCGTGCACCAGCTCCCACGAGCCCGGACAACGTGTCCCATTGGCCCGCTGCAGCACCAACACCCGCCAGGTAAACCCTGAGCCTGCATCGGCACGCACGCGGCCTGACACCGCTACGCGGTACAACACGCAAACGTCCACCACCGCCGGCGTAATACGAACGCGCCCATCGTCCCCCATGGCATTTGGCATAGCGCAACCTATCGCCAGCGCTTGCCCTCAGGGGAGACGGCCAGCGAGTATTGGACGTGCCTACCCGTGATGCCTTTTTCCAACGCGCCGCCGAATGCCTCGCGCTCGGCGGTCTCGTGCCTGTGTGGCGCGATTGTTTGCTCGATCTCGACACTCCCGTGGCGGCGTACGCCAAACTGCGCAAGGGTCTGTTCAGCTTCCTGCTCGAGTCCGCGCCAGCCGGCGGTGAGACCTGGGCGCGCTACACCTATCTCGGCAGCTCGCTGAGCGGGGCGTGGCGCGTCACAGACGGCGTGGTAGAAGACTGGTCGGCGGCGCACGGCTGGCACGGCGCCCGGACTCCGACTGATCCGATTGCCGACTTGCAGCAAATCGTACAGGGCATGCGCCCCGTGGCGATGCCCGAGCTTGGTCCGTTTTGGAGCGGCGCGGTGGGCTTTTTCACGTACGACACCGTGCGCTACATCGAACGCTTGCCCAACGCGCCACCGCGCGGTGTGAACACACCGGATGCCTGCGTGATGTTTCCGCGCGCGCTGGTCATGATTGACAACTGGCGCGCGCAGGCCCGCGTGATTGTCTCGGTGCACGTGCCCGCCCAGGCGACTGACGGGCAGCTGGACGCGTTGTACAGCGACGCGCAGCAGACGCTCGACGAAACCATCGCGTGTTTGCAGGGGCCGAACGTGCTGGAGCCATTGCAGCTGGCGCACGACGCGCCACCGGCCACTGGTACGTCGTCCTTTGCGCGCGAAGATTTTGAGCGCGACGTGTTGCGCATCAAGGAATACATTCTGGCCGGCGATGTGTTTCAGGCGCTGCTCGCGCGACGTATCAGCACGCCGCATGATTTTGACAGCCTCACGTTGTATCGCTGCCTGCGCGCATTGAATCCGTCGCCGTACATGTATCACCTCGCGCTCGACGGCGTGGAGATCGTGGGCTCGTCACCGGAACTGTTGTTGCGCGTGGCCGATGGTCGCGTCACCGTGCGTCCCATTGCCGGAACGCGCAAGCGTGGCGCAACGACTGAAGCCGATGACGAGTTGGCCGCTGACCTCATGGCCGACGCGAAAGAGCGTGCTGAACACGTGATGCTGGTGGATCTCGGACGGAACGATGTGGGACGCATCGCAACGTACGGCAGTGTGCACGTCACGGACCTCATGAAGGTGGAACGCTATTCGCACGTGCTGCACATGGTGAGTCAGGTGGAAGGTGATCTGCTGCCGGAGTACTCTGCGCTCGACGCGTTCCGCGCCACGTTTCCGGCCGGCACCATGACAGGCGCTCCCAAGGTGCGCGCCATGCAGATCATTGATGAACTAGAGCCGGAGCGACGCGGACCATACGCCGGAGCGCTTGGCTTTATTGCGGCCGGAGACCAGCGCATGGATCTGGCCATCACCATTCGAACGTGCGTGATCGCCGACGGCGTGGCGTCGGTGCAGGCCGGCGCGGGAATCGTGCATGATTCCGTGCCTGACGTCGAGTGGGAAGAGACGGAAAGCAAGGCGCGCGCGCTGCTCACGGCCATCGGGCGCGCACGCGCGGCCGTGTCCACCGTGGCTGACGCACAATAGCTGGTATGCCCCTCGCTCTGGTTTCACCCTCCGGTGACCGACGCTTCGTGCTGCCCGAGTCTTCCGCACTGGTGCTGGGCCGCGACACCACGTGCGACCTGCCGATTCTTGACCCCGGTGTGTCACGTCGGCATGCGGAAGTCCGCGTAGACGGGGAGGGCGTGCTGCTGCAGGATCTGTCATCGCGCAACGGGACGTGGCTCAACGGACAACGAGTGGCCAGGTCACGCGCGCGCATCGGCGACCTGATTTCGTTTGGCCCCGTTGAACTGGCGGTGGTTGAAGAAGCGTCTCCGCGTGTGTCGGTGACGGCGCCCTTCGCACTCGATGGCGCCGCCACCATGGTGCGTGAACGCGCCATGGGCTCGCCGGCGGACGCCGTGGAAGCCGTGGCCGGCAAGCGATTGGCACAGCTGGTGGCCGTGGCACAACGATTGGGTGGACTGGCGCGACTGGAAGCGTTGCTCACACGTATTGTCGATGACGCCTTTGAAGCGTTCAACGCCGATCGCGTCGCGATTCTTCTGGTACCCGATGGTGCTGATACGAACGCGGAGCTTGAAATGCGCATGGCGCGTGATCGCCACGGTGATGCAGTCGTGCGACCAGTTCCGCGCACCATCATCAATGGTGTGGCGCAACGACAGGTGTCGTGGCTGCTGCATGACGCGCGACGCGATGAGCGCCTGAGTGGCGAATCGGTGGGGGTGCAGGCGGTCCGTTCGGCGTTGGCGGCACCACTCATTGGCGAAGGGCGCAAGACACTTGGCGTGCTGTATGTGGACAATCTGCGCGACGCCAACGCGTTCAACGAAGCGGATCTTGATTTTCTTGTGGCGTACGCCGGCATCGCGGCCGCCGCCATGGAACGTGAGGAATCGTTAGCGCGGCTGCGTGAGGCCACTCGTGTGCGCGAGAACTTTGAGCGCTACTTCACGCCGCAACTGGCCGACCGCATTGCCAATCAACGCGGTGACGTGGTGCTCGGCGGTGACCGGCGACGCGTGATCGTGTTGTTCAGCGACATTCGTGGCTTTACCGAAGTTGCGGAATCGTTGCCTCCCGATCAAATGGCAGCACAGCTCAACGAGTATTTTGCCGCGATGGTGGAGTGCGTGTTCAGACATGACGGCGCACTCGACAAGTTCATCGGCGATGCGCTCATGGCGTACTGGGGTGCTCCCGTGGCGCATCCGGACGATGCCGATCGCGCCGTACGCGCTGCGCTCGATATGCAGCGCGAGTTGGCTGCGCTCAACTCGCGCTGGACCGCAGAAGGTCGTTCATCGCTCAACGCGGGCATTGGCATCAATGCGGGCGATGCATTTGTTGGCAACATCGGATCACCACGTCGACTTGAATACACACTCATTGGCGACACGGTGAATCTGGCCAGTCGGCTGTGTGGTCTGGCGCGCGGCGGAGACATACTGGTGAGCGACGCGGTACGCGCGACACTCACAGACTCCGTCCCGCTGCGCGTGCGACCGGAGCTGGTACCGGAACGTCATCGCGGACCAGCGGTCACGGTGTATGGCGTGGAGGTTGCCATCCCGCATCATTCAGCGGCGCCGTGAACACGTCGGCGCCAGCGTTGGCGACGATCGGGTTACCATACCGAACCGGACGCGTGCGGCAGGCAACGTTGGTCGCTGCGCCCGCGTTGTATGATGCATTGGCCGAGCGACTGGCTGAGTACGACACACTCTACGCGTGGGCTGAAGCCGCGCCGCAGCCGCGCGCGCTGCAAGGCCGAGGTGTGGTGTATGTAGCTGAGTTGTCGGAGTGCGCCACCACCTTGGCGGTACGTCATGCGTGGCACGGCGGTTTGTTGGCTCCCATTACCGGTGACCGCTTTCTCCGTCCGACGCGCGCACCACGCGAAGCTGCCGTCAACATCACTCTGCGGCAGCATGGCATTCCCACACCGGAGTTGCTGGCCTACGCCATGTACGCAGCTGGCCCGGGGCTGCGAAGAGTGGATGTGGCCACCCGCTACGTTCCCGATGCATGGGATTTTGGCGCGGTGATGCTGGGCACGGCTCCCGGCATCGCACAAGGCGAAGCTGAGCGAGCGGTGCTTGTGTTGCTCTCGCAGCTCGCCGAGGCTCGTGCGCTGCACCCTGATCTCAATGTGAAGAACATTCTGCTCGTGCCTGAGCAGGGCGGCGTGGCCGCTTGGGTATTGGATGTAGACGTGGTGTCGTTTCGTGAACAGCCTGCAATCACCATCATGGCGCGAAATGTGCGCCGACTGATGCGTTCCGTTCGCAAGTGGCACCGTCAGCACGAGCGCCTGGTGGACGAAACGTGGCTTGAGGGGTTCATGCAGTCAGCACTGGCGGCGACGCCGTGACGGAAGTTCCGGCCACACACAGCACCCCGGACGACTCGTCATCGTATCCGGTTCAGCTGACAACGCCGCCGCTGCCTGCCACCGTGGCCCTCGATCGCATCTGCATGGTGATGATGAGCGCCGTTGGTGACGCGGTGCACGTGATGCCGATCATTCACGCACTCAAAGCCCACAAGCCCGATACGCACATCACCTGGGTGCTGCAGCCAGGACCGGCCACGCTGGTACGTGGTCATCCGCTCGTCGACGATATCATTGTGTTTGATCGTTCGCGTGGTTGGCGTGCGTTTCTGGATGTACGCGAGGCACTCGCCACGCGGCGTTTCGACGTGGTGCTCGGTCTGCAAGTGTATTTCAAGGCCGGACTCATCACGGCGTTTACACACGCACCGATCAAGCTCGGGTTTGACAAGGCACGAGCCCGCGATGGGAACTGGTTATTCACCACGCATCGCATCGCACCGCATCGCGGCCAGCACGTACAGGATCAGTACTTCGAGTTTCTCGACGCGTTGCGCGTCCCACATGGTGAGCCACAGTGGACGCTCGGACCGTGGAACGACGAAGAGCGTGCGTGGCAGCGCGATTTTGCCGCACAGTTTGACCGGCCGATTGTGCCGTTGGTCATCGGCACCAGCAAACCCGACAAGGATTGGTTTGCGGAGCGTTGGGTTGCGGTTTGCCACGCGCTGTATCACGAGCACGGACTGCAACCGGTGCTTGTTGGCTCACGCTCACCGCGCGAACTTGCGGCCGAAGCCGTGATCATGCCAGGCGCGCCGTTCGCGCATTCAGCGCTGGGCAGCGGACTGCGCAGACTCGCCGCCATTCTTGATACGGCGGCCCTCGCCATATCACCCGATACCGGACCGCTGCATTTGGGGCTCGCGCTGCGCACGCCGGTGATCAGCCTGATTGGTTACACCAATCCAAAGCGTGTCGGCCCGTACGACTACGCGCATGATCTGATGATCGATGCGTACGGTGATCCGGGCGAAGACTATTCGCTGGATATGGTCTATCGGCCAGATCGCATGTCGCGCATCAGCGTTGACGACGTGCTGCAGCGCGTCCGTCACTGGGAGCAAGTGTACAAGGCGGCCCGCCTGCAGGCCGTAATCGCACGACGAACCGGGTAACCGATTCGGGTTGATGCGACTACCGCTGTTGCAGCGGTCCGAACATGTATGCGTACCCCGCACGCTCAACCAGCGACACCAGCCGTCGCAGTGGCAAACCCATCACCGCAAAGAAGTCCCCTTCAATGCGATCAATCATCGTGGAGCCATATCCCTGAATACCGTACGCGCCCGCCTTGTCGGATGGCTCACCGGTGGCTACGTACGCATCAATATGCGACGCAGTCAGCTCTCGGAACGTGACCGACACGCCTTCCACTTCCGAGTCGATCATTCCATCGCGCGCAATCGCCACGGCCGTGTACACACGGTGCGTCCGACCCGACAATCGCCGCAGCATGTCGCGTGCGTCCTGGTCGTCGCCAGGCTTGCCGAGAATCGTGTCTCCAATCACCACGACGGTGTCGGCTCCGATCACCAGTGCACCGGGCTCACGTCGCGCGATCAACGTCGCCTTCTCGCGCGCCAAGCGCTCGCTGTGCGACGTGGGAAGTTCGCGCTCCAACGGCGTCTCATCGATGTGCGCCGGCTGCACTTCGTGGGTGATGCCGATCAGGGACAAGAGTTCGCGGCGGCGTGGCGATTGAGACGCCAGGATCACACGGGGAGTGGACATGGGCGAAAGATACAAACTCGTGCCTTGAAGCGACCAGTGATCGGAGGTGCACGATTTCGATTTCGCTGACTGTGGCCATGGCCACATTAGTTCGCTGAAACGCGCACCACCGCCCAATCCCATCCTTCCAGTGCACGTGCGTTGACCGCCTTGACCGAGATCACCGTTCCGGCGGGCGCATTCGTGAGCTGCGCACGGGGCACGCGTACTTCCTGACGGTACCTGGTCGGCTCGGCTTCGGGGCCCCACTGCACCAGATAGTGAGCGATATCCTTTTCCGGACTGGCGCGCCACGAAACGTCGGTTGATGACGCACCCGCAATACGCGCTGACAGTCCGGAAAGTCGCGACGGAGACGACGCGAGATACATGATCGACGCTACCGTTGTTTTCGCCACCTCGGCGACCAATTGGTGGTTGATCGTTTCCAGCACATCATGCGGCTGGTGGTAATGCGGATTACCCAGGACCGGATACGATCCGATGCCACCAACCACGTCGCCGTAGCCGTCGTAGAAAGCCTGTGCGTCGGTGCTCTTGTAGTACAACGCGTCGTAGGTAATCAATTGGCTGAACTGCAGTGCGGACGCGTGCTGAATATCGCGAATGCCGGGGTTGGAATAGCGAATCGTATTGTCGAGCCGCTGATCGTTGGCCCAGCCCACCATATCGTTGTTGAGTACACCGGCCAGTTGCATGTTGGAGGCTTTGGCCTGACGCACAAACTCGCGCGAACCAAGCAGGCCGGATTCTTCACCCGTGAGCGATGCAAAGATGATTGTCGCCGCTTGGGGACGACGCGCCAGTACGCGCGCCGCTTCAAGCAGCGCCGCCGTCGCGGATGTGTTGTCATCGGCTCCCGGGCCCTGTGCACGGGAATCAAAGTGGCTCGAAATCACATAGACAATTTCAGGATGCGTGGTACCGGGCAGTACCGCCAGAATGTTCGCGGTGGGAATCGCGGGCTGATTCACCGCCGCGCGGGCCTCAAACTCCTGCACGCGCACATCGCGGTAACCGAATCCGCGGTAGGTGTCCGCCAGATACTGACGTGCCTTGGCGTTCCCGGGCTGCGAGATGTGCTTGGAGTCAAACTGAAAGAGGTCAAACCCGTAGTTGTACACACGATCGGTGCTCACTTCATTCACCGCGCGACGCACCTCAGCGAGGATGGGCGCAAACGCACGCTCCCCCGCAGCGCGCAGCCGACGTTCCGAAACGAGGTTGTCGTCAACACGCTGCACCAACTCGGCCACGGTAACTTCGCGCGAGAGGTCCATGCACCACAGGTTGCGGTGTGGTGTGACCGTATCACCGTCCCGTTCAGCCACGATCGCCAGGCGCGTTCCGTCCGGGCTTGGTACCCACTCGTACTCCGGCGCGATCGTGCGCACGGTGTTGTTGTGGAAGAGCCGAATACGGCGACCGTTGGTGTACAGATGCGAACGACGGTGACGCGCTTCACCCATCACGGCGAGGAGTCGGGTATCGTCGAGCCACTGCGGAAAAAGGTCGTGCTGGATCTCGCGCGTGACACGTTCCGGTGCACTGCTGTCAGCGGTGACCGTGTACAGCTCCCAGTCTTCGCGCGGCATCTGCTGAAACGCAACGCGCGAGCCGTCGGGAGTGATGGCCACACTGCTCAGCGGTTCAGCGGTGCTATGCAGCACCCGCGATTCGGCGGTGCTACTCAAGGCGAGCCTGTGCACGCGGGTGGTGCCACCCGATCGCGAAAGAAACGCAACAGCGTTGCTGCTGGCTGACAGCACGGGTGTCTCGCCGTCGATCACGCGTTCCGTTCCGGTGTTCAGATTCAGCAGCGCAAACTGTCGTCCCGGCGGCGGACCTGAGAACCCGCGACCCGTTCCGATTTGTATCGGGCTGCGGCCGCCAACACCATAGAGTGCGTAAGCCCCGTCACGCGAGAGCTGCACGTTGGAGACCACGGAGTCTGTCAGACTGAGACGAACCGGTGTGTCTGCACCCAACACACGATACAAACGCGTCCGCACGCTATCCGTCGCGGCCGCAATCACAAGCAACGCGCCGTCGTTCGCGAACAGCACTTGCGCCGGAACCAATCCCGGTAGCTCTACCGCCTCGTCGGTCGCGCTCCCGATCGACCGCACCATCACGCGCGCATCAGTGCCACGCCCCGAGAGGTACGCTACACGCGCGCCGTCAGGTGAGAAGACCAATCCCGCCGCGGCAACTTCGGCCACCACACGAAACCCGGAGCGCGCATCAGCCACGCGGGTGACACGCTCGGCACCGCTACCAACCTCATAGGCAATGCGTTGCCCATCGGGCGACCAACGTGGTGCGCGAGCGTTCTCGGCCACCAATGAGGTGTGCCAGTTCTCGCCCGTGAGCAACGCAATGCGTTCTCGAAACGCTGATGCTTCGTCGCTACGCAATACCGTCGCCAGCCCGGTTAGCGCACGTACATAATCGCCGGCCGCCCAGGCCAGTTCTGCCTGCTCCACACGTTCACTGGCCGGTGCGTTGCGCGCCATTGGGACGGCGGGGCCCTGTGCCACCACGCTCGGCGCAGTGGCCGAGGCCGATAGGAGCAGCGCGAGCGCGCCGAGGGAAATTCGATGCAGAGACAGAGCAGTCACAGGACAGCGGTGAGGAGGGATTCAGACAGGAGATGTCGCTTCGCGTTCCAGCCAGAGTGTGACCGGACCATCGTTCACCAGCTCGACATCCATCATGGCGCCAAACTCGCCGGTCGCAACGGGTACACCACGTTCACGTAGCAGCGCCACAAATCGTTCGTAGAGCGGTATCGCCAGCTCGGGTCGCGCGGCGTCAATGAAGCTGGGGCGGCGTCCCTTGCGTGCGTCGCCGTAGAGCGTGAACTGCGACACCACCAGCGTCTCGCCCTGCACATCGGCAAGCGAGAGGTTGAGCTTGTCGTGTGCATCGGCGAATACGCGCAGCCCCACGATTTTGTCGGCCATAAACGTGAGTTCAGCTTCGGTGTCGGTGTGCGTGAGCCCAACGAGCAGCGCGTACCCTCGTCCGATCTGCCCAGCTACATACGGCAGCGCGTCGCCATCGGGGCGCACGCGGACCTCGGCGCGCGAAACGCGCTGCAGCAGGACACGCATGGCTTCAGCGCCTCCTGCCGGGTACAGCGCTGCGCGGTTGATCGGTCACCGCGCAGAATCTCACTCCACCGTGACCGACTTCGCAAGATTGCGCGGCTGGTCCACGTTGCAGCCACGCATTACAGCGATGTAATACGCCAGCAACTGCAACGGTACCGACGCCAACACCGGCGTCAGCAGGTCGATTGTTTCGGGGACTCGGAACTCGTAGTCAATGAGACCTTCGAGCGCCTCCTCTTCACGCGTGGTGATGGCGATGATCTTGCCCTTGCGTGCTTTCACTTCCTGAATGTTCGACACCACTTTCTCGAACACCGCGTCGTGCGGTGCAATGAACACCACGGGCATCATCTCGTCGATGAGTGCGATGGGCCCGTGCTTCATTTCCGCCGCCGGATAGCCCTCGGCGTGGATGTAGCTGATTTCCTTGAGCTTGAGGGCGCCTTCGAGAGCCGCCGGAAAGTTGTAACCGCGTCCGAGATACAAAAAATTGCTGGCGCGCTTGAACTCTTCGGCAATGTTCTCGATCTCATGCGCACGGTCCAGAATGCTCTGGATCTGCAGTGGCAAGGCCGCCAGCGCCTGCGCAATCTCACGTCCCTTCTCCGCCGACATGTCACGCAACCGCGCCATCTTGAGCGTAAACAGCACCAGTGCCACGACCTGGCTGGTAAACGCCTTGGTGCTGGCCACACCAATTTCCGGACCGGCGTGCAGATAAATGCCACCATCCGATTCACGGGCGATCGTTGAGCCCACCACATTCACCAAACCCATGGTGCGCGCGCCACGACGTTTGGCTTCACGCATCGCGGCCAGCGTGTCGGCCGTTTCGCCCGACTGCGAGATCACAATGCACAGCGAGTTGGGTCGCACGATCGGGTTGCGGTAGCGAAACTCCGAAGCGTACTCCACGGCCACCGGAATGCGGCACATCTCTTCGATCATGAGCTTGCCAATGAGCGCCGAGTGCCAGCTCGTGCCGCAGGCGGTAATCACGATATTGTCCACGGCCATCAGATCATCCTTGAGGATGTTGATGCCGCCCAGCTTGGAGAAGCCTTCGTCCACCAGCAGTCGGCCACGCATGGTGTCCATCACAGTGGTGGGCTGCTCAAAAATCTCCTTGAGCATGAAGTGCGGATAGCCGCCGCGCTCGATCTGCGCGAGATCCCAGTCAATCCGGCTCACCGGCTTGTCCTGATCCTCGGCGTTGAGATCGAGAATGCGATAGCCATCGCGTGTAAGCACAGCGACTTCATCATCGTCGAGATACACCACCTCGCGCGTGTGTGCGAGCACGGCACTGGCGTCGGACGCGAGATAGTACTCACCATTGCCCAGGCCAACCAGCAACGGACTACCTTTGCGCGCCGCCACGATCTTGTCTGGTTCGGCGCTGCAAATCACGGCCATTCCGTAGGTACCGTCCACCTGATGCAAGGCTTCAATCACCGCCGCTTCAAGGTTACCCGCGTACGCCGCTTCAATGAGATGCGCCAGCACTTCGGTGTCAGTATCCGACTTGAAGACATAGCCGCGCGACTCGAGGGAACGCTTGAGCGTGGTGGCGTTCTCGATGATGCCGTTGTGCACCACCGCAATCGTGCCATCGTGACTGGCGTGCGGATGCGCGTTGATGGTGTTTGGCGGACCATGCGTGGCCCAGCGCGTGTGTCCGATCCCCAGCGTGCCCTGCGGCGGATCGGCCTCGATCACCGCCTCGAGTCGCGCAATTTTGCCAGCGGCTTTCCGCGTCTCCACACCCTTGCCATTCATGATGGCCACGCCGGCCGAATCATAGCCGCGGTACTCGAGGCGTTTGAGGCCGTCAAGCAAAACAGGCGTCGCGAGCTGTGGTCCAACGTATCCGACAATGCCGCACATAGAGAGCTGGGTTTCGTGTGAATGCTACAGAACTTCAGGATGCGCCAACAAGTGCCGCCAGCGGTTCACGCGCATCAGCCACCAGCTGACGCGCCGCCGCTTCCGTGGGCGCTTCGGCGATAACACGCACGATGGGTTCCGTTCCTGATGGACGCAGATGCACCCACCGATCGGGCCAGTCAAGTCGCAGACCGTCCTGCGTGTCGGCGACTGCTTCGGCAAATCGTTTGCGCAAAGCGCTGTACACATTGGTGAGCGGCACATCGGGACGATCGAGCTTGTCTTTCACAATCACGTATCGCGGATGCTGCGACACAAAATCGGACACGCGCTTGCCGGTGGTAGCCAGGAGGTGCAACACCAATGCAACGGCCACCGGCGCGTCCCGACCGAGATGCAACTCGGGAAGAATCACGCCACCGTTGCCTTCGCCACCAATGGTTGAACCGGACGCCTGCATGGCCAGCGCCACGTTCACTTCGCCAACCGGTGCAAACTCAAACTGAGCGCCGCCATCGTGGGCCGCATCTTGCACCACTTTGCTGGTGCTCAGATTGGTCACCACGCTTCCCGGTCGTGCTGGCAACACCGCACGCACGGCCAGGGCCAGCGTGTAATCTTCTCCAATCGGATGACCGGTTTCATCGGTGAGCGCGAGGCGATCCACGTCGGGATCTGTCGCGAAACCAACCACTGCACCCGACTCGCGCACCAGCGTGCTCAACGCGCCGAGATTTTCAGCCACCGGTTCGGGTGGGCGAGGAAACCGTCCGTCGGCGTTCATACCAATCGCCGACACGGTGCAGCCGAGTGCCTCAAGGAGCTGCGGCATGATGACGCTGCCTGCACCGTGACAGCAGTCGAGCGCCACATGAAAGTTCTGGGCCCGAATGGCCGCGACATCAAGAAACGGAAGCGCCAGCACCGCGTTCAGGTGACGCGGTATGGCCTCGTTGTCGACGGTCACCGAACCAAGCTGGTCCCACGTTGCACGCGGAATGCCGGAGTCCAGCAGCGCGCGCATTTCGGCGCCTTCAGCCGCTGACAGGAACAATCCGCTGGAGCCAATGAACTTGAGCGCGTTCCACTCCACCGGATTGTGACTGGCGGTAATGGCCAGCCCACCCGCTGCGTGATGGTGCTCGACCGCCATCTGCACCGTGGGAGTGGGCACCATGCCAATGTCGATTACGTCGCAGCCAACCGATTCCAGCGCGCTGTGCACAACACGGGTAAACATCGGTCCGCTCACACGACTATCACGCCCCACAACGATAGGACGACCCGGATGCCGAGTTTTTGCCCACGCGCCGAAGGCGGCCGCGAAAGTGGCCATGATTTCGGGAGTGAGCGCTTCGCCCACCCGTCCTCTCACACCGGAGACACTGACCATCAACCCATCAAACGCCATGTTACCCCACGTGCGCGCGAACGCGGTGAAAGCTCTAAACGTTGCAATCTAAACAAGTTGCCAACTCGGTGGGTGCTGACGGCGCGTGCCAAAACCGTCACTATCCCAAGACGCTCGACAGCACGTCACCGTTACACGCGCGGCATTTGTTACTTCCGTGCAGTGTGTCACCATACCAGACACCTTCCGGCATGACCAATCCGTTTTCGCTTGTTCCGTACGCGCTGGCGGCCACCAAGGGCACGATTGGCGGCGTTTCCACAAATACCCTGGTTGCGGCCGGACTCACGCTGCTGCAGCGGTCGGCGGCGCTGGTACGGGCCCTTTCATCAGTGCGACCCGCGCTCCTTCTCCCACCCGGTGCTGCATCACTTGTAGCGTTGGCCGCGTGCGATGGACATGTAGCGCTCATTGTGGATCACGGTGTTGACGACACCGTCCTGGCGGAGCAGTTCAAGGACGCGCGGGTGGGGGTGGTCTTCACGTTGGCCACTTTCCGGCACCGCGTGCCGCCCGATGTGATGATCGTGTTGCTGGACGACGTGCCCGCCCGTGCGCGCGTACTCACGGATGGCACCGAGCGCGCCATTGATCTGGGCTCGCACGTGGGCCTGCGACTGGAAGGGCTGGCCGAGGCGACGGGCAGTGACGTCGCCGTGGTGTCGTGGTTTGTTGACGGTACTGAAATCAGCGTGAGCCACGCGGAGACACTCTCCGGAGTGGGCCCGCTGTCATGGTTGTGCGACACGGTGAGACAGGCTCACGGCATGCCCTGAGACGGGGGTATGAGCGGTGACGCGCGTCTCAACCGGATTACTGAGGCGGTATCAGGCCGCGCGCATGGTGGGCCGTCTCACCCGGGAATCGGGCAGGGGAAACGCTCTGGCTTCAAGGGCGCGAATAAATGCCGCGACGCACAACTCATCGAACTGCGAGCCGGCGCAGCGCTGCAGCTCAGCAACGGCGTCCTTTACCGCCATGCCCGCGCGATACGGCCGTCCGCTGGTCATCGCGTCGAAGGAATCCGCTACGGCGGTGATGCGGGCTTCGATGGGAATCTGTTCGCCGCTGAGCTGGTCCGGTAAACCGCGCCCGTCCACTCGTTCGTGGTGCGAACGAACCACGGCCAATGCCACCGGGGCATCCCGCAACAGTGGCGACAGAATGCGCCATCCGATGATCGGATGTTCCATGATGTGCCGGTACTCTTCGTCGGTGAGCGGACCATCCTTGTTGAGCACGGTTTCACGCACACCAATCTTTCCGATATCGTGCAGGCGACTGCCAAGTTCAATTTGTACCAAACGGGCTTCATCGAGACCGAGTTCAGCGCCAATCGCCATCGCGTAGCGGCCAACGCGCAGAGAGTGTCCCCACGTATACGGGTCCTTGACTTCCAGGGCATCGGCCAACGATTGCAGTGAGGCCAGAAACAGCTCCTCATATGCGCGCGCCTGCACCTGCACGCGCGCCTCGAGTTCCTCGCGATAGGTCTTGTTCTCGAGTAACAGCTGGCGCTTTTCGAGCGCCTGCCCAACGCGTCCACGGATTTCTTCGACGCGAAACGGTTTGGTGACGTAGTCCATCGCGCCCGACGCGAGACACTGCACCGCCAGTTCCACATCCGATACGGCCGTGACCATTACAACGGCCGTGTCGGGCCAGCGTTCGCGAATGATCTGCAGTAACTCCACGCCGTCCATTTCAGGCATGTGATAGTCGGAGAGCACCAGCGACGCGGGTTCCGCTTCCAGACACGCCACCGCTTCGACGCCCGATGCGGCATCGCGGCAATGGAAGCCCTGCTGCTCCACAATGCGGCGCAGCACGGCGCGTAGCGGCGCTTCGTCGTCGACAATCAGGCAGCGTGGACGGGAGTCGAGAATGGGGGTCGACATGCGGGGACGATCGGTCGGAAGGAGTGAGGAGTGCGCGCGGAGTGTGTTTTCGTTACGCGGCAGGCGGGGGATCGAACGACGGCGTATCGTGCGACCGTGCCGTACGGCGGCTAGCTTCCGGCCATTGCCGTTTACTCCCTGACTTCATTTCCTGATTGCCATGACGCGCATTTTCCCGGACGATCTCGAGGCCGGCCTGTCCACGCGGGCCATTCACGCGGGCCAACGCCCGGAACCGCAGGCCGGCGCCATCATGACGCCGCTTTACCTGACGTCCACATACGTGCAGGACGGGCTCGGCAAGAACAAGGGCTACGAGTACGCCCGGGGCAAGAATCCGACCCGCGAGGCTTTGGAGCGCAACGTCGCGTCCCTGGAAAGCGGACAGCATGGATTCGCCTTCGCGAGTGGCATGGGCTGCCTCGATTCGATCATGAAGTTGTTCCGCGCCGGTGACCACATCGTGGTGGGTGAGAATGTCTATGGCGGTACCTTCCGTCTGTTCGATAAAATTCTGCAGCATTTCGGGTTGTCCTTCACCTATGTGGACACACGCGATGCGCAGCGTGTGGCGGACGCGATGACATCGCAGACTCGCGCCCTGCTGATCGAGACGCCAACCAACCCGTTGATGCGACTCGCTGACCTGTCTGCCATGGCGGAGATTGCCCGGCAGCACGATGCCCTGCTGGTGGTAGACAACACCTTCGCCACCCCGATCTTCCAACGGCCGCTCGAAATCGGCGCCCACATCGTCTGGCACTCGACCACGAAGTATCTCAACGGCCACTCTGATATGATCGGCGGCATCGCGGTGGTTCTTGAGGATGAGTTGGCTAATCGCCTGCAGTTCATTCAAAACGCCGCCGGCGCTGTACCCGGACCGTTTGATTGCTGGCTGGCCTTGCGTGGCACGAAAACGCTGCCGCTGCGCATGAAGGCTCACGACGCCAACGGCCGACGAATCGCGTCATGGCTGGCCGAGAAGTTGGGCGAGGAATCGGTCATTTATCCCGGACTTGAGTCACATCCGCAGCACGCATTGGCCAGCCAACAAATGAGCGGTTTTGGTGGCATGATCACGCTCGAGCTGGGGTCGGTGGAGCGCGCCCGCGAAGTGCTGGAGCGCGTGAAGGTGTTTGCGCTGGCCGAGTCACTGGGCGGCGTGGAAAGTCTGATCAGTCACCCGGCGAGCATGACCCATGGTTCAGTACCCGCCGACGTGCGGGCGGAAATGGGGCTGACCGACGGTATGATTCGCTTGTCCTGCGGCGTAGAGGACGTTGAGGATTTGCTCGGAGATCTCGAGTCCGCCCTGCGGTAAAGAGCGTTCGCAAACCTGAACGGCAATCCGTTCACTGGTCTCTGGCGTTCCCCCGATCCGATCACCGCAACTTTCTGTGGTGTACCACGTACGGAACCCCAACCTTAGCCCTTGCCACCATGACCCAGGTTCCGCTCACCCAGATCGCCTCCGTCAGCTGGGAGCATCCCGCCGACCGTGCCGCCCTCAACTCGCTGCGGGCCCTGCCCGGCTTTGATCTCGCCGTGCGCAAAACCGCCGGCTTTTTTGGCGAACGCGGCATTCGCAACCTCTTCCTCGGCGACGCGGTCCTCGTGGGCCCCACGCAGCGGCCCAACCTCTACGCGTTGTATCTGGAAGTACTGCAGACTCTCGACTGGCCACAGGCCGGACACGAGCCGCCGCAGCTTTACGTCGCGCAAACCCCGCTCGCCAACGCCGGCGCCGTAGGTTTCGACCGGCCATTCATCGTCATCAACTCTGGCGCGCTCGAAATCCTCTCCTACGAGGAGCAGCGGTTCGTTCTCGCCCATGAGTTGGGTCACATCATGAGTGGGCACGCCACGTATCGCACCATTGCGATCATCGTAGTGACCTTTGGCCTGCAGGCACTTCCCCTTTTCGCCACCGTCGCCATGCTGCCGTTTCAGCTCGCGCTGCTCGAGTGGTACCGCAAATCGGAACTCTCCGCCGACCGTGCCGGCCTGCTCGGCTCGCAGAACGTGCGCGCGTCCATGAGCGCGTTTCTGTCGCTGGCCGGCGGAAAAGTGGTGAATGATACCGTTGACCTCGACGCGTACATCGCCCAAGCCCGCGAGTATGAACTGGGCGGTTCGTCGTGGGACGCGGTGCTCAAGGTGCTCAACACCGCGCTGCGCGTACACCCGTTCCACACGGTGCGCGTGGGCGAGCTGGATCGGTGGGTGGAATCGGGTGATTACAGCCGCATCATTGGCGGCGCCTACGTGCGGCGCGGCGAGGAATCCGCGCGTCCACTCGGCGATGATGTGCGCGAAGCCACCGATTACTACGCCCGTGAAGCACGCGCCACCGCCGAAAAAGTTGGCGATGTCTTCACCCGCGCGGCGGACGCCTTCGCCGACGCGTTCCGTTCCGCCACCGGCGGGGCGTCTACGGCCACCGCCGACGAGCCGTCGGGTGGAAGCACGCCCAACGACACACCGCCGAGTGACGATACCTCCAAGGGTCCGCCACCAGGATTGTAAGCGCAATGCGAGTGTGCCGTTACCGGAAGGATCAACTGACGGATTAGTTTGTCGTCATGAAGATCCTTCTGGTGGGCAACGGTGGACGTGAACACGCGCTGGCTGACACACTCTCGCGAGAGAACGTACCAATAGAGATCATCGCGGCGCCCGGTAATCCCGGCATTGCGCAGCTGGCGCGCATTGAAGACGTGGCCGCGTCAGCGAGTGATGCGCTGGTGGAGTTGGCACTGCGCGAGCAGGTGAATCTTGTGGTGGTGGGTCCCGAAGCGCCGCTGGCCGATGGACTGGTTGATCGCTTGCGCCTGCGCAACGTGCCGGCGTTTGGTCCAACCGCCGAAGCCGCTGAGATCGAAACGTCAAAGCACGTCGCGAAGCAGTTGATGGCGCGTGCTGGCGTGCCCACGGCAAACGCCGAAACACATCGCACCGCGCAGGGCGCACACGAAGCCGTGCGCGAGCGCTTTGGTGCACCGGTGGTAATCAAGGCGTCGGGATTGGCGGCGGGCAAAGGCGTGATCGTGTGCCACACAGAGACCGAAGCGCACGCCGCGATTGATCGTATCATGGGTGACAAAGCGTTTGGTGACGCTGGTAACGAGTGCCTGGTGGAAGCGTTCATGGTGGGCGAGGAGTTGTCGCTCTTTGCGCTCACCGACGGCACCGATGTGCTCACCATGCTGCCTGCGCAAGATCACAAGCGGCTGCTTGATGGCGACGATGGGCCTAACACCGGCGGCATGGGCGCGTACACTCCAGTCTCGCTTGGCACGCCCGCGCTGCTTGATGAGGTCACGGAGCGTATTCTGTTGCCCACGCTGCACGCACTGCGCAAGCGGAAAACGCCGTTCACCGGACTGTTGTACGCGGGCCTCATGCTCACGGATGAAGGCCCGCAGGTCGTGGAGTTCAACTGCCGTTTCGGTGATCCGGAAACGCAGGCCATTTTGCCCATGCTCACCAGCAGTTTGCTTGAGCCCATGCTGGCGATTGCAGGCGGCGCGCGCATTGGCAACATGTCGCCGCTCACATGGCGCAGCGGTGCGTCCGTCACAACAGTTGTGGCCGCGCCCAACTATCCCGAGACGCCGCGTACTGGTGACGTGCTGCGCTTGCCCGACGATACCAACACGCGACGCGTATTTCACGCGGGTACGAAGCGCGCCGAGGGCGGTGAGTTGGTGTCGAGCGGTGGACGTGTGGTCGCGATCACGGGCATTGGTGAGACGTTTGAAGACGCCCGACGCATCAGCCGCGAAGGCGCCGAGCAGGTTGAGCTCGCCGACAAACAGTTCCGCACGGATATCGGGTGGCGGGAGTACGAGCGTCTGTCGTAAATGCCGGAGTTGCCGGAGACGGAAACGATCGCACGTGATCTGAACGCGCGTGTTGTAAATGCACGCATTGTTGATGTGCGCGTGCTGCGGGACGATGTGCTGCGCGGGGCAACCGCAGTGACCTTGCCGGCACATGTGGTTGGCCAAACCATCACGCGCGTGTGGCGACGCGCAAAGTTGATTGTGGTTGATTTGCGCGAGTTGCGCGGGGTGCGGTCAGATGTTGCGTCGGCGCGTCTCGAACATGTCGGGTCGGACGAGCCCATTTGTGCGGTCGCACATATTGTCGTGCAACCGCGATTTACCGGATCGCTGCTCGTTGACGACGGCACCCTGCCATCGGACTTGTCCGATTACCTGACCGTGTCATTCGCATTGCACGATGCACGCACGCTGCACTACCGCGATGTACGCAGGTTGGGCACGGTGTCGTGGATGTCGCACGAACAGTTCGTTGGCTACAGCGACGCACTGGGACCAGAGCCACTGGCCGACCACTTCACAGCCCTTATGCTGCGCGAGGCACTCGGCCACTCCACACGCGCGATCAAGGCCGCACTCATGGATCAGACGCGACTGGCCGGCGTGGGGAACATCTACGCGACGGAGAGCCTGTGGGAAGCCGGCATTGATCCCTCGCGCAGCGTGCGCGACCTGCAGGACCACGAGTGGGACCGGTTGCACGCCGCGTTGCAACGGATACTGCGCGCAAGCATTCTGGCGCGCGGCACAAGCTTCCGTGATTACCGCGATTCGAGTGGTGGGCGAGGTGGGTTTGTGAGTCAGCTGTGTGCGTACGGACGCGAGGGGCAGGCATGCACGCGCTGTGGACGTCGGTTGATCGGGACGCACGTGGTGGACGGGCGCAATACCGTGTTCTGCGCGAGCTGCCAGCACTGACGACAGTAATGCGTCGCAGTCGGCGCTACGTTTGCGTCGGCGCGTGTTCCGGTTCGGATATCAGCGCTTGTGCCACCACGCCACCAGCCGTAGTTTCGGTTTATGTTCGGACTCCCAATCGGCCCGCGTGCGCGCCCCGCTGCTCAGCTCTCCTTTCTCGAGCCCGTGGCACGTCTCGACACATCGCCGCTTCGCGAGCTGGTGCGACGCAACGCGCAAAACGTGCCAGGCGTCTACCGCATGATCGGTGCGCGCGGCGACGTGCTGTACGTGGGTAAATCGCGCACGCTGCGCACGCGATTGCTCAGCTACTTCCGGTTGCCGTGGCCCGAACATCGGCACGCGCGCATGCTGCGGGAGACCGCCAACATCGAGTGGGAGGTCATGCCCAGTGAGTTTGCCGCGCTGCTGCGCGAAGCCCGTCTCATTCGCGCGCATCTGCCCACGTACAATAAGCGCGGCGCGCGTCCGCTTGATCAATGGTGGGTGATTGTGGTACGGCGCGAGCCGGTGCCGAGATTGCGCGTGCAGCGCGCCAGCACCGTGGCGGGATCGCGTGCCGGCGCGGGCGCCACCGTGATCGGGCCGTTTGCTCATCGTGCGCCACTCATTTCGGCGGTGCGCGTACTCAACGATGCACTTGGCCTTCGCGATTGTGCTGATCGCGTGCCCATGGTGCTGCGCGACGCCGGTGATTTTTTCGCCGACGATCCGCGCTACACTCGAACGCCGGGCTGCCATCGCTATGAAACCCGGCGTTGCCTCGGCCCGTGTGTGGCCGCCTGTTCGCACGACGAGTATCTCACGCAGATTTCCCGTGCACAGCAGTTTATCAACGGCATCAGTGATGAACCGCAAGTGGCGTTGGAGCGGGAAATGGCGGTGGCCAGCGCGGCACTCTCGTTTGAGCGAGCGGGTTGGTTGCGCGACCGTCTGGCGTCGTTGGAAACACTCAATGCGCAGTTGGCACGGGTACGTGAGGCGTTGCAACGACCCTCGTTCGCGTACCGTGTGCCGAGTACCGTCGGTGCAGACTGGTTATACCTTGTGCGTGAGGGGCGTGTGATAGGAAACGCGTCGGTTGGCGACGTTAACGGAGTAGATCGCTTGCTCACGCTTGAGGCGGCCCCGCAATCTCGCGCCACGGCCCTCACGGTGGACGCGCTTGAAGAGCTCACACTGCTGGAACACTGGTTCCGCACGCGGGGCGAAGAGCATCTGCGCACCGCGCCCACGGTGCGTGCGTTGCTGCAGTAGCGATCATCACCGGGGGTCGGGCGCGCCGCGTGCTGTTTGGCGGCGAGTGACAAGCTAGATTGACGATGTCCCTCTACTCACAGATCATGATACTTCCTGCCTCCGCACGCCCCACCGCTGCCAGTCACGCTTCGGCCAACGCGCTGGCTCCAGCCCGCCGGCTGGCCGCACCACGCACACCAACAAGCGTTGGCGCGGCAACCCGACCACTGTCGTATCGCCTTGCGCTCATTGCAGGCATGATCGCCGTTGCGGCGACGGTGGCCGTTGCAACCAACGCATCGGCCAGCG